>OMOF01000445.1 GCA_900290375.1 Candidatus Desulfosporosinus infrequens
CTTCCTCCACTTACACCTGGGTCAAGGATCGTTGCGGTGAATTGGGGAGTGCTGGATTTTACGAGCGCGATCATGGATGAGAGTTGGGCCGCTGTCATTGTGCCCCATTCGACGGTGTACTTGCGTTTGTTGGCGATGTACTGGAGGTTCATTGTGCCTGCTGCGTTGCGTTTGCTGTCGCCAATCATATAAATTGAGTTTGTGATCTTAGACGCCTCCGGTACGTTTGTTCCATTAACGGTTATAGTTGCCACGGCATCACATCCTTTCATTTTAGGTATAAGAAAAACCGCCATGACAGCGGTTGAACTTTTTTGGATTACACCAAAGTCCTTGAAGGAATCCAGCCTATCCAGTAACGCTCGATGTGTTCAAATTCCTAAGTACAGGTATAACGTTTTCGTAATATCTAAAAGTTTCCACCTCCTTACTGCTACTCCTTGATTTATCATGGAATAACTTTCCGTATTCCTCAGTTTTAAGGCCATGTCTATTCGCGAGTATCCCAACCATGTTGGCGCTTATCCCTAACTCCTTACCTATGTCTGTTGCTGAAAATGTTTTCATGCCAGCTTCGGGCAACGGTAGCAGGAATTCACCTGTGATAATTTTAGTCGCATGGCTTTCTAGAACTTGTCTATATGTTCCGTCATATCCCCCAGCTATTTTCAGAAGAATAGCGGCTTCGCGAGCTCTAGCGTTTGCCTCTCTGGTTTTTGATGCGCTCTTTTGGTATTCTGTCATTTCGATTAGTTTAGACTTGTCCGCCACATATGCGCCAGTTTGACGTATTTCAGGTAGAACATCACGGCGTATCCATTTTCTGAATTGAATACCCATAGGCTTGTCGGTGTATTGGAGGAAACCATAGAGGCCGTCTTCGTAGAATATGGTTAATTGGGTTGTTTTGTTTGGTACTACCATAGAAGTAGTAGCACTTTTTACCATTTCCTTGAAAGACTTAAGGACCTCGCCTCTCAATACATCATACTCGACACCTAGTTCGAATTCCTCTGCGCTGATGCAATCTTGAATAGTTTTCGAAGCGTCTGCATAATCGAGTAATGATACAACTTCACTAGCTATCCAGCATGGTTTTCCATTCCAGATAAAGGTGTGAACTTTGGTTCCGTTAAATTCTTTGATTATTAAATTATTCACTTTCTTTTCGCTCCTTTATTTGCCAACACTTGATAAAAGAGCATTCATTCTGTTATACTTGTAACAAAGTAAGCCTTTATTAAGGTTGGTTTTAGTTGTTTGGAAGATTCGTTGTTCTTGGTCGGAGAGCGAATCTTCCTTTAATTTTGTCTTTCTTTAGTTTTGAGCCATTCTGAGACAGCATCCTTGTCAAATCTAATGATGTTTCCTTGCTTAATGAAAGGCATACCGGCTTTTCGCCATCGCTCACTTGTTCTTCTGCTAATCTCAAGCCATTCGCATAACTTGTCAACCGAGATAAATTCCTTATCCACCTCTCACACCCTTTCATATACCTACATGTATATTATACACGACAGCATACGACATGGTCAAGGTAAATTATGCAAATAAAACTCTTTACATAACCTTGTCCATAGCTGTATGATGAGGGAAATATTAGAAGTTGGAGGAAAGCTATGAATGATGAAATAGTAGGTTACGTTTGCCCTATTTGCGATACGCCAAACCCGTTGTCAACGAATTACTGCCTTAAGTGTGGGCATTGGCTATTGGATACAAATACTAAAGCAAGGCCTATTGCTAAGAGAGAATATAAACGGTATTTTAAGAATAACTCGATCGGAAGTAAGGTAGTATCAATTATTAAATGGTTAGTGGTTGCCATACTCCTTATCTTCGTTGTTATGGTCATACTTGTTGCTTGCCATCTTCCTAGCTCGACGACTAATAACGTTCCTGTTACAAAACAAGTCGCTACGTTAAGTCCCGCCGATTTCAAAACCCAAAGTATTACTATTCCTTATGACGACATAGCCCGCCAGACTGAAGATTACGTTGGTAAAAAAACAATACTCACAGGCCAAGTGATACAAATCGAAGAAGGGCCTAATAATCAAATCATAATGCGGGTAAATATGACTAAAGGTCAATACGGAATTTATAAAGACACAGTATGGGTAGATTACACTTACAAGCAAGGAGAGAAACGCTTCCTCGAAAAAGACATCGTGAATATATGGGGATCCGTTACGGGTCGAAAAACATACACATCAGCAATGAAGGTTGACATAACGATTCCAGAAATAAACGCATATATAATAGAGATGGCCCCACAATCTAACACTTGATAAAAATAACCTCAATTCGTTAATTTAGCGGACTGAGGTTATTTTATTGCTACTTTGGATAGTTAAAACTCGAATCGTAACCCTGATTCGTCGAAATTCTATCATTCTCATTCACCGTATAGGGTCTTATGATTCTCGCAAACGTGCGCCCGTCGATACTCACGTTAACTTGCATCATTTGCGATTGACCAGAATTACCACCGCTCCCTGATGTACTAGGATTGGAGTTGCTACTAATTATGCTTCCAAGTTGCCCGAGAGGTATTACTGCTTCGGGGCCAGCCTCCCCAATCATTGCTAATTGCGGTGCGGTCACAACTCCACCTGATGCAAGCGCAGGAATTGCCGACGAAGCAATACTAGCACCAACGCCAGCCAATGCCGTTCCGGCTGCCGCAATTCCTCCTGCAATCAAGTCTGTTCCACCAGTCGCGACAGTTAGCCCAGCTAGTCCAGCCGCGGCCAAGACACCTTTATTATTGCTGGCCCAATTCCCTATCCCTGTACCAACGTTTGATATTGTTTGACCTGCCGCACTCGCTAAGGATGCTATAGATGACATCGCACTGCTGACAGCGGAGGAAAATGATTGCTCAACCTTCACCGCCCAAGTTGATACCATGGATTCAGTTGCACCAAGGGTAGCGTTCCACGCGTTTTGGAATTCTGTTCCGAACAATGACATGGCTGAGCTCGCGCTATTCGCAAAGGTCGAGAAATCAGAGGTTGCCGATGTTTCCCACGAGTGGATAGCTTGTGCTGCGGAATCGAAACCCGAATTGAAATCTTTTTCTAAAGTTGCTGCGAACGCGCCGAGCGCCAACGAGGCGGCACCTTCCCAGCCGGAGATAGAGTTTCCGACGGATTCAAAAGCTTTTACAGCGCCAGTTTCCCACGCGGATATCGAATTATTTATGGCGCTAAATTCTTTTTCTGCTGCGGTTTCCCATCCTGAAATAACCTCTCCAACTTGTCCAAATGCACTCGCTGCGCTTGATTCCCAATTTGATATGGATTTTTCGACCGCACTCATATCTGCGATTAAATCAGCTTTCCAATCAGATACTTTATTTCCAATTGCATCTAAAGCCGAACTAATATCATCAGTCAGCGCAACGTCCACGTTAACCAAGCTAGGAGCAAATGATCTAACCTTATCTTGGATCTGACTGAATACCGGCTCAGTTTGATCCTGTATGTGGCAAGGTATCATAAATGGGGCCGATGTGGGAGGGGTCGGAGGCGGCGGCATCGGCCCAAACATAACGGGTATCACTAATCCTTTATTCTTATCATTCCCCAACCCACTCAACGAATTAGCCAACCCCGATGGCACAACCGGAGGTGTTGGTGTGCCACCCGAGCCTCCTGCGCCACCTGAGCTATTACCCGAGCCTGTATCCTTCGTGATATTATGCAATTGGTCGAAGCTCATGACATTCGCGTTCAGCGTCTTGCCTAGTGCTTTTTGCTTATCATTCAGTCCATCCGTCGATGTGCCAAGTCCATCAGTAGACTTTGCTGCCCCATCTGCTGCCGTGCCTGTATTACTAAAGGCGTTCGACCAGTTAGCGGCCCATTGCTGCCCGATATTGCTAAAATCTCCTGAGACTAAATCCTCGAATACAGTGCGAACATCCCCCACAAAAGCGGTAATATAACGAATAGCAACGGCTAAGTCGTCACCTATCGTTATAAATACTTCTCCAACGTCTGCGCCAACCTTTTCCAGCTCAGTTAATGCCGGAATCAAAGCATCGGACAAATTACGCTTCATTTGCTCCCAGTCTGCATTAAGTTTAGCCTGTCTATTCGAGAGAGTATCCGCTTGAGTGCCGTAATAACCAGTCGCGTCGCCAGTCTTTGCCATAATAGCTTGATAGGCCATTAACGCAGTTTGTGCGTCCGTCATAGTCTGGCCTTGTTTAATAACACCTTCGCTTAAGGCACGATTCTTAAGGTCAGTAGCGGTTATTTCAATGCCTAGACTTTTCAAGCCCCTCGTTTGTCCTTCCATGCCCATCTGTAACGACTGGAACACTTCTGACGGATCAACTCCGCGAAGCTTGCCTAAGTCATATGATAATTGCGTAATGTGCTCAGACATGTCCTCCGCTTGCTTGGGGTCGAAGCCCTGCATACTGGCGTTCATATATTCCTTGCCCATCATACCCTTGAGTGTCTGCTCGTCTACACCGTAAGAATCACTGAGTTTCTTGGTGAACACTTCTGCATCGTCACCCATTGAACCCATGGCGGCAGAGAATTGTCGCTGTGCATCTTGGGTAGTGGCTGCATAATTAGTAATGGCTTTGCCAGCGTTATATATTTTGTCGATGAACATAACTGCTAATCCAAGCGCAAATAATTCAGGTAGCGCGGTGTTAATTATGTCGCCAGCTGCTGATAACTTCATTGCCATGCCTGTACTTGAATCACCAATCACGGCAAATGCTTCTGATAAAGTTGTCTTGAGATTGTTGAATTTTGTCATTGTTGCTGAGGTGTACGCTTCTGCCGCATCTGCTGAGGCTGTAAAGCTCTTAACTGCACCCTTGGCGAACTCAACATGGACATCAGAAGCGTTTTGTAGGACTTTTTCGTACACCCCAATATCCACGCCAGCATCAGCAAAGGTCTGCCTTACTCGTTGTTGAAATTCTTGTAAATTCTCGCCGGATTGCATAGTAAAGTCGGCGATTGTCCGTTGGCCAGCGGCTATTGAAGCAACAAGCGAATCTGTATTCATTTTTGGAATAGCTATTCCTTTTAGGCCAACGAGTGCCTCGTTTTTAAATGTTAGTATGGATTGTTGTGCGCCTTTTAGGGTTGTTTGGAGTTGCGAAGAATCTGCCCCAACGCGAGCAACTATATTTCCGACTACATTATCTGCCATTTAATCACCCCCTACCGTCATTGATGCTATAGCCTTATTAAGGCCGCTTCCTATTTCGCCAAGCATAGTCTGCTTTATCTCTTCAAAATGTTCGGGTAATGCTTTTTGAAGGAAGTGCGTTCCCTCCCGTTCGGTCAGACTACCATTTGCTATTCCTACCTCGCGTTCAGCAGTTCCCTTGCGTGGTATAACTCTCCTCGGTCCCTTGTAGCTCGTGAATCCAAGGTCGAAGAATCTGGCATACCACGTTGTCTTTATCCTATACACCGTTTTCCCTTGTGGAGTTTTTTCTATCTTGAGCGCCATTGCTTTTTTTAATGTTCCGCTTATGTGCTGTTCGGTTCTGCCGTATCTGCCAAGGAAATCTACCCCTTGCTGGTTGATAGGCACAAGATTTGCCAAGGCATAATTCATAGCCATACTTGCACCTGATTTAGCAGCCTTAGTGATAAGAGATTGTGAGACATTGCCGAGTTCTTCAAATTTAGCTGTAAGTTCGTCGATTCCGTCAATAGTTGGCTCGTAATCGCTCATATTCACCCCTCCTTCCCATTCCTGCGCATTAGACAATAACCCGCCAATTACTCTCCAATATACAGGCAAGAGCAGGGCCTAGACCCCGCTCCTCAACGCCACAATTGTATAAACCTGCCCGCAATACTTAATCTTCATAATTCCCGGTCTGATCGCGTATGTCCCGTCTTTAGGCTTCAATAACGTTCCGTCTATCGACAACGCTACGTCAGGCTGAAATAGTTTCTCGCTATCATTTTGCATTTTGTAGAAGTAACTAAAAATGCCAACATCAAAAGACGGTGTGAGTTTCAAAGGGATACTAAAGTTCGAGCCAATGATTATAGGTCGACTACCGTTCAGCATTTCGGTTTTTTGCTTGAGAAGGTTGAATATCTCTTCGCCAGTCTGAGGTTTTTTGTCAATACCCTCTATGATACTGTCATAAAACTCTTGCGGCTTGGACGCTTGAGCAAAAACCCCTGTGTAGTAGTCATTCCGAATGTCACGGTAAAACTCTGTTTTTTGCTTTTCTTGATATGCCTCAATAATAAGGTTGTATTCAACAGGAGTTAAGTCCCAAAACTCATCAGGTCTTATTCCTGCTCGTATAGCGTTTTTATAGACAACTTCCCAGTCCCAACCTATTGCAGGATCGTCTGCGGAGTTTCCGGTGCTGGTTCCGGCGTTACTGGTTTCTCCACCGCCGGTTGTTCGTTTTTTGGGAATGTCGCCGCGATACACTCAAATACTTTCTTGATAGCAGCATTAGGATCGCTGTAATCATCAACTAAATCCATAGCTTTATCGGCAGTAATTTCCGGCAGCTCGCGTTTAAGTGATTCAGCAAGGATTTCCCCGACCTGCTGGAAGGATAGCTCTTTCAGATTCCATTTATCAACATTGAGGTCAAATACTTTTTCAAGCTTAGCGATTCCCTTCATACCTAATCTGAGTGTTCTATCTTGGTCGAGTGTGTAAATTACTGGTAACATTATTGCTTTCCTCCTATTTTCGTTTGTTCTGGCGCAATGTCGGCAGTTACATTACTTACCAATGCCGCCACTTTGGACTGACTAGCAATTAACTGGTCCAGTCTTGACCTTATATCAACAAGTGCATCGAATAGCTCATTTACATCTGCTGCGAGCTTTGCGGCCATGTCAGTTTGGGCACTCATTTTAAATTCCTCCATTTTATTTTATGTAAGGGAAGAGGGGGTTTCAAGCCCCTCTGTTAAGTCGTACGTACAGCGGTGATGGTATACGTTTGCGAAGAGTAGCCTGCACCCGAAATGACCAGCGAAACTAAATGTGATCCAGCCGTTGAAAATGCAATAGCCGGGGATGCTGTACCTACTGTAAATGCAGCACCTTGGATAACTCCATCGACGTACAATGTGCATTGCAACGATTCTGAGGCTGTTGGTGTAAATGCAATCGACGTTGATGTAATGAAATCATATCCATATGACATTGTGGAGCCGCTAAAACTTGGCGAGAACGTGCCACTTGTGCCGGACGCTGTTAGTCCTGTTAGCGCAGGAGCAGGGACGGTAGCAAACGAAGGTTCGCCGTTTATCGTCAGCGTACACTTGAATGTTGCCGCCTTTGTTACGTCCAAATCTCCACCCATTTGCAGGTCGCTTATCATGCATGTTGCAGACCAACTCGCTCCTACGATTGACGGGAAAGTAATCGTGCATAAGGCCATTTCACTAGCAATAAAGTTTGCATTCAGTGTCATTTGCCCGGCATCTGCTGTATCAAAAAGACCTTCAACGCCAAATGTTCCAGCGTCTGCAAGTCCGGCCATGATCTGCTTGAACCCGTTCGGACTGGATAGGGTCGTTACGTCAATGGCGGTGCGCTTCATCTGCGGAGTGGATAACTTGGTTAATCCACCGATGTTGGTTGCGCCGATGGTAAGCGTTGCTCCTATGCCAGAGCTAATATTAGACAAATTCATCGCCCTTTCTTAGTTTTGATTTTGGCTAGGGTTGTGCGTTACTGTGATGTCGAGCACGCCTTTGTAAAGTCTCACCCTAACCTCTTCGATTTTGGGTATTAACTCGTGATAATCGTCCTCGACTTCGATTTTTTGGATGTACTGCCCACCTACATACTGGAATACAAGCGATTCTAAGAAATCTCGGATTCGTTGCTGAAGGTCAAGTAATAACCATCCGGCATTGTGGTAAATCTCAAGGCGATAGGTACTTATGAATTGAGCGATATTACCCACTAAATCCATTTCATGAGAGCGCCCCACGCGGTTGAATGTTGCATACGGTATACCAGGAGGATCAAAAACTCCGATATAGTAAAGTTGGTACTTTTGATTACCGTTACTATCCGTGTAGATGAAATCCGTGATGGTTGGGTTAACTTTCATGAAAGCGAACAACCCAGTTTCGAAGGATTGGTTCATTGCTTCACCTACGTTTCTAACTTACAGAGAATTCTCATTTCCCTATTCAATCCGCCGACATTAAGGACAGTCTGAATAAGATACCTCACTCCGTTAAACAACACGTACATGTTGGATTGGGGAATCGGACTGTAATACAACTGAAATTCACATTCCGTCTCAGTGTGCATGCTTGATGCCCCTTGATACATCCTGCCAGTGTTTGGCACGTATGCCACAAATCCAAACGTGATGACATCGACAAACGCATTGACTTCGCTGCCTACTAAATCCTGTCCACTAGCTCTATTTTGCAGAGTGATGGAGTGAATCCGGTCATATCTCATAACGGCAATGCCTCAGTTCTACCGTCAATGGTTGATAGTCAGTAATGTTCATGAGAGCTATTTTCATCTTAGTGTAGGATTCCGTCATGAAGGGCTGATTATCTGGATCATAACCAAAATTAGCCTTACAGTACGTTGAGATGGCCCGTCTGACTAGGGGATCGCCACTGTCGAGTACGTCTTGAGCAACCCCTGCTTTAACCAAATCCGCTTGAGCAGCATTGATAAGGTCCTGCACTTCTGGATCAAATGAAGTATTCGATGGATCGAGCCTAAGATAAGGCTTAATGTCATTTAGCTGCGGTCCGGTGCCAACGGTAAAAATATTCGTCGCATATTGTGTTGTGCCACCATGTGTTATTTGCCATGATATTTGATACTGCGTGCCAGTTATCAGAGCAGAAACGTCATACTGATAAACGCCAGTCACATAATTTGCAACTGGCGTATTGACGGGAACAACAACAGCTCCCGTGGCGAGATTGATAACGCCATAGGAGCCGTCAGAAGAGGCGAGAATAACGCTTGTAGCGCTGGTTAACTCGCCTCTGTGGTTTGTGCAGTTAAGAGTTTGGAGTGCCACAAAGACCCCTCCTTATTAGCCTGGAACGTCAAGCATAATGTCTAGTAGGTTACCTGCCAACGCCGATGCTAGCGTGACCGTGTTGTTGCAGAGGTTAACCGAATCAAACGTTGTGGTAGGAGTAGTTGTTTCGAGCACGTTGTTGTTATACGCCTTGCTCACCATATTCTTGGCAAAGGTATAAGGCAGTCCAAGCACCGATCCTATACCTACACTCACGCCATCACCCGCTCCAGAAGAGACTGGCAAGACAATTTGTGTAATGGTGACAAAAGCTTTGGTCCCGACTACAACAGTAGTTCCGTTAAGCGCGACTGTACTCGTTATGACGTTGCCGCCAATGTCTGTGCCTGTGATAACAACGTTGCCTGTACTGGTGGATATTGCGCCCTTAACAACGTGATTGCGAGGAACATCAGGGCTTGTGATGCCTGTCGTAATTGTTTGGATAGCTGCCGTGAGCGCTGTATTTGCAAGCACGTAAACGTTACTTGCGGCAATCGGCGATATCTGATAGTCCACCTTTTGGAGCCATAGGCAATTTGTGCCCGCAACATTGGTCTGAATTACTTCGCCCATAAAGGGGTTGAATGGAGCAGTTGACATTGGATCACCTCATTCTTTCGTAATGGGAAAGGCCCTCCTCTGATTAGAGAAGAGAGCCTTATAGATTAAGCGTGTGGAGTAGCCTCGACAAACGCCTCAGTCTGAGATACGCCGCCATCTCCCAATAACCAACCTTTATAGTAGACATCATTGGAGCCGAATCCCCATTCATACGATTTTTCAATCAAAACATCAGCAGACATATTGAAGTGGTAGAAGCTTAAGTCTCCAAAGAGAATCACGCCGTCAGCGATATAAGGCGACATGATGACAGGATTACCGAGCAATCGTCCAACGATGGCCGTTTTCTGATAATCAACTTGCTCGCCGAGCGCGGTGCTTAACCCCCATTGTGGATTTTCAAGGAAGATCGGACGACCTACGGCATCCTTAATAGCGCATACGCCAGAGTAGAGGGTGTTACTGGACATTACCCAGAACGCGCCAGGATGATAAGGGGCCTTGAGTAAGGCTTTAGTGCCGGTGAATGTATCGTAGCTTAATCCTGCGATTCCTTGACCACTCTTGCCATATACATATTGGTTTTGACCTGAGCCAGCACCACCGGAACTAATCCAAGAAACTGCATTGAGGATACCCATAGGCTGCGAACTGGACTGACCAAGGCCGTTCAGTAACGCATTTTCGACAGCGATCATGAGCTTTTTAAAGAGTTTGTCCACGATATACGCTTCAAAGGCATCGATGGAGAGTTGTTCAACTACGCGGGATACTTGAACCATTTTGATGAGGTCCCAAGCCATGAGAGAGAGATAACCCAAGGTATCAGTCCCTTGTGCTCCCGGAGCCATGACCATTGTTCCTTCTCCGGTCCATGCAGCATCCCCGAAAATGTTTTCAACGGCGATCTTGAGATTTCCCTTGACATTTGTTTTGCTAACAAAGGGATAAACAGCAGAAACGATGAGCATCTTTTGCACAACGAGGTCGAGGGTAATTTGCGGAATAGCTCCACCGGCGCTGGACGATCCAGAAGTGAAACGTAGCTCCTTAATATTACGATTGTTGCCAATGGCATTACCGGCATTGAGCAAGGAGCGTTCTTCGTCATTTAAGTCTTGAGCACCGTACTTGAGCATGCTGAAGAACGCATTGCGATACTCTTTAGTAGCACGAGTTTCGTACATTTTAGCTTCAGCAGTAGTAAGGCCACCGGCTGCACGGCTTTCGACGACAGGGATAACCGGAACTTGCTTGTTCTGGACTTTATTGCGAAGCTCAATCTTGGCAAGAATGCCGCGTTTTTCTTCGCGTAAATCCTCTACCTCTTTGGAAACGACAGCCACATCCATTTCGGCACCTTGGTCGATTACTGCTCCGATTTCATCCATGCGGGCTTCGATTTCTTTAAGACGTTTTAACATTTATTTCATCCCTTCTTTTTGCAAAAATAAAAACACCTTATTTCAAGGTGTTTTAGAGCATAGTTCTTATCTTGAGAATTTGACGCTTACGCTGTTCTTCAGCTTTTGTTTGCAGGTCTTTGGTTTCCTGCTCCTTTTGAGCTAGTGCGCGAGCTTCTTCGTCAGCAAGACGCTTGGCTTCTTTAGCCTTTGTTTCCATATCCTTACGGTGAAGCTCTTTGTGCCGTTGCTCTTGCTCACTTTTCAGACGGCTTCGAGCACTGACGCTGGTATCCTCGTATGCTGGGAAGTCAACCACGGATACGTCATAAATCTTGTCAAATTTATAGATAGTCCGTGTCTTGGTTTTTTCATCCCAGTTATCACTCTCGGTACTGAAAGCGAAGGACATTTTATCTAGATTGCCACTCCTGACAAGTTCGTGAATATCACTAGCTTGTGTCGTATTAGCAAGCCTAGCGACTACTCCCATGCCTTTAGCGTCTACTGTAAGATCAAGCGAACCTCCTTTTGTGGAGGCTAAAGGCGGAACGTGCATGCTGTGATTGTATTTCAGGACCACATTAGACAGGTCAACGCCCTCAAGCGCATTATGGTCAATCCGTTCGTACCATTGATCGCCCCGCCAATCTATAAATAAAGGGGTTGTGGTATCAAACACGATAGGACGTCCCTCAAGTACCTTTTGCGCTGGTTGATCATCAGTGCCACCTAATAGGCTTGCCCGAACCTCTACGGCCCTGTATTCGATCTTATCCACCTTGGAGCGTTTACTGTCAACCTCGGGATCATCTTCTTCGGGATCATCATCAACCATGGGATTACCATCTTCATCCTGCACCATCGGATTACCATCATCGTCAAGAATTTGGTTTCCCTCATCGTCAAGTGCCAGGATACATTTTCCTTCGGAATCTAGTTTCTTTTTCACGTGCTCACCACCTTTCTGATTTATTTAGTCTTGTGAGGTTAGAGGGTTCGCGTGGCTGATTAAGCGGATGTTTATTCTTTAGCACCTTCGCCACCCCCGTTTTCATCTACAATAGGTTCTTTTGTTTTGCCATCATCGTTATTTGGTGCAGGAGGTTGCTTTGCTGTTTTTGACATATTAAGTTGGTAGTCGTTTTTGATATTCACATCCACGAAGTTTAGGGATTCTACTGTGCGTTCGCCGCCAACTTGAGGAGCATAACCAAACAATTCCCTGTACTCATTTATTGAGAAGATCCCCAACGGTCCTGCATATTGGAGAATTTGCGTTTTGGTCAAGTCGCTTGTGTGCTCAATACGGTTAGCTGTAAAAATAATCTTGTTTCCAAACCCTCTTTGCCTGTCAGTGAATACCTTATAGGTAAATGCTTCAGAATACTGTTTCAGGATTGGTGATATAACAGAGTTAAACACAGCGTTGAACTCAGATTCGTTGTATTCGGAGAAAACGAATTTTGCATTGACATTGTAGTACCCAAATACTTGACGTTGTATGGCTTCCATCTGAGGTGCGTCCAGCAAGACCGCTTTACCGTCAATCGGCTTGAATTCCCCCATAGAATCGTCCGTGACAATAATCCCACCATTGTTGTTAATGTCAAAAAACTTACTTAATAACTCATTTGCCTTAGCCTTTAAATCCGAGACTTTTAGAACACCCGGGAATTTCAAGCTACCACGAATATTTGCAGGGGCATTTTCAACTGCCTTAATAATGCCGTTGTGGACGGTATTAACCAACTCTGTGAGTGGGCGTATTGCTTGGTCGTTGTAGCTTCCCATGAGATCATTTTCGAAATAATCACGCTTGATATGGATAATCTGCTCATATGGAACTATGATTTCTTCCCCGCCTCGGAAGTTGAATTTGACGAATAAGTTTCCTGTTTCGTCGTCAGTTATGACTTCCTTCGATTCCATGTAGGTTACGAACGATGAATTGAGAGGGTAGAAACCTAACGTATTACCCATACTAGGGCCGGGGTTTTCGTCCTCCTTGAGGTATACCCAGCCGTTGTTATGGATAAGGAGGTTTGTCGTTAATTTAAAAAGGAACTCCGATGAGTTCATGTAAGGGTTGGGTTGGCCGCTCAGGAGGTTGGCTATGTTGCTATTCTGAGGGATTGTATCAGTAGCCGTGCTACCGTCTGCCCTTGTGCTGGTTACATATCGAATATGCTTCACGTCTGCCTTTGCTACATGCGTCGCTATGGCTCTTAGACACATGCGCATAAGGTAGTTGTAATAGATTGAGCCGTTGGTATTTGAGGCGACCGGGAGATACCCGTTGAGCGTTCTGAATTGACCGAATACTGGGGGGGATTGCTGTTGCTGGGGTTGGGTTTTCTTGGGGAACATGCCGGAGAACATGGAACGTATTTCTTTGATCATTAGATGTGAACCACCTCCTTTCATGCATAGTCACGCTGGCTGTGAGCTAGTTACAAATTGGAGTTTTCTTTGAAGTTGGAACGCTAGTGATTTGCTGGCAAAGTAGAAGTATCGTTTTTGCTATATCGCAAGCAGCTTCGCCACTCACCTTACCTAATTCCTGAATTTTTTGAAGGTGCTCGATTTGTCCTTGAATGATTTTTACATAGTCCATTATTATCTACCTACTTCCTTTTAATTTGGGCATAAAAAAATCACTCTATATGAGTGGTGTTAAATTAAACTGTCGAATATCTCTTTTTTCCTCAAGTAAACCGTATACGCATCCAGGAGACTAAGTGCCCCATCAATGAATCCTTTTGACTTGACCTTAACTGGGGTTATATTAGCGTTTCGGTCAGTTTCGACAGCTAAATTGCACAAGCAAAATTCGAGCATTGGGTTTTTATTGTAGTTAATTCTCTTCATTCCAAAGTCTGCACCCATGTCTTTCAACGGCCTATTTAACGTCTTCCCACCTTGAATAACCTTGGCATCCTCCTTGACCATCGCACTCCCAAAGCCCTCATTTTCCATTTCCTTAATCCAGTATTCGGAATTCCAAAAATCATATCCTATGGTTTGGATATACAAGTTATAATCATCACGCATATCCACGAACCAACTTGTTACATATGAATAATCAACTCTATTTCCCGGTGTCAGCGTGAGTAATCCGCGATCTATCCAAGCCTGATAAACAACTTGCTTGGCAGGTGGTGCGTTAATGAACGTTTCGGATGGCATCCAATACATTTGGTGGCAGAGGAATTTATTTTCTAGCCTCGGAAATAATAACGTCGCGCTCGTTAAGTCAGTCGTGCTACTAAGATCAACCCCTCCGACACAGTAAAGTCCTTTGATTTCTTCAAGCTCAAATGTTTCCTCATTCCGAATTGTACTGTATTCAAGGAACGCATTACTCAGCGTACCAATGACGTTAAAGTCTTTAGTCAAGACAGTATTCTTAAAAGTTCGGTCAACCGCCGCTTTCCTAACGTTTTCCCTCAGCGTTTTGACAACTTTAATAGTTCCAAGCCCAGGGTTCGCCTTTACCCAAACTGATTCATTCTTGAAATCGTCATCCTTGTCCAGTATATAAAGCAAAGGTAGAAAATGTTCGTCCTCGTAACCCTCTATCCCGTTTATTACATTAACCGCATATTCGAACTGGAAGTCAAAGATACTCTCACGAATGAATCCGGCAGTCGTTATGCACCACATTAACGGTTGATCCCTAGTGCCGAAAGACTGTTTCATTACGTCATAGAGTTCTCTTGTACGCATTCCATGTAATTCGTCCATAAGACAAACGTGTGTATTCAATCCGTCTAGACTATTTCCATCACTGGATAATGGCTCAAACTTACTAAATGTCGCGGGGAAGCTTAGGTCAGTTCGACGCTTTTTGATGTGCTTTTGAAGAGAGGTTGATTGCCTGACGATGTTCGTTGCTTCCGCAAAGATGATTTTTGACTGATCGAGCTTCGTGGCTACGCTGTAAACCTCACTGCCGCCTTCGCCATCCCCGACAAGCCCATACAATCCAAGCGCTGCCGCCAGACTACTCTTACCGTTCTTGCGACCAACTAGTAGTAATACTTCTGTATATTTCCTAAGACCTTCTGAATTAACAAACCCATAAACCAATTGGAGCATTGCCTTTTCCCACAAATCCAGCACAAATGGCTTCCCTATCCACTTCCCTTTACTCTGCTTGCATAACGTTTCAACGAAGTCAATCGGCTTAGTGCCCTTCTTAATATCGAAGTGGTACTCGCCTGGATTGCTCAAGTCATCGACTATCTTTTCATAGGCTTTCTTAACATAAATACATGCTACTATTTCGCCTGATTGGATTTTATCGTTGTATTCTGTGATGTAGTTAACAAAAGGCTCACTGAGCGTAGCGTTGGAGGAATTCGAGCAAGTCATCTTTAGTTTCCTCCCCTTTCGCATCAGGTAACATCTTAAGTAGCTTATCCACTAAATTAGCATAAGCCCTAGTCCCGGAGTAGTACATGGTCACGTCTTTAGCCTTTGCTGTGCCGCCGTTTATTTTGGCACTAAGCTTTTTGATGATAATGTTTATGTCTGCCATTTGAGCTATGAAGTCGCGGGCTATGTTGCGTTGTTCAGGTTGGATTAGGGATAGGAGATCGTCGAGGGGGTTGAGTTCGATTGTTGGTTCCATATTTTAGCCTCCGTATAAAACCAAAAAAGGCGGCTACCAACACATTCCGTTATGGAGTGCATTGATAACCGCCTTTTGCAGGTAGGTTATGTTATTAAATTAAATGTTGATTTGAATTTGCACCACGCAGGAGCCTTGGTCATTAACCCTAATTCGCTAATAACTCTGGCCTTACCGCTCTCTCCCACTTTGCCTATCATGGCATCACTGAAGCTTTCATACGTGGTTGATGCCCATATAATCGTCCTGCCTCTTTTGCTTTCGAAAAAACACTTAGCGCGCCACGTTTTGCGATCGTCCTCTGAGATTGTGTTATACTCACAACCAATACAACTCAAATATCATCATCCTCTCGTTTTCGAGTCGTTAAATCTTCTCCTTAACAGTCGTCTCTACCGTCTTAACTTTTCCGTCATGACAGACAATCTTGACTTCTCCATAGTCGGGGAGTGTGATCGTTTTATCCTTGCCGTCGTGGGATAGTGTGATTTTGTTTTGCATTAGTTACCTCCGTTGGGTGATTTCCACAAGTCTCGTTCACGGCACAAAGGACATCTACTCAAGCCGTTATCTTCTTTGCTCTTGCAATTATAGCAGGTTATTGGTCGCCATCTGCTGTATTTAAAGCACCTCAACCCATCGCAACTTTCGCCGATTGCTTCGGCACAATTCTGACATGACTTTTCTTTTACTTTTATTTCGATTGGCTCCCATTTATTGAGATTGGTACATTTGTAATATTGTCGGCAACACCCCTCCTCAACATTTCTGCAAGTGGTACAGCCCTTCGCTTGTTTCTCTTCACTGGGCTCACTGCTTGCCCCCATTTTAATTAGTGCTTGTCCGAGTTCGAGGGCTTCTTGTGGGGTTAATTTTTGATTAAGCACGTAGTACGTGCCATGCATCTGAACACGAACGCTGTCAATGCACCCACGGTCAACCTTCAGTGTCATATCATCTTTAGTTATCTCGACATTTTCTATCTCGCCATCCTCATCATTGGCATTGTAGATGGCGTTTATTTGTTCCATGCACTCATTAAAGGTAATAGCTCCACTATAAAGAAATGCCAGCCATTTAGACGCTTGTCCTTCTTTATCCACTGGCTTATATGTAATTTTAACGTTGGACATTTTGGGTTCCTCCTCTAACTTCTTTATTGCTAACTTAAGTTCTTCGAGTACGATTTCAATTCCGTCAAGTGGGTGATGTTTATCGAAAACATGATAACAACCGTCTGGAAGTCTTTTGTATCTATTTGCCTTTTTCCGCTTTTCGCTCAAGACTTTTATTAACTTCTCTATTCCGAAGCAAATACAGGTTAGAGACGTGATCGTTATTATGCAAAATGCCAAGGTTAGCATTAGTTGCAACCCTCCGATTCCTGCACTATCTCTACTCGCTTATCACAAATAGGACAGTGAATAGTCGGTCTGCCAACAAGCTTCCTGCTTATGTAAAGTTCAATCTTGCCACACCTTGGGCAGTCGCCGTATGTCATAATTCTAGGGTTTTTGACGCTTCCGTGGCCTACAGTTGGGATTAGTTGGCCTTCGTTTTTAGCTTTACACTTCTCCTTAGATCTATTTATGAAAATTATCATTGCCCACGAAAAGGCAACGCAAGATGCCATAAGAAGTATCCACGCAATCTCAAGAAAGAAGTTTGCTATCTGCTGGTTCATGCCGCACCTCACTTCGACTTCAATAACCTAAACTTCTGTTTCGCATATTCAGGGATGAAATTATCTAAATCCTTTTGAAACAATAGGTAGAGATTGAGTGACAATCTATTCGACGAAAAGAAGTAGATCGGATTGAAGTACCATTGAGTGATTACATCATCACCAATCTTTACCTCGATCTTAGCCATAATTCTTTTCTTAACCATCCTATTAAGGAATAAAACAGTATGTCTTTCGGTATCTCGGATTACGTTTGCCATTTGCGGTATGTCCATTGCCTTTATGCCACCATTGCCACGGTAGCCGATCATATTAGTTGTCGAGTAAACTTTCTTACTTAACAAAAACAGATTAGCTATATCAGACTTGGTTATTTCGTTTGGCAATTCTACATCCTGAAACGTTTTGACGAAACTGCTTTTATTCCAAAAGAGATAACCTTTTTCTTCGTCGAACATATCTTTGAAGTATGTCTTCTTTGTGCTCACAACGTTACCATGGTCATCTGTTATTTCGGTCGCCCTTATCATCGAATCACCTCTAAAATCGTGGGTACATTTAAGGCGTTCTATGTACCTGTAAAATTTGACTACCTAAAATGCTGAAACCCTTGGTATAAGCGACTTTAAGGGTTCTGGATTAAGTAAATCATGCAAACTCACATATATTATATACGTGTGAATCTGCATGATTAGAGTTGTTTTGCGTCTACCTTCTCCACCCAAACTATATCCCCATTAGCATCGAACTTCAGCTCATCATCATGCCTAGCTCTAGTTTGTTCGTGGCACTTCCTGCATAGGAGTTCGAGGTTATTCCAGCTATAGCACTTCTCAGGGTTGTTAACGGTGTCCCATGCTGTTATAGGGTCCTTGTGGTGGACTTCTTCGCCTTTGGATCCGCATTGCTCACAGAGACCGAACTTAGAGGCAAAGAAAGCTTTGCGGCATTTGATCCAGGCGCTTCGTCCGTAGAATAGTTTGAGTTGGCCTTGACTCATTGGGTATCGTTTGCGATATCAACCGCATAGGGGAGTATCATTACCTTTAAGTTGGGGCATTGGGATTGTAGATCGTTGCGCAGCCTTTCTATATCGTCACAACGTAGTAATGCACCAAGTTTCAGGACTAATGTATCGCTATTCATGATAGTAGCGGTGCTAATGATATAATTAGTCTGAAAACTCATCTTTTTGTTAATCTCTTCAAGCATCGATTTCACATCTCGCTCAGAGTATTCCTTTTCTCTACGCCATGTTACGGTTATTGCGTCGTTGCTTTCTTGTACTTGGACATTATAAGTTGGTGTAGATTCCGCAAGGCCAAGTAAGTCAAATCGGTTTGAGTAGCCCCTGTATATCATACTTCTAGTCATAAAGTCGTTCTCAACGGCTACGACAAGAACATCCCTAAGTACCTCAACTACTCCTTCTGGATTAGATTGCAAAAGGTCTTGGCTTATAGAGAATGTTCCTCTTCTGTCGAGCAGGACGCTTTCTTTGCGCTTGTTTTGGCAGAAAACGTTTTTACCTAAGTTACCCATTTTCCTCACTCCTTCTTGTTCGGTTAGGTCATCGTCTCTAGTGTTCATGCAATTACCACCTTTTACCTATACTTACGAGAACATAAAATTACTTACCAAGTTTTTGCCGAATTTCTGGGGTGAAATCAAAAAACACCACTCAGTATCACGAGCCTTTGGTACACGGCAGATGGTTTAACCCCCTGGTATAGGGGTTGGGGGGTGCCTTTATCCCCTCTTTTATACCAGTTTTCGACATAGTTGGGGCATCAATCCGGCATTTAACAACTTCCAGCGCTTGGTTAGCGCATCCGGCTGGCTATTCACCGCCTAAGTTATTCTTAGCCTCACATCTCACCCCTGCCTCAGAAGTCTCCTGCCTAGATACTATCCTCAGCAGCCTTGCGCCGGATCTCTAAGTCAGCCTCATTAACTGCGGTCCTGCGCTCTGCAAGTTTAAGATTAGCGTCATCAACTTTGCGCCGATGCTGATCCGGAGTGAGGTCAAAGAAGTCCGCCAGCCGGTCAAGTGCCTTATGCTTGTCGTGGAACTTAATAGAGATACCATCCTTAGTCTGCCGAATCTCCTGCACCATCGAAGTGTCCACCTGGTCGCTGTTTTTGATCCTAACGAAGTTGACATCCTGCACCTGGTACTGACCGTCCGGGCCGACTACGCGCTGGCCGTCGAGATATACCCAATCCTGAGTGGTCCCGAACTCAAAGAAGTCTCCAGGATCGGACATTGCTATTTTTTCGTAGACCTCCAGTACATCGCGCTTGGTAAGAAAGATGTCCTGAGCTATATCACCTTTCAGCCGCCGGATCTCTGCCGCAACCTTAACGTCTCTTAACATCCGGCTGCCCTGGACATGTGCGCCGGCCTTTGGACACCCTGCTTTTATTGCGGCCATCGTTGCGTTGTGATCCTTGACAAAGTGTAGCGCGAATAGCTGCTGCTTTTCTGTGAGCGGCGAACTCTCTACTATATAATGCGTCTCGCTCCCGGCTGCTTCTTCCGGCCGTTTCTTTCCCTGGTCCGTTGCCGCTTTCTTCCGGCCGGACTTCTTGTCCGTTGCAACGCTCTTCTTTTGCGTTGCATTGCGTTGCTTGCCTTGCGTTGCGTTCTGCGTTGCATCGTTGGCCGCTTCTGCTTTGGCCCAGTTCTCTCTGTTCTTCCGGCTGCGGATCGTGCCCGCGCTGATTCCGTGTTTTGCTGCAAGGTCCCGAAGCGTAATCTCTGTCGTCTCGTATTCTGCGCGTATTACTAGCCAATCCATTTACATTTTCACAACCCTCCCTACATGTTTGCTACTATATATCTTGCATATGTCTTGACACCATGATATAATAAGTTAAGATCTAATTTTGAAGGAGGTAAACGGCATGACAAAGCTCGAAATTGCTAAAAACATTAATGCCATCAAGGATTTAGGCCGCATTATTGCAACGAATTGGGAGATGGACTTTGTTGAAGGAGGAATCTATGACAATAAGGGCAATGTCGAAAGCTGGACTGACCGTGATAATTCAAAAGTGGCCTTTAAGCCCGAAAGCACCGGCACGATAACTTATGTCCTTCAATGCAATAAAGTCCCCTGTCACGTAGTAGACTACACTAGCACTGATGAAACTCGCGCCCTTGGCGCTACTGGCTGTGAAGATGAAGCTGAATGCCTGGTATTACCTGAAACAAAAATGATAATTACCTACGTTTCCACTGAAGATGATTTCAACGAAATGGGATATTACTTAGTGGAAATGGAGATTGTCAATGAGTAATCGCCATGGACACCCCCTTACTTCTGAACAAAAGGGAGCGAGGGAGATTGAATATCGGAAAATGGCATTGGAATTTCATAAAGAAACAGGACGTTCGCCCCGGATGGCAGACTTACCTTTTCCTTATAAAATCTTTAAGGTTCACGACACGTGGAATGCATTTCTTGAAGATTGCGGGCTAGAGGTTAACCGTTTAACCACGGACGTTGAGAAATATTCTTTAATATTCGATTACAAGGAATTAGCTAAAAACTTAGAACGGACTCCTTACGCATTAGAATTTTATAAAAAATTTGGTTGCCAATACGCAGTCCGCAAATTATTTGGATCATGGAATGCATTTGTTAAAGCTTGTGATCTTAAATTAAATAGATTCACAGGAGCAGAAAAAGAAGAACTTGTGGAACGCGTCTTGAAATTAGCTAAGAAATTAGGTAAAACACCTACAACTCGTGAATTTAATGCACACGCAAAGAAAAGTAATCTATGCACGACGATGGTTATATGTCGGTATTTCGGAACATGGACGGAATGCCTTGAGTTTTGCGGGTTAGAGCCTAACCAAAATAAAAATTTTAAGCGTAGAAAGAAGGATTAGCGATGGCAGAAACAACAACCGACGACCGCGAACGCATGACACTACGCATCCCCCAGGACATTTGGCGCATGATCAAAATGGACCTGATTGACAAAAAAGAAAAGTCGGCCAATGAGCTTATCACAAACTTAATATATGAGCACTACAAAGTACCCCGGCCGCAATAGCTGGGGGTTTTCTTTACCTAAAAATACTTAATATTTATTGTCTTAATGCCTTGACACCACGACATAAAAGATGTATTATTAACACATGGAAAACAGCACTCCAGCCCAATCCAGTGCAACAAACGCTTCCCCCGGCCAATTGCGGTCCGGGTCCGCCAAGAAGCCGAGAGAGAAAAGTTGACCGTGTGTCAGGGAAGAAGATTAATCCCGACAGGCTACAAAGGGAGCCGGGGAAAAAGGAGTTTTAAATTATGAAACAAACTTATTACAGCGTTGGTTATTACTCAGGAAGATCGAACAGCACTAGCACGGCGTTTTTTGATACTAAAGAGGCGGCTGAAAAATTTGCAGATCATGATTACAGGGATAACGTGGTAGCGCATCACGTGAGCAAGCCTGAGACGATTGCGAAATACGATGAGCTAGTTGCTATGACGGCGTTTGAGCTTAGAGACCGTTAGGATTTGCAGATGGCACCGGCCAGCACCCGGTGTAATGCACTAGCAGGCGTCCAAAGTCGCCGCAAATGCATCCCGACAGCTCGCAAGGAACGGGGAAAAGGAGGTCAGGACAGATGCTCTATCACAGATTTACTAACTCATCAAACGTAATGTCCAACTGGGGTCACGCAATGTTTGCGGCCAACAGGGACGCGGTCGAAAATTACGGTAGTAAAGAGTTTATCTTTAAATCATCTAGGGACAATAGCAAAACGATCAAGTCGCTCAAATCACTGATTATCAAAACTTGGAAGTACGATCAAAAAAATGGCTTTACCGGGGACTTTGGCAACGGCTGCACAGATGATTACTACTACAACGTCAAGGATAATGCAGTGGACGCTATTAGTATTTACAACAGCTTTGACCCGTCTAGCGTTGTGGAGAGCGCCGATGCTTGGGACTCCGAGCTTTATCAATGGTTTTGGGAGCGTATCGCGGAGCCTAACGGCATTATGGCAGTTACAACTCAAGATGGGGCAATAGTATTTGATGCAGACTTAATTAAGGAGGTATGTTAAATGTCTAATGAGGATGACGTTATGTTTTTCAAAATAGCAAAGGTTAAAGCCGCTATCAGCAGGGTCCTAGACGGGTGCGTAAACGAGTTGCCGGATATCCAGTTTGGATGGAGCGGATCAGTTATCGAGGTTTATTTATCCGGCGGTAATTATCAAGTCCGCAACCTTATCGAGTCCCATTTTGTAAATAGCAGGAGGTATAAAGGCGTTACAATTACAAACAACGACACCAAAAAGCGTATCAGCTTTATTTTAAATTAAGAAATTGAAGGAGTGTTAAAAATGAAACGATTAGACATTTTTAAAAGCGAAGGTGGATACAGATTAGCATTGGGAATCTACAACGACAGCCCCGTAATTGACAAGTCTCCTTGGTTCGAAACCAAGGAAGAGGCCGAAAAAGCAAGGCGCGAAGTCATAGAAGAAGATGAGCGAGAAGCCAAAATTGAGCAGTATATCCAAGATGGCAATATCGAGGCCCTCGAAAACATGGATAAGTAATTGCAGAGGATTAGGAGCCTAAAAACTCCTAATAATGCGCTAGGCAAGCGGTTCCAAGCCCGCGCCAATCGCAATTTTGAAAGGTGGAGCAATCATGAAATACACCATAGCTGAATACCACGGCATAGACCGGCACCAAATGCAAGCCCATACCGAGGAAATCATTACCAAGCTTGAATTTATTCGAACAACATGCACGGATGCCGAATCGCTCGAATACACTGACGCCCAACTCGAATTTTACCGCGAAGAACTAGCCAGTAAATCCCTGCTTATGTCATCATGGTGGGAAGTTGAGAACTACATGCGGAAAGGTAGGAAAATAGCATGACCATCTACATCCATGAGTTTTACAAGGACAAGGAAAAGGCGCTCGCATTGGCTGAACTACCGGACGAACTAGATTATCACCGATTTGTCCACGGCTGTGAGCCTAAAAAGGTGAACATAGTCCCTTATTGGGCAGATTGCGACAAGTACAAGGCGAATAAGTCCACCATGACACTGTTTATTAGCTAACATCAAGGCTTTTAGCCTTGGCTCAGCCGCTTTTTGAGCGGTTCAGCGAGGACTAAAAACGAATGAAAGAGGTAATTTACATGAGCATGATCAACGAACAACTAGCCCAACGATCAAAGGAAAACATGAGTTTTTCCGACTACAAACCCGGCAGCGCAACGGCTGAATTCAACCAGGAAATAGCCAACGTCACCACGTTAGTTGAATCGGCCAAGCTCAGGGTATCCGACGAAGGGAAAGCCAAGCTAGATCGTTTCCTAGCCTCTTACACCTCTCGTTATGCCGCATGGACCAATAAGCGCAACGCAAATGGTGCAGGACATGTTAGTGTTATGATCGCAGGCCCAGCTAACTACAACATGAGAGCGCACGAAAAGTACATGAGCCGTGAAGGTAATCTCTGGAAAGAATACGAGGAATTCCGAAACCCTGAGTATAAAATTTCCTCCATCGTCGCAGGTGACAGAGTTATAAAATCCAATGATGTCAACGCTATTGAAAAATTGCAGGAGAAAATAGACGGACTTGAAAAAATGCAGGAATTAATGAAAGCTTGTAACGCCATCATCCGTAAAAAGAAGCTGACCGACGAAGAGAAGATTGCTGCAATGGTAGAAGCTGGAGCCAGCGAAAAAGCCGCAAAAGAAACCTTGACCCCTAATTTTATGGGCAGAATAGGTTTTGCCTCTTATTCGCTCAGTAATAACAACGCAACGATCCGAAACGCCAAGCAACGAATATCCCAGCTTGAGAAGATCGCTGCACGCGGCACGCAAGAGACTGTCATAGAATCAGACGCGGAGGAAACAAACGGCATACGCATAGTTGACAATGTTGAAGCGCATCGGCTGCAAATATTCTTTAATGGCAAGCCATCGGCAGAAGTTCGAACACAGTTAAAGAAAAATGGATTTAGGTGGACGCCTAGTATTTCCGCGTGGCAGTCGTATCGAAGTGAGAGCGCAAACCGGGCAGCGCGTGAAATAGTGGCAGCAATGTAATTATATCGCGGGACCATCTTTGGCCCTGCTCCAAATGTCCGATTATGGGCACTTGGAGGAGAATCAAAATTTAGAGGTGATCAAGTGGCGGAAACGTGGTTCTCTCGACTTAAAACAGAGATAGAAGATTCGAGAGACTTGCAAGAAATTCTTGGTGTTAAAGTTATCGAGCATCTTTTGTGGAACAATATCTCTCGCGAACAATACGAAACTCTCTCTAGCCTGCGCGTAAAAAGAATCCTGGAAAATTGGCACGAAGAATTTTTGGCTTAAATCCACGCCGGACTATTCCGGTTTTTTCCCAACTAAAATTAAGGAGGAATAACTTATGTTTCATGCGTTCACGCTCGAACAAGCGAACCTCAGAGAGGTCCAAGGTTGGAAGGTCGGCCAACATGTCCAAGTCAAAGAATGGCGTGGTACTTACGAAATCGAAGGCTACCACCAATACGGAAGGCAAAACGAGTACACCACTGTATACCTTGCCAAGCTCAAGAAAGACGGTACTAAGAGCAAATACAGCGGCGATACACCTATCGCTAACCTCATGCCATTGGGAGCGGCACAACCAACAACAGACAGCGCAGGACGAACAGCACTGCAGGCGGCACAGGAGCTATTCGGTAGCGGCTTTGCTAAACACGGATGGTATAACACGGATCGCGAATCACTGGTAAAGGTTGAGACGATCAGTAAGACAGGACGCGTCAAGGTGCAAGATATAAGCGTCAAGGCTGGAATTACGGCACGTTCAAAGACTGTAGATGGACATAAAGTTTACAGTCAAGAAGATCGCCTGGTAAACTTTGCGGATCTCGAATACGGTCTAAGTGGAGATATAAAAACATTCACGCCGCGCCTTTTTTGGGGTGAATGGGGCTTTTGGCATGATGGGGAAATTATCAAGGCCCCAGATATGAAGCTTACGTGGTTGCTAGATTAACATAATTTAAAGCCGGACATCATCCGGCTTTTTGGCGTTCCCGTTATTATCTTTCCGGCTCCATAGGCTTATACGCCACCCTAGCCCATGCAAGCCCTAGAACGCCGTATAAGCCCCCATAATCTCCGTGTGGTCACTATGCAACCTATCGTTATCCAAGGCCCTTATATACCGTTCTGTGTCCTATCATATCGCAAGCCCTACAAGACGTTTTAAGCCCTCGAAATATCAAAGGCATAACTATGTCAATCCCTAACTATTCAACGCCATACAGGTGCCATTCTGCGCCTGTGATAACGCTCTGCGCCTATGTGCCGATACCCTAACGACGGCGGCAAAACGTCCTCTAATTACCTCAATTTGTCGCCTATTGTCGAAGTTCGCCTGATTTCACCCTGATTTTATGACCATATTTCGACATTCCCAAAATTCTCTCGACATTCCCAAAATATCGGTTTCTTGTAATTTTTATAAAATCGCTCCACCGAAAAAATATCCCCAGCTTGTAAAATTATTCGTCCTCGAATCGACAACCGCGGTTACTCTTCATCATCCGATCTCTTGCCATAAACGCCATACTGTTCTCGAACTCTTCCCATTTTCGAGCTGTCTCGTATCGCTTGTATGCACTTAGGTATTCGTCGCAATATGAAGCAGGAACATTGGCGCAGCTAGAACAACTAGAACTAGAGCGTCCTATATCGCGATATATTCGGGGTTTGTAGCATCTGCATCGAGGCGGTTCTCTCACTAGTTGCTCCCTCCTTAATCCATAGGCAATGGTCAACGTCATACTTCCTGCATAAGGCGCAGTTGGTTCGTTCAAGGCTTTTGTCTATTGCGCTGAATTCTTTGCAGCTTCTGTTCTCTCCCATAAATTAGCCCTCATTTTAGGATAATTTTCGAACAATATTAAAGCATGCTTTTTTAGTTTGAATTAAAGCATGCTTTTTTGGTTTTTGTTTATGTAATTAAGGCATGCTTTTTCTATGTCTGAAATTAAGGCGTGCTTTTATGTACCACCATCAAGATTAAGGCATGCTTTTTGAGTAAAAAAGTGAACACCCTCAATTAAGAAGGTGTTCGAGTGAGAATAGAGAAGGAGGACAAAATTAAAAGCCCTTGCGAGCTTGTCAAATATTCAAAATAAAGCCGGTTCCAGATCGTAGAACCGGATTCTCCTTCTACACACGGTAGATGAGTTAAATAAACGAAGCACCGAACGACCACGATACGTAGGTCAATTCGATGCTTCTCAATGTTATAATCATAAACCTTTTACAGCTCAAATGTGGTAATAAATCGGTAATATTCTGGTAATCTATACGTATTTACTAAAATAAAGGTATCTTTGAAATAATGGCCCTAATATCTCCCACAATACTTCAAGCGCTTCTCTGTTAATCTTCCTTAACATTTCGTTTGTGATATAAACTCTACCAACAGAATGGCGCTCGTTAAACACAATCTCAATGTTCCTCCATGTCATGACTTCAAAGTATTTAGACCTAATAACGGTTTCCTGTTCCCTCGTTAATGCCTTCAGCGCTTCATCAATCTGCTCCATCTCAAGCGTCTTAAACCTCATCTTCGACCGATCCTCGTCAATCCAAGCCTCAACTAATTCCCTCGTAACCTCTCTGCGCCCTGCTATATGCTCGGTCGGCGAAGTTGTAGTTGTTGCGTGCGGCATACCGATAATTCTACTTACGCTGTTCTCGAATAACCATAGCTCTCCCGCGCTCAATGCTTGTTCCCATACCAGGATTCTCTGCATAGTTGTCACGACTTCTGCTTTATGTTTTTTATAGAGTTTCAAGCGTTCTTCGAGTATGTTTTGGGATTCTTTTATCATTGCTATGGTTATTACCTCCTCTCTACCGTTTTGCGCCATAACTTCCAGGCAAGCGGTTATTTAAAGCGTCGGAATTTGGATAAAGTTTATTTCTGTTTTTTTCCCAATCAGTGTGATCAACTTTTCCTGAGAGTTGGCGAGATAGTTCGCGCGTCTTTAAGATATCCTGCATTTTCCCGTTTTCAAATATTTCTATTTCTTCACTTTCAAACATCTCGAACCCTTCCTCAAAAACCTCGTTGATGAATTTCAACGTATACCCATTATGGTAATCGTGCTTTATCATATTTCCTAACATGTGAACCTTTTTCTCGATTTCCATCCATCTGGCAATTCCGCTTCTTACATCATCTGCCTCAGAGCCAAACATTATCTTTTTCATTTCCTCAATTTCCCCCTATCCCCTAAATACCATCGTTACAACAAAATAAAATATCGGAGCTTGCACAA
Organism: Candidatus Desulfosporosinus infrequens; assembly: GCA_900290375.1. Taxonomy (GTDB): domain Bacteria; phylum Bacillota; class Desulfitobacteriia; order Desulfitobacteriales; family Desulfitobacteriaceae; genus Desulfosporosinus; species Desulfosporosinus infrequens. The sequence continues at coordinate 27,688 of OMOF01000445.1, forward strand.
TCAAGAGGATGAATCTTTTTAGCGGTTTTTCATTTCCGAAAATGTTCATTAGTACTATTGCCGTGTTTATTCCGAGTGCGTAGTAGCCACATATTTGTAAGGGTAGGTTCATGATTGTTCCTCCCTATACTTTTCTTTCAACCTAAGATATTCTTCGCGCTCGTGCTTCTCATGGCGTTCCTTCTGCTTTCTATCAGATTCCTCTCTGGCTAACCTTCTAGCCTCGCGAAGTTTATCATAATCGTCTCCTCCGATAACACCGAGTTTCTTAAGCTCTTCAACTAGCCATTTTTGTCCATCTTTTTCAAAGAGATATTGTTGAACGGAATGTGATTTATAAATCCTTATTTCACTGCTATCTCCGTCATCATCTTGCTTAGCAACCATCAATCCACCGTCTGTAGTGGCTATGGTTATCGCTTCTGCGAACTGAGCACAATGAATGAATGCGATTGTTTTACCTATGAGATCTTCACCTTTTTCGATAAAATACATTTTATTCAACTTCCTCCGTTTCCCAATAACTCATTTCGGATTCCATTGCTTCGATAAGTTGTTCGATGGTTTCTATGGGTTCTTCATAACCAGTGAAGGCTTCGAATTCAGATTCGGTGGCCCTGGCTTCGTTGAAAATCTTGATTAACTTTGATAGTTTTATTAGATTTTCTTTCATTGCTTCATCCATTACCTCGGTTGGTCCGTCCCACTGCCCCAAACTCTTAATATCAAACACGATCCCCACACAGAAAAGCGCATCATCTTCCATAATCTTAAACTCGGCATGATGAATATCCGTCTCATATGCCCAGGCCACTTCTCCTTCATTATGCCAAATAGCTTCTATCTGTTTACATTTCTGTTTCGCTAAAGCTGAATGAACGCATTCGCAATCACATTCCTCGAAAATTCCGTGTTCATCGAGGTAAATTGTCTTTCCATCAAAACATCCAACTTCTTCGTTAATAGCTCCCCTAAATTCTGCGTTGTCATCCGAATATCCGAACACTACGACGAACCCGAGTTCCTTAGCCCTTATTGTATCCACTTTGCTTATCTCATTACCCATTTCATTACCGTCCAACATCTCGGCAAACTCCTGTATATTCATTACTTTTCCTCCTTAGCCGAATTCAAGTTCCTAATCCTAAATCCCAAACCCCTCAACTTCTCCCTAATCTCATTAATCGAAAAGCTGGACATATTCCTTATCTCTGGCAATCCGAGATACGACATCTTAGTCAAATCCTCAAGGGTATTGATTCCTGCATTTCTCAGGCAACGCAAAGTTCTTGCGGTTAATCCGAGCTCTTCGATTGTTTTATTGAGCGTGTCGTTCATACTTTTACTCCTATTCCATCTTTTGTTTCGGCTTCAATTTGCCGCGCTTCTTATCCCGAACATACTGGATGAACTCCTTCTTGATATACAGTAAATCCAAAACCTTACCGAACATCCATAAATAAGCTTTTATCCCCAGCGCAACGATAATCATGGCCATAATGAGTAGTGATATCGTGACTATTATCCAAGCTGTCCAGTAGTTAATTGTTGTCATTATCCCAGCTCCCTTGGCTTAATCAACTCAGCCATAACCCCCAACCATATTGCATCCGCTACATTCGATGTTATCCATGCCGTAATACTAGCTGCAACCAGCGTTGCGAATAAGATCAACTTAAAATCATTTATCATCGTTGTCCTCTGCCTTCGCCTGGTTATTCACATCCGGCATTTTAAGATAATACAACCATAATATTCTTAGCATCCTGAGCATCGTCTCATTAGTCATCGTTGATTACTCTCATTAGTCCGCAAACAATGCAACGCTTTGACTTTTGGTAATAGCTCCACTCGTGCTTACATCTTTTCTGTTGTTTTGTCATACGCTTTCTCCTTTCGATAGTTCAACTCAAGCGTGGCGTAACCAATTATGTCGCGTATGGTGTCTTCTATCGCCTCGTCCTTTACTTGTGCAGGATTATTATCCAATTGTTCGATGCGGTTCAGCTTGTCCGATATGCGGATATAGAATCCTACCGGGCCATATTTGTCACGAAGTTGATCATAGGAATTTCCGTAGTCAGTGTTTTTACGTTCGATCAGATCAGCTATTGGATTAAGGATTTCGGAGAATTTGTTTTCCTTCGGAACTTCGATTGGCATCCAACATTTAAGCCTTGGGATGCATTGATTACATACTATCTGGGCATTATCATACTTACAGGTTTTGCACGTTTTATTGATCATTTTGTTCCCCCTTAGCATCGAATATCTCAAGCCTCTTCAGCTCCATCTCGCCATTGACAACTCGACTAAATATGTCGCAAAGGATAGCGTTGAGGTCGTTTCGACTTTTGATAGGCGTTGCTTCTGATCGCTTACCGCTGGCCGGAATATCTCCTGCGTAGTATTTGCCGTTGATGGCTAGGATTTTATTCATACTTCCACAAAATATCCTTTCGAAATCAATTTCTTTTCGTGCAATATCCGTTGATCTTCGACCGATATCCCCCACTTATCCGCAATAGTATAGATCATCGTGACCGCACTCTGCGCAACGTCGAATGCCTCTTCGATTAATCTTAAAGGATTTCCTTCGCCCGTCTTAAGTCTCGGTTTCTCTCCGCTCATTTGATTATTTTTACCGATTACTTGAAGTAATTCCCCTAGCTCCTCAATCAACTTGTAGGTGCATGATTCGATAGTTGGTAGGAGTCCATTGAGTCGGTCGAAGGATATAAATTCTATGGCATCATCTTCTCTGCCTTTCGCCTCAAACCACTCCCCATCCAGACAAGTTTTCCCATCGCAATCAGGGTATTTTTTGCAGTTGTTGCAATCCCACTTTTGTTTCCACCCTGTTAAATCATAGACCGTACAGGCCATACTACATGCTAATGTTTCGTGCTTGGCACAATTCTCGCATGTCATTTCTCGTTCTTGTCTCATTTCACCGCATTCTTTCATTTTGTACCTCCAATTTTTATTTAATTATTGCTATTTAGTTAAACTTTACTTATTAAAAATCTCCATATAATTCAAGATAGTCTAAAACTACACCACCACACTGACAAACAACATTAAATCCATCAAACTCGCTAATTGGTATACTCTTCCTTCCTCCTGAGAGTGCATCATTCCAAAACCGCATGAGCTCATCTAGTTCCAGCCTGTAGATTTTATACTTGGTTGTCATTTCGATGAGTAGGAAGGATGTTCCGCCTTGAGCCTGCCAATTCTTTAGAAATTCAATTTGATGTGGTTCGATGTTGGATAAAGGGAATCGTTTTTGATCGTGGCATTGTTTGGCATCAAAGGCGACAGGTGCTCGTCCTTTTACTACTCCAATGTAATCTATTGTTGATTTTTCGCTTGGATAAGCTGACGTAACTTTTCCTTTTGACCAAATAACTTTCCAAGGAACCCAAACTTTTTGGATAAGAGCATCACCTTTGGCTTGGTATTGCTCGTTGGCATGTTCGATAAGTTGCTCTAGCCCCTTACCCCTATTAGCGTATAGCGTATTACTCACTACTTAATTCCCATCCTCCGATCCGTCTTATCCGCCGTTTTCACCATCGCTATTGTCACAATGTAAATAATAATGGCAATTGTGGATATTGCGCCTGTCCAAAACCCTTGCCACCACACTAGGAATCACCTCTTTCCATGTACAATAAGACAGCCTTGCAAATGGCTCCTGACGCCGTATCGGCTACCACCCAATCATATTCAATAGTGGCTTTATATACAGTTTCGTCGCCGATACCTGAATAATGTTGGAGATTAGTTGGATAGAAACGGTCAAATAGTTTCATGGCATCCTCAATACTTCTTGACCAATCTTTTAAGCCATGGACGATATGTTTCATTTCATCAATTTCGCTAGCCTCTATTTGCCTGTATCTTTCCTTCATGATTTCCGGATTCCTAAAGGCTCTCCACGGTTCCCTATCGTTGGGTTTTTGGAAAATGACATAAAGGTAATCACCTCTTTTTTCTTCCCAAATTGTCCAACTTAAGACTTTTGTTGCTATTAATAGATTTAGTTTCGTGCCGGGTTTTAAGGTTAAAATCTCATCTCTACTCACTCAACATTCCCCCTCTTCGCCTTTTTCTTCTTATTCAAAATCTTCTCACATACCCAGCTCATACACTCGCCACATGATCCATTGCACGCTTCTTTCAGCGTTTCACAAACTAAGCCAGCTCCATCTTCGCGAGGTGCAGATTCGGGGCATTGTAGGCACTTACACGGACTTCTTACGCGCAGCTTCGATTTAGCTATAGTGATCAATCCTTTCTGTTTGTCGAATTTTAGAAGGGTAGCTTAGGTAATTCCTCTAGTAATGGGTTTCTACCATAAACCCTTACCTCGCATTCATCGCAGAAGACAGGGTTTATTGGCATCCCCCTGCATCCGCATTGTTCACCTTTACAGCAAAATTCTGGTTCGTATTCGTCGTAGACTTCTATTTCTTTGTGGCATCCATCGCATTCGTAGATTTTCAACCGAATCACTCCTTTTGTTAATTGATATAATTTGACATTAATTTTGCCCCGGCTTCTTGTACGACCTTAACCGCTTGTTCAAGTTCTTTATATACTCCTAGCCCTATCTGTTTTCGATTAATCATTAAGTAGGCTCGCCATTTTTTGGATGATTTGCGCCAACTAACGCCCCTAAATCCTGAATTAGTTTTGCATTCTGCTTTTCTATTTTGCATGTTTACTGAATGAGTTACATTTCTAAGATTCCCTTTTGTATTATTTAATGTGTCATGGTCAACGTGATCTACCACTAAATCATCGGGGCAATTGGTTATTAATCGATGTAGGCGTTTTGGTTTCAATCCTTCGCTAATCGACACATTACTTATGGCATAAAACGAACTTGTCCCTTCAGACCAAAGAGCATGCCACTTTGCACCACCTTTTTGGGCTATCTCTAAATCCTCCCTATCAATTAAAGTTTCCATCACAGATCCATCTTCTCTATCTAAAAATATTGCCACTTTATCCCCTCTAAATTCGAATCTGTTTTTCATATTCTCACCTCCTTTTCTTATCTATATTATACCATAAGCTTACCTAAGTTGCACTAAGGTTAAGCATGGTATATAATATAATTCGAGGTGAGGAAATGGGAGATTTAAAAAACAGGCAAAGATATACAACTTCCTTGGATAATGAGCTAGTGGAAAAGCTCAAAAAGTTATCAGAGAAGACGAAAATTGCCCAATCAAAGTTACTGGATGAAGCAATAGAATTAGTTCTTAAGAAATATGGGAAGCCTGATAAGTAAGGGTTTCCCTTCCTTTCTGGTATTTAATTAGAATGATTATCAAAAAGGAATGTCATCATCTAAGGAAACTCCGTGACCAAATGAGCCTTTAGCCTCACTTGAGCTATTCGAGGATTCCGATAAGTTGCTATTCTTCGGGCTAAGGAATTCCACTTCGTCGGCAATCACGTCGTATGACCTTTTTTTTATTGCCATCCTTATCCGTGTAATCACTAATCTGTAGCGACCCTGTGACAAGGGCCTTATTTCCTTTTGCTAATGCGTTTGCACATAGCTCTGCAAGCTGTTTAAAACATTTCACGTTAATAAAATCTGTCTCTTTCTCGCCTGCGGAATTCTTAAACCTTCGCCCGACCGCTAGTGTGAAGTTGGAAATAGCAACGCCCGAAGTTCCATAGCGTAACTCACAATCCCTCGTTAAATTCCCTGACAAAATAATCTTATTCATGCTCACTTACCTCTTTCTGCTCAATCTCGAACTTAGCCCATAACCACACAATGATATTTAACAGATCATCCTTGGTTGTTCCGTTGTGAGTTACTAGGTCTAACTCGTTTTGCACAACTTTAATCTTTTGATATTCTTCTAGCTCATCCCAATTTGGATATTTCATTTTTGGCACATCCTCATCCTTTTAGATCAAGTATCCTTTTCCCTTGCAACATTCGCACACCTTCCATTGAGTACACATACCCAAGTCGATAAACCAACCCTCAAGAACCTCGGTTACCTTTAGCCCCATGCCTTTGTCACCCACCTCTTTTGGCTGTTTCGAACAAGGACTTATATTGCTATCACACTCACATTCATCGCACTCTTCACAGGCAGTAACCATCGGCATCTTGTCCCACAATATGGATTCCGGCGTTGCTGTGCATTTTTGCTCACCAAGCATTTGCTTTATCGCTGGATTAAGATTAATTGACCAAAAAAGCATAGCCTTGTTATCCTCATCGTGCCTTAGTGGATGCTTGCCTAAGTAAATGTGAGTCGGTCCACCTTCGAATTCGTTGATTATTCTTGGATTCATTTTAAACACACATCCTCATTATTTTCTATTGTCCTATTGGTTCGCTTATTTTCTCGAATTCCAGTACATACACCCACGGATTTAAGCCCCATCCGTAGCCTCGTTTTTTGTTTAAATTATCCCAAAGTTCACTAAATGCATCCCTGGCCGTGAGATCAAATTCGGCAACATCGTCAAATTTTCCATCACCTATTTTGTCGTGAAAATCAATACAACCTTCGCTTCTTGCGTCTTCCTCAGTTATGATCTGCAACCTCTCGGCTCTAATATTTGTCACCTTCAGGAATAACCTAGCGGCTTTGCGTGGCATATAGATCGATGGCCGCCAGTAGTTAAAATGCTCAGGGTTATCATCTGCCCTGTATACTATTGGGCAACCTTCAAAATCGTCGATATCAAGTTTTCCAGTTACTACCCGATAGTCCATATCAAGCTGTGACCACGTTTCTCGAACCCAAAGGATATCTCCGACATCACGGGGTATTTTGCAATAATGACTTACCCGCCCATTATCCGACTCCCAGCACACGCACCCCTCGTTTTTGGAATTTGTCGAACTCGTGATTCTGCCAATAATATGATAATTTTCAGGCGGTTGATATTTAACTACTCGCCTTGTTTGAGTTTTCCTCCCTTCCAGAATCGCATTAATGGACTCACTAGAAAAAATTATCGGCTTTTCTTTAATCATTTTTTGCTCCTTTCTAGGCCCTCTATCCATCTCGCCTTATAGTTTTGTACCTATTTTAATTTATCCAAGCCCTAGCACCACTCTATGGCCCTCTCATAGGATTATGCTCACTCCCATCATGCGCGGATTACTCGCAATAACATCTCCTCAAATTCAATCTCCCTCAGCTCTCGAAGCGACCTTATGTTATCTCCCACGACAACCCATGCTTGCTTTATTTTTTCTTCAAGGCCAAAGTTCTCGTCAATATTTGCCATGATTCTGTCCATGACTTCTTCCGTTTCCTCGACTTCTCGCGCGGTCCATGTTGGTTCTGGTTCGGCTAGGTCGCCAACATCATGATACAAATATGATTCATCCTCAACTTTTTCGTCGAAACATTCTGCTTCATATGTCCCGTAACATTCTGAAACTTCGCTTTGTGATGTTTTAGGTTCGACTTTACCAACTTCCGCACAATCATCCACCCCCTCACTCTCCAACGCCTCAGACACATCTTCTCGCTCTTCTACGGCAACCTCAGCCACTTCCTCCGCACTCTCTTTAACTTGCTCGATGACCACCTTTCTTATCTTGATCTTCGCGTTAGCCTCCAACCCTTTTTTAAGCAAATAAGCTACACTTGTGCTAACGTCATACTTTCGCGCTACGTCGATGGTTAGCCCAATCGCGTTAAACTGTTCTATTGTTGTTATTTCTGCTCGCAATTTGTTTGCATTTTCAGATATTTTTGACATGTTCAGCCTCCTCATTCTTGTTATAGTTGCGTTTTCCATTGTCTGAGTATCCTAATTCGTCCCAATCGAAGATACCCACGTTCGAGCCCATGTCATGTTTGGCTCTAAAATTGCAGATCCTTTTGGTGTTGCATCGTAATTCCTCCGCTATTTGCCTGTCTGTAAGTCCGTTTAGCCATAGTTGCTCGATAGCTTCAGCTTCCATAGGGCTTATTGATTGTGCCATTTTCATTTTGTACCTCCCTAACAAGTTTTACTCCATAAAAATCCATCAACTTCGCACATGTAGGGCAAGGTATAGGATCAACCTCATCAGCGCATACTAGATACAACTCTGCACCTTCAAGGCTTTCCCTCGCATTAATGAGTGCCATTTGCTCTGCATGCACACTAGAACATTCGGCGTAATCTCCTACGTTATGCTCTATATCCAATCTGGAGCACGTAACGCATGTTGTAGGGCTTGTATTCCATCCCTTTGATATAATCTGACCATGCAGGACGATTACGCATGCGTAGCGACGCTTGAGGCAGTTCGAGCAGGGTAATAGTTTTCGTGCTTCGTCGAAGTAGTTCAAATGTTACCCTCCATAGCTTTTCTCAAATCATCCTTGATGTAATAATTGCACCCGTGCATCTTAAGTACCATTTCGACATTCTCGCCAGTCTGTTTCCAGTCAATCTGATTCGCTCTTGAATCGTAATTCCAGCGACCAACTTTCCAAAGGTCAACGTGTTTATGGAGAATATGGATAAAGTCAAGTGCATCGGCAGGAATGATGATAGGCTCAAGACTTACCCATGTTTTTATTCCAAGCGTTCTTGCCGTTATGATGGCAGCTATTCGATCATCTACGGGTGCTGCGCCTTTTTCCCACCGTTCAGAGCATTTGCGGACAGTCAAGGTTGTCCCGAACGAATCACCCTTTTCGTACAAGCTAAAATCTCTACTCGCCCTCATGCCGCCTTTTGTTAGAACGGTGAAGTTTGCTCCTGCGTTTTTGATGGCTTCGATAATTTCTTTGGTTGGAGTTGTGTCAATATCGCAATAAGGATCTGTTGAAAAGCATAGAAGGATATTCTTGCCTTTGAACTTACCGCTTGATAATTGCTTTTTGGTCGCTTCAACTATTCCTTCGCGCGGTTTAACGTCAGCGAAATCTTCGTTTGGTTTCCATCTGTCGTGCATCTTTTTGGCAAAGCAATAAGTACATAAATGTGAACATCCCTCGTAGATATTAAGAGCTAAGGGTGCATATTCAAGAGCTTTTCCGCTCGGCTTATAAATCGGATTGATCATATTCTTCCTCCTCTATTAGTCCCTATAGGCTTTTATACACTTCCCGATATCCATTTGCGTACCTGCACTTTTTGCAAGAACTGAACCCACTAACACGGAATCAAGGAATTCCCTAGCCTTCTTAGCTTCGTCGGGCGTTAGGTAATCTCTATATGTTTTTCGTGGCTTTTTGAATTGTCGGGCTGTTTTACCGAGCATGGCTTGCCCCTCCTAATCTTTTTTTGTCCTGTGGTCAAAATCTTTGGCAAATAATAAATGATCTACCGTCATGCCTAAAATCCTAGATACTGTAGCCTCGCCGTAATCTCCTAATCTTTCTTCAAGTGGTTTGGGGTAGTAGTTCGTCGTAAACCCCGTCAATAGATTGGCGCGATACCTTAGATCAATCAGCCGGTAATACATCGCTTGCACCCATTCTGTGGGTTTTTCCTTGCCGACATCGTCCAAGATCAGAGCTTGAGCCTTGGCTAAAGTTTCAATCTTTGCCTCCATGCCACTTTCGTTTTTCCTGAACTGAGCATCCCTTAACTCTGCAAGTAAGTCGGCAGACGATACAAACACAACCTGCACCCCTTTATCAAGCATGTCCTTGGCGATAATGCTGGCTAACATCGTTTTCCCTACTCCTGGATTTCCGAGCAATAAAAACCCTTTGGCGTCCGATTCACTTTTGATTAATTCAGGCCATAGCTTTAAGTAATTAATTACACCCTTGTGCATGTTTCGGTTTCCGTCGTTGACTTTATAATTAGCAAGGCTGTATCTGAGCTGTTGAGATGTTAGCCCGGATGATTTTAGTTTTCTGGCCGCGTTCTTCTTAATCTTACAAACACACTCCTTGTAAAGCGTTAGTCCGTATAAGTCTTTTTCATCAGTGGCAACTATCTCCCGATCTTCACAATCAGAGCAGTTATATTTCTTTTCGACAGGTTTTAAACTGTATCCAGATGTTCCAGTGTTGAAAAGGTTAAGTCTGTTCCTAACTTCTTCCTCTGAGGATTTCGGAGAGTATGGGGTCCGTTTCCCAAGGTTTAGAATCTCCTTGATCGATTGAATTGCTTCCAGTTTTGTTACCTCCCTTGGCTTTTAAGTTCTTGCCCCATTTAACACAATTTCCCAGCCACGTATTAATCTGTGATCTTGGTTTACTTTTTACATCAAGCGGCTTATCTAGTTTGTCGAAAGACCAGTCCTTAATCGCTCCCAAGATATCTATGGTTGGGTATCGTTCTTGAAGCTCTCGGTACATTTTCAATTCCTTCGCCCTGTCAATCGGATAATCCTTAACTTTTTCAAGTGTGCGAATTAGGTCTATTTCATCAGGCAGAAGAATGAGATCATTTTCTTTTCTTTCTTTTACTTCCTTTCCTTTACTATTCTCTTCTTTAGGGATTTCTGTAGGAAATAATCCATCTTCAAGAGGATTAATGTCTACATTAACTACAGATGGTAGGTTGTTACCGTCAACATAAACCATATTTACAGTAAAATTATCAGTTTGCTTAGGTGGAGAAATAAGTAGATATTCAGATATGAGCGTTATCTCTTTGCGTCTTTCTACAGATTTGAAGTATCTTTTTTGGATTCCTCCGCTAGTAAGTATTTCGTATTTTAGATACAAGGATGAATTGAAAAATTCCCACTTAATGCAATCAGAAACTATCTCGGTGATAATATTAATGTCTACATTAACCTTACTGGAGAGTAGTAATTGTTCGCGCTCTGTCCATTTATAGAAATATCCTTCCTTATATATTTTCATAAGAAGTTTGATTAAAACCGCAAATCCAGTGATCTTATGCTTTGCTTCAATAAGCAAAACTTTGTCGTCTTGGTCCATGTCAATATCGAGGGGAAAATAATCCAATCCCTCTTTTTGCGGTCTTGCCAAGTCATTCACCTTCCACTAAAGAAAAAATATCATCATATGGAATATCAAGCTCCTCAGCTATCTTCTTGGCTGTAGCAGGACTAGGGTTGAATCTGCCCTTTTCGATTGCATAAATACTTTCCTTGGACACTCCAACCTTCTTGGCTAAATCTGCAATTGACACGCCTTTTCTTATCCTTAACTCCGCTAATTTAGCTCGGTCGGTTTTAATTTTTAACACTTACTTACCTCCGTTTCCTTAATCATCCTACTTATACATTATAACATATACTTGTACAAGTAACAATCAATAGGTATAAATTGAAATAACTTTGTGTAGACTGTATAATACAAAGTTGGGAGGAGATATTATGACTGGCGAATTAAGAAATAGAGAACGTTTTGGCGCTGCTTATGATAAAGATTTACTGGCCGGATTACGCAAATTATCAAAAGATACACGAATTCCAGCCAGTAAGTTGATTGATGAGGCGTTAGAGGATTTATTGAAAAAATATGGAGTTGAGGTGAAGAGAGAAAGCCAGGAGTGATTCCCTGGCTATTTTTTTACTCCCAATACATCTGACTTTTCTTACTCGACCCCTATTCTAGCCCTTGCAATACCCGCATAAGCTTTTTCTTTGTCAATTCCGATAAAATGGCAACCTACACCCTTTGCGGCCAATGCGGTTGTGCCTGATCCAATAAAGGGGTCTAGCACCGTACCGCCTTGAGGTGTGACAAGTTTAATTAAGTACTTCATGAGATCAAGGGGCTTTACGGTAGGGTGATTATTACCTTCGCCCCGTTCCCTCTTGGAGGCCTTAGCACAATAAAAGAATCTACTTGCCCCTCCCGAATCGCCATAACTAATCATTTCCGTTCCCTCTGGACGACTTTCTCTTGCGTAAGCATTAGCCTGATAACCTTTACTTGATACTCCCTTTTTAGCTCCAGTTCCACTTTTCAGTATGCCTGTTTGCTCATCCAGAACTGCAGCTGCTACTTCATCAAAAATTATGTTTGCGGGAAATCTTCCCAATGGATTACTTTGGCTTTCTGTTAAGTTGGTTCCCTTTCCGTTTCCATATACTGTATTTGGTGTACGTGGTGGTCTACCTCTATCGTCATTGGTCCCTATTCGGCTATCGTTGATATTGATCCCACCTGTTCCCCATTTAAGAACATTAGCCGCCACTGTCTTTTCGCTTAATGGTTTTCTGGCAACTACAATAGGTTCATGCGCAGGTTTTAGAGCCGTACCCCAACCGTCCCATTGCTTTGCTTCATCAGTTTGAGCATCTAGATCGAATGTTCCACCCAACTCATACGATGCTGGCCTATCTCCCTGCTCTAAATGGATGTTATTGAAACCCATCCCTTGCTGCTGAAAATTAGTCTTTTCCAGCTTGCAGTAATCCTTTGTATTAGCTGACCCGTAAAGCAGTTTACCTTCAATACCCTTGGCAATGTTGTAAGACTTAGGGAATCCACTGCCATAAATCCACATGATCTGATCCCTGATCTCGAATCCAGCGTCTTCAATAGCACAAGCCATTCGGTGGTATGTTCTGCTCCCACCGAAGGATAGTAGATATCCCCCAGGCTTTAGTACACGTAAAAATTCTTTCCACATTGCAACGTTGTAGGCAATTCCGGTATTGTCCCAAGACTTCCCCATGAATCCCAATTCATAAGGCGCATCCGTTACGCCAGAATCTATACTATTTGCGGGTATTCCCTTCATAACTTCCAGGCAGTCACCTAAAATAATTGAATCAAGCAAACTTTTACCCCTCCCTTTACTCAGCCTGTCCACCCAGCATCAATAACCCATCCAACTTATAGATAAAATAATCCTTCTGCTCCTTTTTGTTTTTATTCAAATGCCCAGCTTTGGCATTATTCTATGAACCATTTACCGTACTTTAATTTTTGTCTAGTTACCGTCCATGTTCGCTCATTATCCTGCAAGCACTGATTGTCGGTATCCCTACCACGATAAGTACTTTTATCATTACCGCTCAATGTAACTATGACAGTTTTACCTTCGATCCATGCCGAAAGAGCTTCTTGCCAAGTGACTTCTTGAGGCACCGGCTCCCAATCCTCATCAAATAGCAGCTGTGTAGGCTCGTCGGTTGATCCTTGTCTCTGGAGCCTCTTGAATGAATTAAAGAAATATATTTCCCCGTTCTTCATCCTTTTATAAGGAGTTATTGCTTCTGGATTATTTAAGGCAAGTGTATATAATTCTCCAGTTTTAAGCATTTAATCACACTCATTTCTCTCTATTATTATCTCTAAATGTAATCATTCACGTTTTTCCTAAACAATCCACCCATACTCTTCTGCCATACTGACTTATTATTTTTGCCAATTTCCTGCTTGGTCATGACAGGTTTTGTCGCTGCTTCGAGTTCTGGCATGCCGGATTTTATTCTGGCGTTGAAGCATTTCCTTGAGATGTTATTGGATTGTGCGAGTTGGATGTAGCTCGTGGTCATAAGGCGCATCTCTTGGAAAATCTAGTATCAATTGGAGTAGTGGCTGCTATTTCGGCGCTCCATCCCCTGCCCATTCTGGTAACAAAAGTACCCTTTGATATTCCGTTTCTCACAGCTATGTCCTCATATTCCTTGGGATATTTGCGCTTCTTTTCAGCCATGATCTTAATGATCGTATCTCGCTCAATAGAAGGTATCTCTGACGCTTCTTTAGGTGACATGCCCCCTCTCGTTACGCGAGAATAAAACAATGACCTGCTTATGCCGTTTCGTTCTGCTATGATTAGCCATTCACCCCATTTGTGGTAGTTGACAGGGGTTGTTATAGCTCGCTCAATACTCCACGCTAGGTCACGCACTCTTGCTGTGACTACTCTTTCGTTGATGCCATTTTGTGCCGCCATAGCATACTTGTCAGGATTGATATAGAAGGAGTAAGACATATTTACCTGCTTTGATTAATGGGGCGGCCTTTCAACCGCCCCTATATTTAATTACTCAATCACTATGACCTTGCCTGATTCTAGCCACGTTTTTACACCTTCACATTCCGAACCTCCATTTATAGATTCATAGAGGTATCCTTCGCAAAAACCATCGCCATCGTCACAGTTTTTGCAACCAAAGCAGTATTCTTCGGTTACTTCCCAGCACTCAGGATGGAGATGTACGCTAGATACTGTTCTGCCATCTGTTGATACCCACTCGACAGACTTGCTTCCTTTTTCAATCATCTCATTGCACGCGAAACATCGTCGGGTCTTTCTGGTCCTTAAAATAGGTGAGCTCCTTATAAATGTGGCTATTTTACTCCCTCCTCGAATGAGGCAAGTGTGAGTTGCCGTTGTGTTTGGTTACTTAAAAAGGATAAAGTTCTAGTGGAATATTTCTTCCAGCCTCCGCGATTACAACAATTTTTCCTGTCAACTCTTCGATTTCTCTAACCATTCTTTCTGCGTTGGAATTGCTGTCTGATAAATGAAGTAGCACTATCTTCTTCACTTGCGACAAATCATTAGCTCGCAAAAACTCTTTGACATGCTCAAGTGAAAAATGGCTTTCGAGTAGTCGGTTTTTCATGCTTTGGGGGATGTAGCCAGCTTCAATGTTTGCGTCAAGGGTATCTTTGCAGTAGTTTGATTCTACAAGGATATAATTTAGTGAATTAAAACGATTGCGAATATAGTAGGTATCCGTACAAAAAATAAGTTTTTCGCTGGTTGGTTTGTATTGAATTAGGTAGCCGAAAGGCTGATCGCAATCATGTTGAGTGTCGAACGGTAAAACGATGAAATCTCCAACTTGAAACTGTACGCCAGCGTCAACCATTTGTGTTCTGTGGCTCTGAGATATGCCTATTTGCTTGGCTGTTCCGGAAGAGGTATAAATATCTACACCCGCCTTAATAACGTCCTTTGCGCTTCGTGAATGGTCAAAGATGTTCGTGGGTTATTAGGCACCCACGGATACGAGATAGATTAAAATCTAGGGATTGTTGTATTTTTTTAAAAGAAACTCCACATTCAATTAAAAGAGAACCGGTGTCGCTTTCTAAAACATAGCCATTTGCCCTTGATGACGAACTGATAACCTTGAGGTGCATTGTACTTTCCCCTTTCTCTCTTTAAATCTCCAAATGAATCCTCCAGCTTGTTTCCTAGTTAATCCTGGTTTGTATTCTGTCTCGCTTGCAACTTGAAGAATGTTCCTTCCGCATACTCCAGTTAACCTAAAGGCCTCTTGAGCGTTGGGATATTCGGCTAGTAGCTCGCCATTTAGGTTGTATTGTTGAATGGCATTAGGTCTTATGAATTTGTTGTATTTATTCATTCCTTTTAGCATGTTTGGATGAATAGATATTGCATGGATAACATTTTCGCTCCCAGATACCCACTCTAGGTTTTCAACCTTGTTGTTTTGCTTATTGCCATCCTTGTGATTTATCTGAGGCTTATTATTGACGTTGGCTATAAAAGCTTCAGCAACAAGTTTGTGAATTCTCGCATACCTTACACGTCCTTTATGAGTAAGGACTACGGAAAGATAATCCTTTTTACTGTTTTTATTAGACAAGATAAACCCTTCCCTTAATTTCTTGAAGCTTTTCAACCTACCCTTGGTTGATATTTGATATACACCCTCAAATCCCTCAATATCTTTCCATAGTTCCAATTTTCACACCTCCCTAATTTACTTACTCCCTGAATTTATAACCTTTAAGTTCATAGCCTAAAACCCTGGGCCAGTGGTTTGATTATTCGCTTCCTCGGCCTTTTTATCCATCTCAACTATTTCAGCATCAGTAATCCCTTCTGGTTCCGTAACTGCTTCTCGGTCGCTTGAAACTTCCTCGCCTTGGATATCCACAACATCTCCCTTATTAGCGTTTTCGGCAATGACCTGCTCGACCTCGGCTTCTTTAAATTCGTGTTCGAGCTGATTTAGTCGCATGTAATCATCATCAATCTTTTGACTGTCAATGGTAATGTCTTTGTAGGCGGCAATAAAAACAGTTTTGAAGCACATTTTATCGAACCATCCCTCGACTTGCTCTTTACCGGCCGGCTTACCATTTTTCCAGATTGTCTTTTCTCCGCCCCAAAACTCGGCAGAAGCTTTATCCGGTTTCCTCTTCTCGATATCCTTACGCGGCATAACAACAAGTTTGTTTTTCTCAGGATGATCAAAATAGATATGATAATAGAAACCTCCTACAATATCACCACGCTCAAAGTCGTTGGTGATCTCAAACTCATAATGTTCAACTTTATTGGCGTGGGATTTTTTATGCGATTTGAATTTATCCGTCGAATAAACAAGTTCGACCACAACGTCATCTGGCACATCTAAGCCATATTTAACTGCCTTGAGCTGCCTACCTCTGTATCCCGGCATGAAGGTAATGCCATATTTATTGAGTGCCCCTTGCTTGAAGGGGATTAGGCTAACGTGGTTCTCTTGTGTCGGGTCCCAGCCAATCCTAGCTGCCGCCACAACGCTCTGAGCAAGTTCCTCCATATTGATATTCCCCCAGGTGTAGGATAGTTGTTCCTGGTAATCTCCGGTCTTCTTGAGGCGCTTTTCCTCTGCCTTCTTGAGCATGGAATCGGCAACAATAAAGTAGTTTTGCGCTAAACGCTTCTGAAAGTTAGTTAGTGCAATATCGCCAACGCTACCTTTAAATTCAGCTAATACCTTGTTCATAAATCGTTCCGACATTGGTTGCTCTTTTACCGCTACTTCATTTGCCATTATTCTTGTACCTCCACTCTCAAAATAGGATCTTCCACACTGACGATCAACTTAATAACCTGCGAATTTACCCCCACAAAACTGCTCAAGCTTTCCGCGTTATCGACAAAAATAGGGCAACTAACTCCATAAAACTCTGACAGCAAATTGATAATTTCTAATCCGGTATTAATTTTTCCACCGTTATTAGCACCATCGAATTCAACGAGCACTCCGTTCGTATCTACCAGTGTCCGACAAACTTCTTTCTCCGTCCCATCGTTCAGGGTGTCAAACAACTTGAACTTGACTGTTTCGAACTTGCTATTAATCCTATCTTCCAGCATTTTCACTTTCGCACTTGTGAACTGTTTAATCAGGAAATCGTGTCGTTCGTATTCGCTGAGTTCTTGTGCAAGTTTGCTTTCCTCTGCCTTTAGCTCATTAATGCGAATATGGGCCTTTTCGACTACTTCCTTCTGATTCAAGGTTTTGTTCAGGGCTTCAATTGTGTCTGCAATTTCTTGCTTTCTGGCTAGGATTTCGGTTGTTGTATCTTCGACGGGCTTGTCCAGTTCGACGTTAATCCTGTCTAGAGTGGCTTTAAATACAGAATAAGTGCTGTCTGCATCATAATTAACGACTGTCGGTTGTTGCTGCTCTGTTATTGCGGTTTCTAATTCGGAAAGGCGAATATTGATTCTTTTCAAAGATTCTTCCAACGTGCTGAGACTCGCAGAATCTATTTCCTTTTCCTCGTTAAGAACTTCGGCCCTAGCCGCCTTATCTTTGCCCTTGGCGCGAATAGATGCCAATGCCTGAACTTTGTCCTTGTCGAAATTCTCTTTCAGCTTATCTATCTTTTCTTGAGTTTTTCCTTCGGGCAAAGGTTGTTCGCAAGTTGGACAATTAAAGCCTTCTGGAGCTACAAATTGCCTCGAATTTTCTTCGCTCCACTCTTTGCGAAGTTCGATAATTTTTCCAGCAATTGCATCAAGTTCCGCAATTCTTACAAGGGAATTAGAGCCTAACCTCGATACTTCCTTGGAAATGGAATACTTTTCACCTTCAAGATTTGCTTTTTCGTCAACCAACTTTTTGGATTCAGCCCCAGCTTTTACTTCAAGTTCTAACTTCCGCCCATTAATCTGATTCTGTAATGCATACGCCTGTTGCTGTTTCTGACGATACAAACTAGCCCCTTGAGCGTTTGTAGCTAGCTCTAATTCAATGCCCTGTAAAGTGGCTTTCTGCTCCTGTAGCGAGGTTTCTATAGCTGTGTAGTCAACCTCATCTACGGATATCGACCGTTGCTGTTCACTGATTCTGGCAGGTATCCCATCAAGATCCTTTTTGGTGTTTTTGATCTTCTCGGCTATGACTAATTTGTGATTTTCGATTGTTCTGCCCGAATTGATTACGGTTAAAAGGTCCAACATGCTTTTATCGGATGCTGTTACGCATGAATCAATAACGCCTGAGTCTGATAAATTACCTGATATTTCGAACAGAATCTTGCGCCGTTCTTGCCAAGTCCAGCCCTTGCCATCCGTATTGAAAAAGAGGGGATTCGTTAGGAGTTTGAAGATATTTTCTTTTATGAGAAGGTTAATTTCTAGGACATAATCCTTGGCTTTCACAGGGACGTCGTTTACCCAGTAGGACGTTTCATTTCCGTCAAAGATGGTTTCTTGCGAACCTCTTTTTTTAACCCATTTTTCTGAGAGTTGGCGCTTTAGTTTTAGAGACTTGCCGTTTACAAGAAAGATTCCCTCGACGCTTGATTCAAGATGATGGATTTCGTTGCCGTCTTTGTCTTGTGGTTTTATTTGGTAGTCTGATCTTCCGTCCGAATCCTTTCCAAATAAAAGCCACTGACTAGAGTTATAAATCGTGGATTTATAAGTTGCATTTCTTCCGTAAACATCAGCATTTTTTCCGTTTAACTCAAGGGTAAAATCCTCTACGCCTTTGAAATTAATTAGGTGCAGTGATTGTAATTGAATAATAGTTTGATTCATCTATTTCCCATCCTTTTCAGTTTTATTTTTCCACCACAACGGAAGATTTCTCCTAAACAAGGGCTTATCTCCATCCCAACCGTCGATATTATAAATCGGTATCATCTCCATTAACGCGACATTATGCTCCCTATTGCACCCTTCCGACTGCTCCCAAGCCCCGCATAAAAATATTGCATCGCAGCTACTTACAAGCTCCTCGCAAAAGGTCAGAGCTAATGCTCGTTGTTCTGGTACTTTGTCGCTGAGATAGGAAAAAGAGTGAACTGGCGAGATTGGGATAACGCCGAACTTTGTTAATGCTTGGCAGATGTGCGTGATGGCTTGGAGGTTTTGCTTTTTGCCGTTGAAGGGGTGGCAGATATACACTTTTTTCATAATTGTCCTCCTTCGCATTCACACGGTCCGACCTGTTCTAAATCTCCCTCGCATGGTCTATAATAGGGTTGAGATATTTTTTCTTCGTCCGGGGTTCCCTCTGCAAAGGGAGCCTCTTCTTTTTGCATAACTAAGCTAATAAGCGTTTCTCCTTCGTAATCGATAAAGTACAACTCACATTCAGCACCATTCATGGGGTCAACATAAGTAGTAGATGGTCCATGATAACAAAGCTCGGGAAAAACAAAGTCTAACTCGCTGTTAATGATGGCATCTACTTTGTCCCAACTCACATTCGGCATAGAAACTACTCTGATCACTGATGTTCCGTCGTTAAGGAATTCAAGGCCAGATCTATGGATTAAGCTTGGATATTCGGCTAACCCTTGGACCGCTTGAAGTTGTTCGATTGTAAGTCTTTTCATTTACTCACTCCCCTTCATTCTTCATCATCCAGAAAACTCTCAAAAATCAACGTGTCTTCATACGTGTTGTCCGCCTTACCGTATAACCACCAATCCATCATTACGTTATACTACCTCTTTTCTTTAAAGATGCTTTATCCTAGCAATTTAAAGAAAGAGATATAACACATAATATGCTCTAGGTGGTTCGAGCTTTAGTTAACTAAAGCGTTTAAGTGAATCATGTTAGTTTTTTACCAATTTCCAAGATAACTTTGGTAGTGCAAGCGTCACCAGCTCCTCGATACATTTGTGTGTCGCTAATTCCTGCAAGCATGACCTTATCTATGATTAAGTCAGATATGCTCTGAAGCCTCCAAAACTCACGAGGAGTTAGCCTTCTTAATCTTCCTTCAATAAGTATCTTGGGTTGCCTATTCCCGCCTTCACAGGGGGTTATGCAAGGACTTAAGCCATCAATTCCATATACTCTGCGAATATTGTCTTGACCATGTATATCCAGCATCCCGATGACATTAATCATTGTCATACCGCTGTGATTTCCCCCGCTATGTCCCCCTGCCGTTAATGTTCTAGCAACTGTGGTTTTTGTTGACTTGCCGATTGTAGAATATTCGTTAACTTCGTATTCGAGAGGAAATACTTTTCCAGTACCTCGTCCTCTAAGATGTCCGACAGTGAACACCCTCTCCCGATTTTGTGGGACTCCGAAGTTTTTGCTGTTGAGCAGTTCCCACTCCACGTCATACCCCAGTGCGTCCATTTGATAGAGTATTTCGAGGTAGTCAAATCCTTTATTGCTGGATAGCATTCCCTTAACGTTTTCATAGAGAATATACTTGGGTCGATATTCTTCTGGAGTCTCCCTGACGAGTCTAAATACTTCTGAAACAAGAGAACTTCTGTCTCCCTCAAGCCCTGCTCGCTTTCCTGCAATACTAAAGTCTTGGCAAGGTGCTCCGAAGCACCACATGTCTGCCCTTGGAATGTCTGTAGCATTAGTTGCTCTAATGTCTGCACCTTCTGGCTCCTTCCCAAAAATTATTTTGTATATTTGTCGTTTGTGCTTGTCCCATTCAACCGAGTAAACACATTTATGTCCAGCTTGCTCCATGCCCATTCGGATTGTGCCGATTCCACAGAAGAGATCGATGAAGGTTAAATTCATACGATTAACCCCTCTTTTATCAACATATCTTCTAAACTACGTCCAGTTGGCGTATACTGTTGGTGTATCGTTTCCTTTATGTCTTGGCTGTCCGTTGGCGCGGATAGCCTTTCTTCGCGTCCGGGTGCCCTCTTCAAGAAAAAGGTAATACTCGCTCCACTTGGATCATCAATGCCATACGCCTCATTAAATGTTCCATCTTCATCAAGAAGCACACTTGGCTTTCTGTAAACCGCGTCAGGGAATATCTTGTCTATTTCTACATCACACTCGTTGTAGTCGGCATTTGGTTGAGAGATGAAGTTAACCGTCCGCGAAATTCCTATGCCGCTGATGCTTGAATAAATGAACAGTGATGGTACACGTTCACTGAGATTGACAATGGATAAAACTTGGTTATTGGTTAAGCCTCGCATTTCCCTAACCCCCTCATATTCAGCGTTCTGACCTTTTCTGTGACACGATGCACTATCACCAAGCGGTCGGGGCAGTCAATTGAGATCAGCCACGCTTCGGGGTTAATGCCAAGCGCTTTGAGCTTTATCTTTTGTGAGCGAGTTGGACATTTTGCATTTTTCATCGTTCAATCCCCCACTGACAGCTATCCACATAAAGCGGTACAACCTGCCTCTGCGCCATCATGCGCGTATCTACATAATCAACAACCTTATCCATCTCTGTATCCCTCATGCCCTGCATGATCAGTTGCCAGTCGTGATGATGCTCCTGCTTTTTAACCTTAGCTCGCTGACTGAGTTTTTCGCGCTTGTACGCTTCGATTTCGCGTCTGATGATGCTGCGCTTAAGGATCCAGCGCAGTAGTTTTTCTAGCATTTTGATGCTCTCCTTTTTCGTTTATTTCTCACCTTTGCCCCTTTAGTAGCAAATGGGATAACAAGTTGAGAAAACCATACGCCGCCTTCATCCATCTCCCAAATTGTCCCGCATGGGCATGTAGTTTTTATCTGTCCATCGGGGAAATTCATCACTTTGCCGCAAGTGCAGATTTGGTCCTTTTGTTTGGTCATAAAGGATGCCTCCTTAAATCCTTATACTTTCACCAAGCTCCTTTTCAATGCGCTCAACTTCAGACATCAGTTCTCTAAACCCCGACGCTCTGCTTTCGCGAATCTGACGATGGAGCAAGAACTTATAGGCTTGATTGATCGTGCTCACTGAACCCTCAAATACTAACCTTTCATCCCCGGCCTTAGCTCCCTCGCGTGTCTCTGTACCCTTTTGATCGTTTTTGTGTGTGCTTTTGCTATACACCGTCCATTGGTAAGGGTCTGAGATGACGCAATACTTTTCGTTGACATCGATTCTTGCCATTAGTAACTCCTTCCACCCAACAGATTCTTCATTTGCGATAAAAACCTCATTCTTGGATTTGTGCTACGAGCCATAGCAGAGTTCATAACATCTTGGGATTCGCGCTTTTGCTTGCGGGTTTCTTTCTTGGACCCCCACACAAAATGACGAACGCAATGATAGGTTTTCTCCATGTAATCCCAATAGGATAGCCCTTGCTTTCTTGCAGCTTGACTGGCTTGGTTTGCCGTGTTATTGCTTTTCATTTTGTTCAACCTCTTTCTCGTCTTCGATGGCCTCGCTTAAATCAATCTGCCCCTTGGCTAATTCGATCAACTTGGCATTTTCAGCCTTGAGTTGGTCGAGTTCGTTTACTGGTTCATCTTTCCATCCAACTAACGTTTCGCCAGTTCCGGCACATTCATAACAAACCGCGTTATATCCAGTTCCATAACCGAAAAATCCTCCACCATTACATTTTGAGCAAGGCGTTGTTATCGGTTTTTTCATGAACTATCTCCTTTCTACGCTACCTGATATCTCCTGATTAATCCGAGCGTAATCTCCGCCACTTGGACCGCATACGCCATGCTTGTCATCTTTCCAAGGTTGACATTATTAGCTCGTATGTCATTAGTGGTTAACGCCATGACTTCGCGAAATTCTGCGTTAGTCATTGAGCCTAATTTGGCTTCTAGGGTTTTTCTGAGCATGTTTTCGCCTCGCTTTCCTCGTTCTTGCGGTTAGCGAATTGGCAATTACCTACGCCAACCATCCCACCACATTCCTTTTCGCAATAATACTCAGTAGTCGGAGCTAAGACATGGCATTTGGGTAGATTGCCGCATACCGCACATTGGCACTCCTTGCATGCTGGACCGCGTTCAATCCTCATTAATCTACTCCTTTCTACACAATCCTCAGCGGACACCATTCCGGGCTTGTCCTGGTATTAATCGACGGTATGCGGGTTGCACACTTCTTCGTGGACTGTGGCGCTTTAGGGTGATTGCAAAGGCTCTTTCTGCCTGAGCGTATGAGCCATGGGCAGGTCTTGCATCTTGGTAGGATCATGGGGTTATCTCCTTTCGTCATCTAGTGATCCCATAAAAAACGAACGCCACCGCGAGGATAACAACTATTAGGCTTATCACTTTTGTTCTCACCTCCCTTCGTGCCAACGTTTTCACAATCACTCATTGGCTTTCACAAACCGTTCGCGCATATCGTCGATAAGTTTCAGATCGTTTTCGGTTAGTTGGGCATCATCAGGGACCTTCTCTGTCAACGCCTCCATAACGCTCTCATTCCACCTAATCTGATAGCCGCTATGCCCATTCTTCACATAAGGGAATTCTTCGCCATAAGGTTTTCCAGCTTCCGTAATACGCCAATCCTTATTGCCTTTGGCATCTACTTGTTGTTCCAGTAATCCTTTAGCGAGTAATGCCTTATTCGCATTGACCGCACTAATTCCAAGACGTTTACCAACTTCGGTAGGATTTAAGTATCCGGTTTCGTGTTCGGCAGCAGGGAGACATTTCGCAATATCCTGTAAATTTAGGCCGCTGTTTGTTTCTACTGCGCGAATACATGCGGCCTGGGCTATGCCGATACTTATACCTAGCTTTTCTTTGAGATATTCCGCTGTGTCAAATGCGTCTTTGATTGCTGGCCGGACGCGGGAAGATGTTCTCTTTTGCTTTGGCGCGGTTAACGTCTTCTCCATTTCCTCAAACTTGGTCACGTAAGTTGCTGTGAAGAGTACGCCCTTTTCGCCTGTCATTTTGTTGGCTACCATGTCGCAGCCTTTGCGGGTTAGGAGGTAGCAGGGGCGGCTTTCGCCTTTGGCATCAATGTAAGTACTCGGGATGAAGAAATCTAACGAACGGAATTCTCCGTTGGTTAAGTGGGTTTCATACGTAGCGATCTTAGCGAGTAGGTCAGAATGCCTAACGTCTGTCATTTCGGCGGCATCCCGGCTGTCAATTACATAAACCCCGTCTTGGTTGATAACTTGCAATTTGTTCATATTTCACCCCCTCGCTAACCGCTTTTTGGCGATATTTGACTTTTTAATCAATAAGTCTCTAATTTGGTAGTAATCGAATCCAAGTTCATAAAGTACAGCAATCTTATGTGTTTGATTCTCAACAAGTTCCATTTCGCCAGAAGTCATAAAGTCGAGTGCGACAGCCTTTTTATCCGCTCCACGTTCCTTACGGATACTTGCGGCAATTTTACCAAGAGCCGCTTTGTAGGATAGGTCGATAAAAAGTTTGTAATCCCACTCGCTACGATTTGGATTTTCCTTAATCCTATCTAGCAAAGGTTTGCGAGTTGGTTTGAGTGTCATTTTACCGATTTGGCGTTTTTGAAGTTCGGTTCGCATTTCGTAGAATTGGCGAACGAGTTCGGTTTTGAAATCAATTACAGTTTCGGTATTTCTCAGGAAGGTAACTAAGAGTGTTGCTTGCTCCTCGTTCAGGTGATAAACCTTTCTAATTTGCGTACCACCTTTTGTTTCAAAGGGTGTCATTTCAAATGATACCCTTCCGAACTTTTCGAGCCGTTGCTGATGCTTTTCAATCAATAGATAAACTGAACGGTTTGCAATTTTTGCATACTCAGCGATTACATCACTCGTTGTAAATGGTATAGCCTTGATAGAGTTCGGTTCAAGAAAAACTAAGTCACCCATTAAAATCCTCTCCTTGATTTAGTTGGCCGCTTTTTGATTCGACTCTTGAGCTTGAACCAAATTGATAATCGCGATAACTCCTTCACGAATCTTCTTAGAGCTATAAATTGGAGGAAGATACGTGACTTTATTTTTTGATGCCAAATAATTTCTCTCCTTTTCGTTTTATGTGTATAATACTTTCGCAAATAGTAAATAATATTAACGTCGAGATCAAATAAAAAGGAATTGCTTAGAAAAAGCGTGGACAAGTATTGCGTAAATGTAAATACAATTTATAATGTAACGTGTAAGTAATATTAACGCAATGCGTCCAACACCGCCTCGGATTGGGCTTCCATTTCTACGTCTGGGAACAACTCGTTAACTGGAGTATCAAACAAGAAAGATAGCTTCAGCATTAACTTGCCACTAGGCGTTGCGTTGCCGTTCTCAATATACCTTATCATGGTCCCAGTAACTCCGACGGCAGCGCCTACTTTATCCTGTGTGCCATAGGCTCTTCTTAGTTGTTTGAATCTTTCTCGTTTATGTCTTGTCATTCTGTATCACCACCTTTGTCCTTGATAGAATATTATCACGTAAATCATATTAACGCAATATGTAAATTATACTTTCTTTTATGGAAATGAGGAAAATATTTATGATTATCGGTATGGGCAGTAGAATTAGAGTTCTTCGACTTGAACGAGGGTTAACACAGGACCAAATGGCATATAAACTGGACATGAATCGTGCGAATTTCTCACATTACGAAAGAGACACATCTTCCCCACCGTGCGAAGTTCTGGTCAAAATAGCTGATATTTTAAATACAACTACAGATTTCCTTCTTGGACGCACAGATACTAATCCACCCGATGCTGCAACAATCAAACAACTACAAGGAATTAATGAATTACCGCAAGACAAGAGAAGATTTGTAATAAATATAATAAATTCGATTATTTCAGAAATAATCGAAGAGGCTAAGGAGGAATAGGTATGCATGGAATACTATACCTGCGCAAAAGCAGAGAAGATGAGCAATATGAAAAAAATACTGGCGAAGATGTTCTGCAAACCCATCGCGAACGTTTGGTTATGCTCTGTAAGTCGCGGGAAATTACCTTCGACGAACGCGCAGAGGTACGAAGCGGTGATACGATCGCAGGTCGGCCTAAATTTCAGAATATACTAGATACGGATCTCCCCTCTGGTCAATACTCTTGTATCATTGTTACTGAAATTTCTCGACTTGGCAGAGGGGACATGGAGGATGCAGGAAGAATATACAAAACCATAATCCACAACGAGATTAAGATTGTCACGCCGAATAAAATATATGATCCGTTAAACCCTTCCGATCTTCGCCAGCTAAGGTTCGAGCTATTCATGTCTCGGGAGGAATACGAAAGCATTAAGGAAAGACTATGGAATAATAGAAATTACCGGGCAACACAAGGTTATGCCGGCAATTATATTGTCACGCTCGGTTTTCGCCAGTCCAGGGGGATAGTCGAGATAATCCCCGAAGAGGAAAAATTAGTGCTTGAAATATTTACGATGCGCTCTGAAAATTACTCCTATCAAGAAATAGCGGATTACTTTAATTCCAGAAATTTAAAGACAAAACGCGGAACAAAGTATCATGAATCTACAATATATAAGATATTAAAAAATCCCAGGTATATAGGAGTGGCTAAGTGGCAAGGCAAGGAATATATAGCTAAGCACCCTGCGATAGTCTCATTGGACCTATGGAACTCTGCGCAGGATATCAACGCTGAAAGACATCACAAGAGACGAGGGTCAAAAAACGATAACCCTTATCTAGTAGAGCTATACTGTCGAGAATGCGGGCAAAGGATGTACGGGGAACGCTCTACCCCGCAAAGGGTAATAGATGGTGTTCGAAAGCTATATAAAAGCAGAGACATCTATATTTGTAGGGGCAGAAAAAGCATCCCTAAATGTTGGCACCACATAGGAGCCAGCGTTGTTCACTCGACCATCCTTGATGAGCTTGGGAAGATAATATCAGATCCGCAGATTTTTCTTGAGTTAGTCAACGAGAGAGAATCAAGACTTGGCGTCGATACTAATGGTTTATCAGATCAAGTGGATGAATTAAATAAGCAAGTCAAGGATAAAAACATCCTTTTGGTAAAAATAGAGAACGATTATGAAAAAGGCGACCTATCCGCTTTGCTATATACTAAACACGTTGAAAAAATATCCAAAGAAATAGCATCTATTGAAGGTAGGATAAAAAAAATTAAGGCCGATTTATTAAAATCAGCCATTAAGATTAGTCCTCCTATGGAATTACAATCAATTTTGAAAACATTCCTAAATAACTGGAACGCCTATCCTAATAGTGACAAGAAGCTCATCATTAGATCATTTCTTCCCAGGGTTGAGGTGAACAAGCAGGGTGAATTCTTTATCGCTATTACTTTGCCTGATTCTATCGAAATTTAGCAAACGGGAAACCTTCCGACAATTTCAAAATAGGGAAGGTTTCCCGTTTGCGGTTTTATATCTTTCCTTCATATAATAAGGATTTCAAGAGTTCTATTCCGTCATTGAATCCCTGCTTATATGTATTTTCCAGAAGAGCATCCACTCTTGATGTTGATAATTCTTCATAGCGATCAAAAATATTTCTTTCCTTACCCAGTAATCTTATTATGTCAACGCTCAAGGAAATGGATTCTTTTATCCACTCACTGTAATCAGTTGTTTCTTTTGTTTTTTGATAAGCAACGCCAAAGATTCTTTCCGGCATCAGCTTGTCCATGATAATATCAAGTATTTTTTCAGTCGGAATATTTTTTTCAATATCTATATCCTCATCTCCTGCCTGAATTTATGTTTTACCAGTCTCTATATACTAGAACGTGTGTTCTTAATTTTCAAGGGGTAATTTGTCGCAAAAGAAATAAATCGTTTCTCTTCCCCTTTCTCTCGCTACCCGTAGGAACAAAGTCCTACAATCAGTCCTAGATATAATTCAGAATATTTATTTAAGTTATTGACAGTATACGCTATAACGTTTGTCGAAATCGCGTGAAATAAAGGAGGCCAAATGTGAATATTTTGTGATTATAAATTATACTTAAGTCTACATATTATAATACCTGCTACATTTTTGTGTTAGCAGGATTAATCCTATCCTCTGTGGAAGTATTTTCCTATGGTGGTGAGGCGATGGATTTAGAAGATAAGTTAAAGGATAACAAAATACAATACATACTAGACAAGCGTGATATGTCGCAAAAAGACCTTGCCGCAACGCTCGGGTGGTGGCCGAGTGACATAAGCGACATCGTTAACGGTAAGGTTAAGCGCCTTACGCTCATTCGCGCTTCGATGATATCCGTTGCTCTCGGGTATTCGGTTGAGTATATTTGGCCTACTTTATTCAAGTAGGCCAAATATTTTTTTATATTTTTTTAGTCATAAAATTAGACTTTCGTCTATATACTTTATCACACCCAGTAAGCCACCGTCACACCACGTCTTACACTATACTACGCCAGTCAGACAAAATTTTGAGAGGTGAGAATGTGAAGAAAAGAAGAACTTTTTGGGACGGAGATGATCTTTGCTCAAAGCTAGACGCAATACCAGAAAATGAACTAAGTACCATAATCCGCATGGCACTACGAGCATGGTTTAAGATCGACAGCAAGCCCGAACTAACCGTTACCGACGCAAGGCAGATAGCGCAGGAGCTGGTAAGGCAACGCAAAGTTGAAAGGAGCGAACGCTAATGTTCTGGAAGAAATCCATTAAAGCCTCCAAACTCTCAGGGCTTATCAAGGAAATAGCTAAGGCGGCATCATTAGTACCTTATGGGGATGGCGCGCTGGACTTAGGTTGGGAGGAACTAACCGTCAGTGATCTACTCGAATGGATGGAGGAAAGTTTATAGGAAGTGAGGTTGAAATAATGGACATAACTAAAATCCAAAAAATCGTTCGCAAGGCTATCAAGGACTACGCCATTACCGCAAAGTACGATGAGGAAATTCTAGTATCATTTCTCAGCGTGGATATTTTCCGGGAGATCAACGAGGATTCCCCGGCACCTCTCTCGGATCCCAAGGCTCCCCCTCGCCGCAATACTAACCAGAATGCATTAGGTCTGGTAAATCACGAAGCAGGTGAAACGCCATGAGTGAAAAATCATCGTCCGTAAAGCCCGACCTGATCGGCTTGACATCCTCTACTCTGGTCAAACTTGGACGCTTTGCCCTACGTCATATCGGCAGTCCCAACAACTCCTATGCGAACAAGATAATGCTGAACTGGAAACGCAATGACATATGCACCGAAACCAAAGAGCGAGGCAAGGATTACACAGAGAAGAAATACCCTACGCTAGTGGAAAAGACAATGAAGGGTCATAATCGAGTACTTAGATACAAGATACCCACCGGTCTAAATCCGCAGAAAGTCATGAAATCCCTCTACGACATCGAGTTCGATCTCAAGTCAGAAGTCCTATTCAAGCGACTTGAGAACGATCCCAAAGCGCACTTCTCACTCACTATCTTATCCGGCAAACTGTTAGACATTATCAACTACTCCAACGAGGCCAGTATTACTCCAGATGGCAAGGAGTTAAGCAAAGGTCTATGGATACCTCTAGGGTGGTCAAGAAGGGGCTTGGAACAACTTAATTTAGCCTCTAGCAACAGCCCTCATCTTATGATCGGAGGGGCTACAGGAGGCGGCAAGAGCATCCTTGGCAGGCTTATCCTTGCTACCCTCCATATCCGCTATAACCGTGATGAATGCCGACTATGGCTCTGTGACCTTAAACATGGCAACGGCACAGCAAGGCTAGGGAAAAACCCTCTCCTTGTAGATAGGACTATTTCTGATCCGGGCGAAGCAGAACAAATGATGGACGATCTCTCTGTGATTATTGGCGAGCGATATAATTTATTTAAGGAGTATGAGTGCGACGATTTACAGGCGTTTAACGAGGAATATCCAAGATTGAGATTGCCGCGCATTGTGGTTTATGTGGATGAATTAACCAAACTTGAGGGCAAGGAGTTCTCCAGGGCTCGTGAAAAGATGACTAAAGTCACGGGGGAATCCAGGGGTGCAGGAGTGCATGTTATTATCTCTTGTCACAGGCCCACAGCTAACCTTGTGTCCGGCACGATGAAGAACAATATCTCTGCCGTTGTCGCGTTTAATTGCAACGCTGTATCGGCTCGTGTGTTGCTTGGAGAAGATCCGGAGGATTACAAGGCAGCCAGCATGATTGATCCAGATATCGAAGGTCGAGCATTGTTTAAATTTAAAGATGAGGTATTGCTGCAGGTCCCCTACATCGACAACCATGCAATCAAGTCCCTTATGGCCAACTATCAAAAAGCGATAATTAAAGGTAAGGTCGAGCCAGTGATACAGGCTGTTATTTCCACTAGGGTGGTTGAGCACTCAGTCGGGCACTCACTCGGTCATACTATTGAGCACCCCCAGTGATTGTACTCAACGATTCAATGCGCTTTATAGGCTCCTTTGGTCATGCCGTGCGGTCCGTAAAGTGCTTTATTATCCTTACTTTTTTATTTTGTATTTATTTTATATTTTTGCGAGGTGAAAATTGTGAACTTAGTGGCATATGGCAAGCAACGAGACGAACGAATTATGGGGCTAGTAGGGCTTGGGACAGCCTTTACGCGAAGCCAAATAGAGCGAGTTATATTTAAGGGAAGTAAGCGTAAGGCTCAGACTAGACTGCAGGTGCTATCCGATTCAGGGCGACTAAAAAAGATTATCCGCAGTCCCCACGAACCAGCCATCTATTGCCTCAAAAAACCCCGAAATATCGATCATTATTTACTTATCAATGAAATCTATTGTGCCGTAATGTCTCAGAAAAAGTCTTGGCATATCGTCAAGTGGCAATGGTCATATCCAATTATGGAAGGTAAGATTTGGGCAGACGCAATGGTTGATATTTACGACCAACTCAATAAGCGTAGGCATGTTATATTTGTTGAGGTTGAGCGTTACGCAGACCGTAAGTTCGAGAAGGATAAAAAGTATTCAGCCATTACCAGCGCGAACTGGACGAAAGAAGAGTGGGCGATTAAGGAGCCTACAAGGATATTGTTCCCGGCAATCCTAGTTGTCACCGAATGCAAATTAGAGGTCAAAAGCGAGTTGGATTTCTTTGTTGCCACGATGGACCAAGTCAAAAAAGACATTTACTCTATTATCTTAAGGAGGTAACACCATGGGTAAACTAGGAAAAGTGACCACAAAGGCCACCTATGGAATCCTGAATCTGGCGATGAAACCTATTTACGATCAGATGAAAAAAGAGAGAAAAGAAGAAGTTAAAAGATGGAACAAATCGCTAGATATAGCTTCTCAGGATGCAATGGCCGAGGCTAGATATTTTGAAGTAAGGCAGCCGTTTGATTCGATTATCCACAAGCACCCATTGTGGTAGTAATGACAATAGTAATGACTTTTAGCCCCTTCGTAAACCGAGGGGCTATTTTAATGCCCTGACATAACGAAACCCCAGCATTTGCCGGGGGTTAGTTTTTATTCTCTATTATTTATGGCTATTCGGATTATATGGTGGAAAATGAGTTTGGAATTTCCAGTTTTATAATAAATAATTACTACTATTATAGCGTTATCGCTTGACAAATTATAGCGATAACGCTATAATAGTAGTAACAGCTAAAGATTACATGAACCCGACAGCCCATAAGGGGCGGGGCGAGAGGAGAATATAAAATGGCAAATGAAGTCGTCAAGGAATACTACAAATGGGATGAAACAGGTGAAGCTTTTGGCATAAGTATAAGCTACGATGCCGGAGATGACTGTGGTCCAGTTGCTGGGCTTAAACTAAGTGGTGGACAACCAAAAGAAGTCAACGGTCAAAATGTCGTTTGGTTCGAAAAAACAACCAAAGGTCAGCCCGTCGCCATAAAGTATAACAGCCGTCCCGATTTAGCAGCCCTTGTGAACGAGTATAAAAAGTTTCAGGCTGAGCAACAAACAAGGCATAATACCCGGGCTGCTGCACATCAAGCCGAGCGGGAAGCCATAGACAACCCTCTACTTGAGGACATGGAAGCAGAAGCTGTTGAATTGCGGAAAAAGATTCCGACCGGGCATATCGAGGTTGATGTCGAGGATAATGGCAATCTTGACGGCTATCCTAATTTAAAATACTCAGTAAACGGCGTTGAATTGCCTTGGGATAAGGTCAACCATATTGGCACTGCGAGTGCGATTCGCCCAGGCGCATTAGGTTCTTTTGCTCAAATTTATGTCGTATCTATCGCCAAGGATCAAATCGAACAAATCAAAAAAGAGCAGGAAGAGAAATCGGCAATCAACCAAGCTAAAAAAGAGGCTTACCAAAGAGAATTAACTGGGACTATAATCCCTCCGGCGGCCTTAGAGGCTTACAACTATTACCACGGTGACGCAGAACTAGCATGGGAAAAAGAAGATGAATCCTCTTGGGCTCTTATTGAACGATGGACCACTTATATCGAGGCACAACATGGGATTGCCCCTCGTAAATTACAGCACATGGTTTCGGAATCCGCGCGCGAAGAGAATTATGGGATCAATGAGGGTTAGTGGAGAGAGTGTTTGAAAAAAGAAAGAGCCGTAATCAATCGGCTCTTTCTGGATAACTTTTTATTTCAATCCACGCCTTACGGCGACAATCCTTGATGGGATTTATTACCCATAATATAATCCAAATAGCAGTATATGTCAAGACTAAGGAGGGCATTTCGTGAAAAAGAAACATCGGTCTATTTCGCAGATACTTGATAGATCGAAATCTGCCGAATCAAGAAGAGCTATCACTATAAATTGGTCAAAGTCATGGGAAAATGAGACCATGGAACTCATACGTAACCTTGAACAGGCTGTAAGGGCCATGGATTACGATCAGCTATGCATTAATACCAGGCAGCTTAAGGCGGTTACTCAAAAACGTTTTGGAGCCCTGCCAAATATATTTATGCACCTCACTAAGGCTGGTGCCGCAGAGAAAAACCCGGAAAAAGAACCCGAACCATTAGCCAATGCAGCTGTACAAGATATACACAAAAAGCAGGATGTCCCAAAAGAACCAGATGAGCCGAGCCATGCGGAGGAGCAGCATGTGCCCGGAATCTGCATAGACTGTGGTGTCAGTTTTAATGCTAAAACCAGCCGCCAAAAGCGGTGCCCCGAGTGCCAAGTTGAACACAACAAGGCGTTACGGTTAGCCGCGGCCAAGGCAACTCAAGATGTCAAAAGAGATAGGCCTCTTTTGGATATCATGGAGGGATACATTACGGTAAAAGAATGGGCGAGCAAGCACGGTAAGAGTCCGTCCAGCGCTCAGAATATATTGTCCAATTCCCCTACTCTTGTACCAGCTGCCAGAAAGGTGCGCAATCCTCGCGGCGGCGTGGATATCTGGGTCGTACCAAAAGAGACAATATGGCCTTAATAAAATAAAGGAATGATAGCGATGGAACTTAAAGACGTACTAACAGGTCCCGAAGCTGCGCAACTTTGGAGCATTGGAGAGTCAACAGTCCGCAATGCAGCTGCGGCGGGTAAATTCAACGAAGACGAAGCTCGAAGGGCAGGGAAAAACTGGCTAATCACCAGAGAAGGCATGAAAAGAGTATTTGGTGATCCTAACTAAATGGTCCATACCATTTAGTTACAATTATGGAAACAGGGTTTTGATCATTCCACCATAAAATCCG
The DNA here is from genome assembly GCA_900290375.1 of Candidatus Desulfosporosinus infrequens. Classification (GTDB taxonomy): domain Bacteria; phylum Bacillota; class Desulfitobacteriia; order Desulfitobacteriales; family Desulfitobacteriaceae; genus Desulfosporosinus; species Desulfosporosinus infrequens. The sequence goes on from OMOF01000445.1 coordinate 61,119, forward strand.
CAGAGCCTATATTTCTTGGCTTTTAGGATATCTTCTGTATTTTTCACGCCTTATTCCTCCCATACTTCTTTTCGTACATTGGCTTAAGAATTGCATAAAAGTCGCAATCCTCCAATTTATTCCCATACTTATCCCTGAATTCAGCTTGCAGTTTTTGTCTAGGAATGTGGCAACTCCCTTTGTAAGGGCATTCGCAAGGCCCCTTGACCATCGTGTCGCCATAGCATTCTTTTTCTTTACAATCGTGATGTCCTTGGCAGATAGGATATTCCATGTAATGGCCCGAGCATTCTTTCATTATTTCATCTCTCTCCTAAAAATCTCATTAATCCTACCGACCATCTCCACCGGCAACGCAACCCGACACATCTCATAATTACTATAATCCGAAGGAGATATACCAAGTGACTTAGCCATCTTTGAGATAGTTATCTGTAACTCTTTTCTCTTAGCCCTAATCGATATCATTTGTACTTCATTCCTACTATTTGCCTTGACCACTTCTCTTATTTCTTCTTCTCGGTATTCCCTGATCGATTCCTTGGTCTGCTTTGTTAAGCAACTGAGGTTACGGCAATCGTATGTCCCGCCATGAGTTCCGTTCGGACCATCCCATAAGGCGAAAACGTATTTAGTCGGGTCGTTGCAGGTTTGACAGTTCATCTACTCATCCTCCTTCGTGCATCTTTTACCATTCCAGAACGCGCAATCAGCATAGCAACTCCAATTGTCTACACTAAATCCCATATAGCAATTCAATCGCTTCTGTTTATCTTGGGAAGATTCCAATATTGGTTCTCTATCTTCCACCGACCCATTTATCGCATGCCAATTTTCCTTCATGTTCATTTATTTAACCTCCCTACATGTTCGCAAGTATTGCACATCCACCCTTGAAAGTAAGAATTCCAATACGATAAGCAACCACATTTTGGACAGAGTTTCATTTATTTCCCCTCTTTCTTCTTCTTTTTGAGTTCTCTAATGCAATCCTGCCTCAAATATCAGATTGGCCATTATTCCGTTGCGAAGTGGTTGGGGGTATTCTCTAAAATACACACTCGCACGGAAGTTCATCAAAAAAGCTCAATTGCTTACCATGCGTCTTGGCTAACTTCCAAAACTGAGCCGATGCAATATGCTCTGTCGCGGGAACATCATTACGCTTCATTTCTTCAAACATTGGTTCCATTTCATCGAGATACATATCCGACTTTATGGAGTGACCTATTTCATTTTCTGCCTCTTTTGCCTTTAACCATATGTCGGGTCGCGTCATATAAACGATGTACCAATGTTGCATCCCCGCCTTTAAACACCCAATGCAATTAGCGTGTTTGAATGTGCCGTAGGTCCCAGGGGGGAGTTATTCCTATTTCTTTTGTGCTTTTTATTGTGTGATCCCAAAGAATAAGAGGGTAGTCCGTCTTGTATCCCCTTATGCCTAATATTGACGAACGTCTTTGCGCTCTGCCTTTTTCCTTCTCCGACTTGTCGAATCCGTAGTATATGGTAACTTCTTCGCAAATTCCGTCTTTGACAGGGAAATTTTCCTTGAGGTATTTATCGAAGGGAACCGTTTTTATTCTGTTTGTGCAAAGTATTTGTCCTGCTCCAAACTTGAACCCTCCTACTTCTCGGCATACATCGAATTGGTCTTTTACTTCCCATCCGTCCATATTTGCGTAGGTAATCGGAACGCCTATATAATTTGCTACATCACCCTTGAACCGTTTTATATCCGCATCCTCTACCCTTTTATTAATATCGTGATTAAGGAGGATTAAATCTTTAGTTCCGTATTTCCTAGCTACTTCTATTGCTGTTTTTGCCGAACTATGTCCTCCAGAGTAACAAATCAAGCGTTTTATAATTATTTTACCTCCCCTTCTCGATCCATTCAAGGACCGAATTTCTCTCAATTCTCCAATCTCTGGCAATCTTAAACGCCCTTAGTCCTCCACTTTTAATTGCCCTCTTGACCGTTTGTTCGCTCACTTTTAAAAATGTTGCAAGTTCTTTAGGGGTTGTGATTTCTGGTAAATTATCAAGTACCAACTATATCTAACCTCCATTCTATTATATCTAAGTATATCACAAAATAGCATAGTTGTACATGTTAGCAAGGTAAAAAATGGTCAATATTTCTAGATACTTAGCCATTGTTGATAGTGACTTGCTTCGTCGTTCTTGCTTCGTTTATGGTTCGCGTATAGTTGTGATTTAGTAGCTCAACTTCGTCGTTCCCTTATAATCCGGTAAGAGGGAACGGAAACGTTTAGATAGTTACCCCCTTACGCCACGCCTTGTACTCTTAACACTTTCATAATCTCATCCTCAAGGTTTTCTAGTTTTCCAAATTTGTAATTTATCCTATAGAGCCTTATGTTATTGTCCCTACAATACCTGTTCTTTAGGACATCATGAGCTACCGTATTCCCTCCCCACTCATCACCCTCTTTATGCTGCGCCCCGTCAATTTCGATTAAAAAGGGCCTTAATTCTCCTTGGATATAGAAATCGAACCTCAATAATTTACCGTTTAAGCCCTTTAACCCTTTAAATGTTTTTTCTTTCTGGAATATAGCATTATACCTTGTTAATATTTCTATAGCCTTTTCTTCGCCGAATGATTTTCCCGTCATGCAATTTCGACAAATAGGGTTTTTGATTAATAGCTTTCTTTTAACAAGCATGGTGTTGTTGCATTTAGGACATAGGCATTCGATCTTGCCATATTTCTTACCTAGATTTATAAGTCCACTAACTTTTAACTTCTCTTGATTTCGTTCAAAGTTAATTTGATTAGTTATGGCTTTCTGTGCCTTAGATTTACTCAACCACAAACACTCCTTATATACGTTCTTAAAGAAGATCCGGTAGAGGGGCCGGAGGAAGGACAAAGTTATGCCCCTCATTCGAAGAAAATGGACTGTTTTAGTCCAAAATCCAAGAATGAGAGAAGCATATTTTAATTTATCCGTGTGTCGGTTCCTCGGATATCTCAAACCTAGTTGATATGTTGCTCTCGCAAATATACGCTACTCTACTAACGCGCCCATAGAGTGGAATGTGCGTACACCCCGTCAACACGTCACATGCTGACCGCTATTTTAACCTCCTGTATGCCGTTTAAGGGCCGCCATCGCCCAACGCAAGGTCATAGACAAAACTAGGAATTATCTCGCTTGCGCCACCAGTTTGGTTATAAGCAGCCGGTAACTGCATATAGTTTATAGTGTGTTTATACTTCCACTAGACAAACACAAAGCGACAAACCCTTGACGGCCTGTCGCTGAAAATTCCTTAATTTACACTTGTCCTAAGTTGCCTTAGAATGTATAATAGTATTAAGTGTTTTTCCTGCTGATTCAGGTAAACGCCAGAAGTCCTCAACTTGTCCAAGAGTTGGGGGCTTTGTTTATGTAATTACCTATAGTATATCAGGTAATTTATGGCTTGTACAGAGTTTCTTTCATATAAGAGTAAATAAAAAAGCCGCCCTCTCCAATTAAGGAAAGAACGGGCTTTTATTATGTCAATTATGCAGTTTGTTCTTCCTTCTCTTCGACAACAGGAGTAACCACAACAGGCTTAACAACAGGAGCCCATTGTATCTTACTCAACTCCTGCTGTACAACACTAACAATACCGAGTGCATCAGGAGCAATCTTCTGTACTGCAGCCGTAATCATGGCGTTAATTTTTTCCTCAGTATAAGGTGTAGCGGTCCCAACTAACTGTGCAAGTTCATCTTTAGCTTTTTTGTACGCACTCTCGATAAGTGTTTCCCATTGCGAATCTGTAAGGCTAATTCCTGCTTTTTTAGCAAGTTCCTTGACCGATGCAAGTGCAGCAACATATTTTCCTGAGCCCAGTGTTACACCGTGCTTTTCTGCGTATTGAGCGGCGAAGTTGACCGCTTCTGTTGCGAGTTCTCCTGCTGTGGCGAGTTGTTTGGATGAGATGTGTAGCTTGCCGATGATGGCGACGATTACGGCTACGGCGAGACTTGCGGCGATGTTTACACCTTGAGTTATTGTTGTCATATCCATATTAAAGATATCCCCCTTTTGTTTTAATAAGAGTTGGTGTGATGGGTTGTTATTAAAGCGACTAGGTATTATGCACAAAGGCTATTTATTCGCGCCGAGCTATGCTCGCATTTCCCCACATAACTGCTTCTTCAATAGCGGTTATGGCTAAGGATTGTTCTCTTGAGGGTGGGCATAACGTTAAAATTATCTCAGCAAATGCTTTGCCCATGCCCCTAATTTCCTCGAACCTTTGTGCTTGCCCATCTTTCGGGTCATGATAAGTAAAACGGTTTTCCAATTCATTCTCATCCATGATAATTCCTCCTTAAATTTAATTTCGGCAAATATAAAAGCAGGCCATTACGACCTGCTTTGTTTTTATAAATCCCAATATGCCGGGATTGGGAAAGGTTGCTTATTCGATTATGGTCCAGTCTTCGACGAGCATATCGGTTTGTGACGCTAACCAGCCCATAAGAATTTTATTATCTGCCGTTTTCATGATGATGTATGGCAAAACGTCCGCGCTCCCGCCATTTTCCTCAGCGAATTTCCGACTGTGTTTATTCCAGAATCCTTCAGCTTTCAAGCTGTTGGCTTCGGGGTGAGAAATTGCAATCCACATTGCTTTACCGTTCCAACCCTGACGAGCAACCTTAAAACCCTTTTTCATGGCTTCAATCGCCAATCCAAACGTCATACCATCAGTTTGGCGGTAGGCCGCCTCGAACACATCTTTAGGCGACCAACTTACATAATCATCCTCGCAAATAACCTTGTAGCCGTCTTGGCATTCTCCAGAATAAACCAGGGGTCTTACTTGCTCGTTATACTCCGCAACAGTCATTGGTTCGGCATGAATAATTTTTACTCCAATATATTGCATTTGCTTTTCCTTCTTTCAGTTTTTCATTTCGACAAATGCATACCTAATTATAGCCCCATCGACCATTTCACTAATCTAAAAATCCCATAGCAGGTTGCCCCGCCCCCAATCATCCCAAGAGCAATAACAACCTTGATGAGAGTATCAATTATTTTGGCATCTTTATCGGTTATCCCCCACATACTCATTACCCCACCACTCCCAACACAGCTTTCATCGTTGCCCACCGATCAGCACCAGCCAGCAACGCAACCCCACTGGGTGCACTAGAACCCCCAACCTGATACTTAGTTGTCGCCATAGCTAACAATGCAGGAGTCGCAAAACTAGCCTGTACAATCGGGCAATTAAGCTTCAATGCCAAGTCTGCCGCAATCGGTAAATCTGCGTCTCCATAATAAAGCACTAAGTAATTCATACTTCCTCCAATCTCCGGCCAACAGCCAGAACCGTAATTAATTTCGTTTAGGTCAACACTGATACCCGCTATTTGAGTATCGTTTTGATACTGATAAATGTCATTGCCCTCGTGTATCTCACCGCCTGACCACGCATATGTCTGCCAATAGCGGTCAACGTCAAGGGCTTGCATGACCGCGTAAGAGCCGTAAACTCCTAAGAGGTATTTGCTCCCTAATCCATCGCCCACGCCCTGGAAATAGTCCACTATGGCTCCCATATCAGTAGATTGTGCGTCGAAGTCAACCGTGAAATATATCGCTATGCCGTTTGGTGCTCTGAGGTTGACGGCAGCTGTTATGGCTTGTGCTGCGTCTGATATGCCTTGATTGTAGGTGAAATAGGATGCGGTTGTGGGATTTGTTTCAAAGATGAGGAATACGGATAAGCTTGCATTGTGGATGGCTGTGAGTTCGGTTGGAGTTAATGCGTAATCGCCAGTGAGGTAGCGGCCTACGGCCACTACTCCATCAGCTTTTAGGACTGTTACTATTGCCGCGGTTAAAGTTGCTGCACAATCTATCGCTTCCATTACTTTTGCCCCGTCTCGACCTTATAACCTTCGTTTTCAAGATTAGTTACCACAAAATCAGCTTGATCCTTCGTGATCCCGTTCACTTCGACGTAAAATGTAACCCCAGTTGCTTCCTCGGGCCCTTCCTCCACTCCCATTGTCGCCAATCCAGCCGCAACGCTGTCTGCTTGTGCTTTTGTTAAGCCTGTTACACGGACAAAGTAATCCACTAGTGCGGGTGCAGGAGTTACACTTGTCAGCGCTGCGAGATCAGCCTGCAGTTGTGTGAGATTAAAACCTTCGAGCGACAGGCCCTGACCGTTCAGCATTTCCGTCGAAAGTTGAGCCCAAGCCTCATCGCAATAAGTCTCGAAAAACTCCTTGGACATTTTTTGTACTGCACCCCACGTTATAACGCTTATCCAAGTTCCATCCCAGCCGTCAAACTCTACGTCATGACCGCCTTCGATCGTCGCACCCGGAACGACTGTCCATGGTTGTCCAGCGCTAAACTGGTCCTGCGCTGTGGATGGCACTTGTATGCCCAGTTTTACATCTGACAGCAAGAAAGCCGCTTCGAGAATTTCATTGAAATTAGTTTGGTCTAAGGCGAGATAAGCGCCGATCTTATGGCGTATGCCGTTCGCGTCGATCATACCCGTTGTCCGCATGTATTCGAGCGCTGTCCTAATATCGGTGCCCTGGTCAGAGTTTGGATCATTCGGGTTATATCCCGTGATGGCCGAATAGTCAGCAATTGCGTTGGCATCGGTAAATTGTGCTTGCTTACTTCCTTCTGCTGTCCAAAGCTCTACGGCATGGTCGCTACCTGCGATAACACAATCTCCAAGGGTGTCATTCGCCAACATGCCGTAATTACTTACGAGTGCTTGATGTCCGAATGTTGCAGGGATAGGTGGTAAGGCAGTACCTCTGTAATTTTTATAGAGCAGGTCTTTGTGACTTGGTTTAAATGGTTTTTTACCTAGTTTCATTTTGATACACCATCCTTTAAACTTTTAAGCATCTCCGTTTGCAGGTCTAATGTATGGGCAATATGCGTCAACGCTTTATGGTCCACATCTGCCTTAGCATCCTGACGGGCCTGAGCTTTGTTCTGGCTTCTCTGTAATGCTGGAAGCGCCCACCACTGTATCCAGTTTGACGAGATTACAGCGAGCAGTACCTTCGTCCAGTCGGGCAGGGGCAGGACCATCAACGGCAGGATAAATGCTAAGTTAAACATTATCCGACTAGCCAAGATGTGATCTGTAAGCCAGTCGATTAGATGGTCATTCAAGCGAGCGATCTTCTTTTCGCATTGCTTGGCTTCATTGATTAATTCATTGGGGTGTGTCACCGCATGGTGCTGATTCAATATCTTTTAACACCTTCTCTGCTGTTTCTCCACATTCTGGTACTGGATTTTCGTTATCCTTTGCCAATTTCTGCATAATCCAAGACGGAAACGTCATGTCATGGATGCCTGTTCCACTACCACCATCCTCATGATCTACGCCAGTGTGATGGCTCTGGCAGAGACAAACGAGGCACCTAACATCATCCACGGTGGTTAGTGGTTGATTCTTCAGGAGCCTCCCGTAGCCATAAATGTCCCACTCTTCGACGAATGTTTTCAGCTTGTCAAAATTTATAATGCTGGAAAACATCCATTCTGCCTGATGATGAGACTGAAGATCCTCGGTTGTGCCGCAAATATAGCAAAAGTAATGCCCATCCTCTTTCAGACGGGCTTTTGACTTGCGAAATTCTGCGCTCTCAGTGCGTTCGATTGTGTTGGGGTCAATGATAACCTCGTGTAGCGTTCGTTTCATTTCGTGTGCAATCATTGCCCATTCCCCTTCTCGTTGCACAACTGATTCAGCCGCAAATGAGCCGACTTGGTAGATTCATCGATTCGCGCAATTGCTACGGCATGATCAGAGAGTTGGGTGGAATGACCTTCCAGCTTGCGGTTTGTGTCCCGCTGTTCGAGGAGTATGTCGTCTGTGCGTTGCTTGATGTAAGTAATATCAGCCTGTTGCTCCCCGGTCTTAGCCCCTGCTGAGTATGTGTCTTTTTTTGCGCCCCGAGAATATCCCCAATAGGCAGATATGATGCCACAAATCGACCCTGCGGCTACAATGTACGAGACGGTTGTTTGATCCACTTGATCATCCCCTTTTCACCTCTTTTACTTGCTACCTGTTAGAATGATCCGATATAAGTTAAGAGTTTTGACCCCGAGACATCCTTTGGCGTTGGGTACTTGATCCCCGGGCAGAGATCAATGTCAGTATCGCTGTAGATACCGGCCCATAAGTTCGAGCAAATCCTCAAGTTCGGCGGTTCGCGATACGGCACAATCACGCCAAACGTGTATCTCATAAACTCGATAAAATCTAACCACCAGTCATATCTCTCGCCGACGCTGTATGTGGCTAATTCGAGTATTCTCCATCGTTGCTCGCGGGTTAGGTTGTTGTAACGAAACACGTCCGCACAGCCCTTGTACTTGCTCACGCGGGCATAACCCGTACGCCTAAGACCTTCGGCTTCTATAAGCTCGCCGTGTCCTACATAGCCCGCCACGTGGCTATAACAGGAGTTTTCGACGCGTTCTATTGCTTCGCTGATTATACCCTTGCCGCGAACAAGGACGAGATCGCCTATGTGTAAATCTAACATCTTCTTCCCTCCCTTCAGACAATAAAAATAACCCCGTGTTGGGGTTAAGGTGTAAACGACCAACGCCAGGGTTAATTCCCGGCGTTCTTTTCTTTTTCAATCAAAATATTAACAATCACGCTCACTGTGCGCCTTTGCTTCTCAGCTTTTTCCTGTAACCAAGCCAATATTTCTGGTTCAAAGTAAATTGCCTCACGAATTTTCTTATCTGACTTAATTGGCCTCCCTCTCTCAGCCATATCGATCACTCCTTAAAGTAATTATACAGCATTAAAAATATTTTGCAATACCTTAAATTATCTATTGTAAAGCATTTTGAGGCATGTTATAATAAGTTAAGATCAAAAACAGAGGAGGAAGCAAAGATGGTAAAGAGCGACAAGGAATTCCATGACCTAATGATTCAGTTTGAGAAAAATGCAAAAGACATAACCTACGGACACATTGTAGAAAGGGACAACTCAGGAATAAAGGGCGTTTGGTATACCGATGGGTACATAAACACTTTATTTGACGCATATATGCACGGATACGAATACGCAAAATGCTTGGTTAACCAACTCGACTAAAAAGGCCAGCTGGACAAATACCGGCGCAAGGAGTAAACCTCATGAAACAACTAACCTGCACCTGTAGTCATACACCAAAGCAACCCAAGTGTAATCAAAACTGCACCTGCAATAAATGTGGCAAAGAGTACTACTACTCTAAGCCGCTCGATAAATGGATGTTTGCCCACAGAACGCACAGTGCGAAGGAGGAATAATTATGGATTACGAAAAATTATGGAGCGAACTCAGGGAGCGTTTATTTACTGACGCAGAGAAGGATATCAGCAATGACTTAAAGGTCCATATCTGTATACACGTTACCGAGATGATGGGCGAAATGGAGCAAGATAAAAAGCACGAATCGTACCGTAGCGAGTTGAACGCACAGGAAAGCACCCGTCCTTAGCCTGGCAGCCGAACGAGTGCTTAAGATAACACCGGAGTGTCGCGGTTATTATACCATGGCGCTCTGGTTTTTGCGTTGTTAATACAGGACTTTACTTATATCGTGTCTTTAGCGAACCACTTATTGAACCATAACAGCTACCGTAGCAACAAAATTACCGTCAACGGTTGCAATCATCACATCGACCGTACCTATCGCTACAGCAGATATTAACCCTGAACTCGACACAGTTGCAATAGCTGTATTTGTACTGATATAAATTAACCCTTGATTGGTTGCATTGGTAGGCGTAACAACAGGTGTAAGTTGTTGTGTCGTGCCATCTGCGATTGTAAATGTTGGAGGGGAAACGCTTACGCCCGTTACTGGCACTGTCGCTACTTCTGCATAATTACCGCTTTGGTAATCTACGCCTATTTTAAAAACGTCTAAAGCAGTAGGCAGGGTTACGAACACTCCCGAACATTGTAGGTGTATAGTTCCTGTTGGGTCAACGATAGACGGTGTAAATGAGATTGAAGTTGTACCATTTTCGTTTGTTACTTTTTGAGTTACGTGTAAATTTACAATCATTTTTAGTTGCCTCCTAAATTTATTTTGAAGCGTTATAGTTTTTAAGCACTTCTGATGCGCTTAATGCCCTGTTATACAGACGGTTCATATAAATATTTCCGTACCAAAAATTAGCAGGCCTATCGGCTGCGTAACCCAAACAATAATTATTAGTTGGAGTAAGAAATGTCCCTGTAGCTAATGCAGACGATATCAATATGCCATTACTATAAATACTCAATGTATTGCCATCATAAGTTACAACGATATGTGTCTTGACCCCTGTAATTAAGTTAGCGCCGGATATATTAGTCGCTACACCGTTAGTAAACACTCTTACGGTAGGTACTAACCCTGATTGTGCCATATAAAGTACAAAACCATTATTGTAATCATAACCTCCGATTGTATCAAAAGCTGCCCCTGATGTTCTCTTCGTGGATAACATAATTTCAAATGTAAAAGTTTGAGGCATAGCCGTATTAACAAGAGATGGTATCGGGATGTTGTCGTCTACTCCGTCAAACGCTACACCATTGCCCCCATCTGAACCACTTGTCGATGTGTAACCGAAGTTAGCAGGGATGCCGTTGTGGTTATTACCACTGTTATCCACCCATGTAGTAGTTGGTGGGGAGTTTGAAAACGAATGACCATCCAACCACAACACCAAACCGTTTGTGACAATAGGTGGTTTTTGGTTTTCTCCAATCAGTCCAAAAAACATATCATCACCCGCCTTACATCGCGCCAAAGGCGATATTAGCAGTCGTAACAACACCTGTACCGCCAGCATCAATGACGAGAGTTAAGCTATCACCAATAGCGGTCATTTTTACAGGTATTGCAGATTCCCACCCACACCTAGTGCCACTACTTGCACCACTGCCGATAACTTCTTTCCAGTTTATAGCCGATCCATCTTTGATTAATGCTTTTATGTCATTTCCTGCGCTACCTCCTGAGATTACTACCTCAATAGCTGTTACGTAGATGCTTTTACCTGTTACGCTTGCGATTGTAAGAGTTTGCGGAGAGTTTGATGAGCTATCTTGAGTTACGCAAGAGACGTTCGTTAAACTCCCAGTAATGGTCATTTGCTGAGGAACAGGCGGTTGCCATGCTGTTCCATCGAAATTCCATGTGCCGCCTACGCCGTCTAGTACCTTACAGGTTGATCCTGCTTGCAACGGATGCCCATTCGCATCGACAAGAGGCTTAGTGTCTGCCGTATAGCATTCGTAATCACGCGGATAGAGCACGCCTCCACTACGAACTACTTCAATCACTGCCATATAATCATCTCCTTTTTATCTAGCGTTCGGCACCATCCAAGGTGTTCTACCACGTCACTATAATTGCACCGTTGCCGCCAGCTACCCCATTTGTTCCTACATTGTTATTTTGACCACTCCCACCTTGCCCACCTTCCCCATAAGTATATGCTCCATTAGCGGCATTGCCACCTAGGCCGCCTGGTGGAGTGGATACCTGATTGCCTGTTTGTCCTTGCGTAATGAGTGGGGCACCCAAACCTAGTCCGCCCACACCTGCCGTGGATGCCGCGCCTGCCCCTGGAAGTGATTGATTTCCCCCATACGCAGTGAAGGTCAAGAAAGTTGTGCTCCCTCCAACTCCCCCAGCTGCCCCGATCCCTGTCGAGCTACCATTTCCTGCCGTTCCTCCCGCTCCAATGACACCAGTTATTACCTGTAGTGGCGTTACATGTAGCCATCCAGCCACGTAGCCCCCAGCGCCTGCTCCAGCTGCGCCCTGTGCGTATATTCCGCCTGTTGCTCCTGCCCCGCCACCTCCGCCACCGATGAGTTCAACATAAATGCAAACAATCCCGAGAGGCACGATAAATATTCCAGTAGAAGTAATTATTTGATACCCTGTATTCCCTGGCTTCGCCCATGTTCCGGGTGTTCCTGCCGTGACGCATATCCAAATAAATCCGGATTGATCGATCGCCCAGTCCCCAACTAAGAATGTTCCCGTTGTCGGCGCTCCGCTTGTAGTAGCTCCAACATATCGGCTTGTTGCCGTTGCGCCTGCTATCCCAACTGTGGAAATAGGACCGGTTATATTCCCTTCGTCAAGTGCCGCTATCCCTGATTCGATATTGTTCATATGCGCCGCTGTAAATTGCGTCCCTGCCTGTGTCGGGCTGTCATTCAGAGATAGAATTACATTGCCAGGTACACTTCCAGTTGCCGTAAATTGTCCAGGATTTGCTGATATTCTATCGAGCCAATTGGTAGGGTTATAACTCATATCTTCTCCTTTCTAGTTGTGCCAACCCAAACCGCATATAGCTAAGTTCTGACCGCAGAATAGGGATTCCACCATTGCGCCGGTCACTAAGTTATAAAGGGCCAACTCGTTTCCTTCAATTCGATTTGTGTCTACGTAAGAAAAGGGTTGATTAAACGTCCAAGTTGTTTTAGGTGTAATCCATCCAGGAGGAGCAATTCCATAGCAGTTAAAAAGCGCCAAGATATTACCCTCGATTCGGTTTAGGGAATCGTAGAAGTCGAGAGTGCTTCCGTCTGTGCGATTGGTTATCGTTGTTAGATTTAAAGTGTAGCCTCGTTTTTGCAGGAGTGCCGCGATAGAGACAATATTACTTTCTATATAATTCCAGTCGGAGTAGTTGAAATAATCTTGAGCCGTCCAAGGAGTGCCGGGAACGTGTCCTCCTCCTCCTACTGATAGTACTGCATCTAATTGAGTTGTGTTTAATTGAGATGTGTTTAGCACTTGTCCCACCTCGCACGAACGCTAATAAGTAGTAACCCCGTTGTTACCGCAATTACCTATTACCTCATAGTTGGTAACAGAACCACTGGCCATTGCGACTGGAGTAGCGCCTGTATATCCATTAAAACTGTTGCCTATAATAGTTACTCCAACTACATTTGTAAGATTAACCGCGTATCGGACATCGTTACTCGAATTGTCCTTATACATTTGATTGCCCGAAATAACTATTTCAGTGGAAGTATCCGTGAGCGATGCCGCCGCAATGTAAATCAAGTCATAAACCGCTCCAGACGTTCCACAATTCCTGATTATGTTATTTACAAATGATATTTTATGATTAGTGGCACCTGCCCAAGCGCCGATAGGTAAGTATATTGAATGTTGCTGTGCATTTTCAAAAATATTATTGGCAAATAGTAGGCAAGTAGCCCCATTTTGGATTAACAAATTATTGACTGGATTGCCATCGAAATGATTTCCAATAAACCTGCACGACCCGCCTTGGATACTAAGATTTGCGCCTGAAGATCCTATATTATTGTAGCAAAACCAAGAATCAGTAGTTCTGTATCCCCACAAAACCCCTTCGAGCGTACTAGCCTCGAAATTACAATATTGGATTCTGTTTAAATAACCGAGGTTGTTTGACGCGGTAGCATCCCAATTTAGCAACAGACTATGAACCGTACCTTGAGTAGTAACGTTGTTAACAGTAGATTGAGACATTGTTAGGTATAGAGCAACGCCGCCATTAACAAAGGTATTGACACCGTTATTCATGTTAATTACAAAGTTAAGCATTGCCGCATTAATCATCATAGCCGTATTCTGAAATGCGTTTATGTCTCCTACGGCTAAAAATACAGTTGCCGTTCCTGAACCCTCAAGGACTATATTTGACATCATATTAATGGGAGCGTGCAAGTTAATTGTTCCATCTAGAAAAAATAACTTACCGCCATTAGTAAGCGAACTAATAATGCCATTAATCACAGCGGTGTCAGTTGTACCATCTAAAATGTAGTTAGCCCTACTCTTCTGCAAAGAATTAGAAGGAGCGATAAGTATCGCCCCTCCGTTCTGTAATTCTAAAATATGGCCTGATGTTAATAATAATTGAACCTTCGTTCCACTGGCAAACGTTTGCGCCGCGGTGCCCTGTTGCGCACGATTAATCCCCGTTGCTGTTACCTCGACTATCTCACAGGCGCTAGGGCTGTTAAGCGGGTCTACCCCAATGGTTAGATAGTAGGGATACGCTAAGGAAGGGCTTGTTGTCAGCGTCAAGGTCGTCTGTGATGAAGTCATAGCGGAGGATAGAGTTGTTGAAAAGTTGTTGGCTACTGAATGCACTTCGTCACCTCATCCTGATTAAGTTAGCGTTACGGTAAGTTGACCAGCGTTGAAGGTTAGAGTTTCGCCTGTTGTTATGGTTGTTGAAGACAGGGTAGAGTTCACTTGGCCAAAAGCAATCAACGTACCCGTACTAAATATTCCCCAATACGTAACAGGAGCATTCCAGTTCGAAGTGGCAACAGGGAAACTGATAGCGTTTTTGTTTGATACACTAGCGGGACTTACCGGATTACCGCCAGTCCAATTTGGGTTCCAATTTGCTTGAGTGCCTGGGCAAGATACTCTGGCATAACCGCCCGTAGTTGGTTCGTTGAAATTCCAAGCTTCGTAAGTCGGTACTGGTGTTGTGGTTGATAGTGCTATACATAGAGTGGGTGGTGTTAAGGTAAACTCTTCAGCGTATATAACATTATCACTATTAAAAAATGACCCCAAAAACATAACATCCAAGGTGGCTGCAAAGCCCATTTAATTTCACCCCTTCTTAATTAAATCGTTGATCCTGAATTCGTTAGGCTACTCACGGAATTAATTGACCCCGATCCGTAGACGGTTGAATATACCACAGGCGCGGTAACCGTAACTAAACAAGCACCTGCGTAACCACCATCAAAAGTATGAACGCCAACTGATACGACCCCGGCACTAACCGCTGCAAAATGGCATTTATATACATCCTTTCTTGGACTAAATTACTGTAACGGTAGTTCCCGCGGAGGGACTTCCTCCATAGGCTAGTACGTATACAAAACAATAAGCTCCGCTAGTTCCAACAGCGGTTATCAATCCCGTACTCGACACCGTTGCTATGGATGTATTCGAGCTTAAATAGGTTACATTTTGATTAGTGGCATAGGTAGGGGCTATGGCATAGGTCATTTGACTTGTACTTCCATAGGAGAGGCTAATATTTGAAGATGAGGTAAGGGTTATCCCTGTTACTTGAGCACCTACATTTGCCGAACTAGAAGCAGTATATCCTCCGTCTGAGGTTCTAACCGTTATTGAAGGAATACCTGTCTTACCTCCTACTGCTGTCACGAATCCTGTGCTTGATACTGTTGCCACAGTAGTATCTGTACTCGACCACGTCACGCTTTGATTTGTAGCGTTCGACGGGGATACTGTAGCTGTATACTGCCCTGTGTTCGGACTACCGTTACACACTAGATTGATATTGGAAGGACTTATGGTTACTCCCGTTACTGAAATAGTAGCCGCACTGACCGTAACATAGCAATTGCTATTAAATCCACCATCATATGATCTTACATATACATTTACGGAGCCGGGGCTTACAGCCGTTATTAATCCTGAGCTGGATACAGAAGCTATGGCTGAATTATCAGTAGTGTAATAAACCGAAGGATTGGTTGCGTTAGAGGGTGTTAAGGTGTAATAAAGCTGCTGTGTTCCCCCGACAGTTAGATTCGCAGATCCCGGGGTTACGCTTACCCATGTTACTGGAATGTTTATACTAGAGCCTGAATTTGATAGAGAACCAAAGGAAGATATTGAACCCGAACCGTAAACAGGTACTACAGCCGCGCTCACAGTAACATAACAATTACAATTAAATCCGCCATCATTAGCCCTCGCATACACATTTACCGAACCAGTTCCAACAGCGGTTATCAATCCCGTACTCGATACCGTTGCTATAGCTGAATTATCGGTTGTATAGTATATAGTTGGGTTAGTTGCATTAGATGGAGTAACCGTAGTTGTTAGTTGCTGAGTGCCCCCTACTGTAAGATTTGAAGTAGCTGGAGTTACCGTAACACCTGTAACATGGATATTGGTCGATATGCTAGAACCGCTGTTAGTTAAACTACCCACGGAACTAATGGAGCCAGAACCATATACCGTACTACTGGCGCCGTTATCAACTAAACTACTCACGGCGCTAATTGATCCTGATCCATATACCACGTTACCCGCTCCGTTATCAACCAAACTGCTAGTTGAGCTTATTGAACCTGATCCATTAATAGTCCTAGCTCCCCATCCCTTACCGTTTAGCGTCCCTGACAGAGTTCCGTTAAACCTAAATTCCTGCCGAATAATCTTCGCTTGCTTCTGAGCTGTTGCATATTGCGAATCCCAAAACATTACGTCTCCGCACTCAAGGGATGGGTCCATCCAGCTTTCAACTTCGTACAGATAAACATTACTACATTCGGCGGCATACCAATTTAGTATATTTGTCGCCATGGTTGCATCTGTGACAAGAGGGTTATCGAGATCAACTTCATTACTGGGTTGGCTTCCCGAATTATTGACAATTTGCTGAATGGATGTACCCGTGATCGTAAGTCCTGAAATGGATATACCGACTGAACCGGACCCGGTTATAGTTAACTGGGCTGCATTGGCGTAATACGTGGCGCCTACAAGCGTTCCGCCCGTTATCGTACAGTTGCCAGGCTCCGCACATGACGCAGGAGTAGCAGGAGTGGTATAAGTTACCCATGTTGTGATAGTGCTGTTAACTGTCACGTTGCCCGTATAAACATTACTTACTGCACTATCCACAGTGTTCGAGTAGATATTCAGCGTAAAGTAATTGTAAGGGTCCTGAATTGCAATCTTGGGATAGGTTTCTTGCATAGACAACGTTAGTTCTTCTGTGTAAGGCATCGTATTTAATGGCATCTGACTTGCCGATTGTCTAATATGCAGGACATTGTACCTATCCACATAAACAACCGCCATGCCCGCCTGAGCAATATACATTAAGGCGTCATGGTGAGACATAGCCGATAGCACTCCGCTCGTACTGATACCTTGTAGTGCCGTGTCGATCTGATAGGCTATTTTCATGCCCGCCTGAGACTGAAAATCCGTAATTACTGCCACGGCTAATGCATAAAGCGTTATGGGGCTGCCTGTGTATCCAAAGGCATAATAGGTTGTTCCATCGGCAATGTCGAGCAGGTCCCTTGCGTAGAGGGTCGATGATAGATAGTTGGCATCGTTTAACCAGTTATATAGATAGAAAGTACCCAATGGCACTGTCTCTGTTGCTCCATTGGCGTATATGAGGTTAAGCGATGGTTTAAGAGGCTGTTTCTTCTGCAAATTACCAAGATAGAGATTGAAATTATTTAAGTTGTTGGCAATGCTCGCATGAGCCTCTTTAGGCGGAGCGCTGTTGCCTAATGGGTCAAGTTCTTCTAACACATCAAGATCAAAGAGGTTGTTGCCTGTCCAGAGAAATTGTTCTCCGAATAATACCTCGGATAAATGTACACGGCGCAAGGGAGCGTTCGTGCTGTTAAAAGTAATAACTACTTGAACGATGTTATTAAGTTGTTGCGAGAAGAAGTAGTTCGCCGATGTTGGATTGACGTTATAGGTGACTTGATTAGAGCTACTATCGGTAGTCACAATCTGAATTGAATTGCAATAATCCCCAGTGAGTGGGGAAAACACGAAGGTTAGCCCAAGGCTTGTAAACGGCGCTGATTGCGTCAAGGTAAGCACTGGAGGTGTGGCGAAGTTACCGTTTGCATCCGAGAGGACCGCGCTCCACCATCCGACCGAATCCGATGTATCAACATCTGTCGGCTTTGGGGGCGTAAAAAAACTACCGTCCAAAAGGAGGTAGTTGTTCTCTTCACTCATATATTTACGGATTTGAGATAGGCCATCTGTGACTTCTGCAACGCCTCCTACGCCCGCTATTGATGTGGCTGTTGGTGTGCAGTTATTTTGTGCTGCCACATCCACCATGTCGAATTCAACGAGCGCCGACATTGTGCGTGGGAAAGCAGAAATAGAGTTGTTGAAGTTTTGAGATACGTTTAGCACCTATTCACCTTCTCTCACCACCTCCTATTTTATATCTCAATCAGATCACATTTTATCTGCTGGAAAGTGACTACTTGATAAGCGTCGATTTTAACGTCCTCATAAGTTATATCTCCAGCATAGAATTGTCCTGTGTAA
>OMOF01000450.1 GCA_900290375.1 Candidatus Desulfosporosinus infrequens
ATACGATTGAACAAGCACACAAATCATTAGAGCCTCTTTTGGGGACACTGTCCAGCGGAGCATTTGGGATCGCTTTATTGGCTTCGGGTTTGTCATCCTCTGCAGTGGGTACTATGGCTGGGCAAACCATTATGAAAGGCTTTGTTGGCTTAAATATCCCTATTAATATCCGACGATTGATTACAATGACCCCGGCTTTGATTATTATTGCCTTAGGTATTAACGCCATGAAAGCATTAATTATGAGCCAAGTTGTCTTGAGTTTCGCCCTTCCATTTGCCATAGTGCCTATGCTGCTGATCACTAGTCGCAAAGACTTAATGGGTAGTTTAGTCAACAGACGTTCGACCAAAATAGCAGGTTGGATTATTACAAGTATTATTGTTGGTTTAAATGCAGTTCTGCTTTACCTGACTTTCACTGGTAGCGTATAATGGGCCTTCCTAAAGTTTAAGTGGCAAGAATCAGTATAAGCAATAAGGCCGGGGGACCTTTACCCCGGCTTTATTGAAAAATTATAGGGGTGTTTTAAATGTCTGAGAAAAGCATTCATAGCCAAAAGAAACTATTCACCTCCATTGGGTTGGCTAATCAATATGTTGCCTTACCAATGGTCAAAAAAGGAATTAATATTGAGATTCTTTCAATTCTATGGATGTTTATCGAAGCCGGTGTCGCTGTTGGGGCAGGGATACTTGCCCACTCGTTAGCACTTGTGGCATTCGGTGCAGATAGTGTCATCGAATTGATTGCAGGTTTTGTGTTGCTCTGGCGCTTATATGTTGAAGCAAGTGGTGCTACCTTAGAACGCATTAAACGTGCTGAAAAAATTTCTTCATGGGTTGTCGGTATTTCATTGTTATTATTGGCAGTATATATTACTGTATCAGCAATACATAATCTTTGGGTACACCAAGGAGCAGAATCTACATTTCTTGGAATTGGTCTTGCCATTGCGTCAGGAATTATAATGCCAATATTAGCAAGAGCAAAAAAACATATTGGCGATAAGATTGGCAGTAAAGCATTGAAATCTGATGGTTCATGCAGTATTGTTTGTGCCTATATGGCTTGGACATTGCTCGTGGGTATGTTATTGACCGCACTCGTTGACTGGTGGTGGATTGATTCGCTTATTGCTTTAGCCCTTGTTTATTTTGTAGTTAAAGAAGGTCTGGAAGCTGTTCAAGAAGCGAAAGGAGTTTCAGATAATTGTTGTAGCAAATGTTAAACCTCGGTAAGGTTTTATGAATTAAGAGATGATACACATTCCAGTTTAGTTAAAGTTGAAGAAAATTAGGAGGCATTTGAAGTGGAGGATCTTAGTATTCATCAAAGCCAAAAGAAGATCTTTATCTCAATTAGTTTGGTTGGTGTAATATTAGCTTTAAAACTATGTTTTGCTGTATTTACCAATAGTCTTGCTCTGTTTAGCGACTCTTGGCACTTGATAACCGATTTTGCATCACTCATGATCAGTTGGTGGGGTCTCAAAATAGCGACAAAACAAGCTGATTGCAAAAACACCTTCGGATACTACCGTTACAGTGTGCTTACGGCTTTAATCAATAATGTGTCCCTAATAACCATTTCACTCTTTATATTTTATAAAGCCGTTGGCCGTTTTCTTCATCCAGTTGCCGTAGAACCGAAAGGCATGATTATCGTAGCTACTGTAGGG
>OMOF01000899.1 GCA_900290375.1 Candidatus Desulfosporosinus infrequens
CCCTTACTGGAGCTACCTCTACATTGGGAAGGGGGGCTCAAGCAACGTTGAATGGTGCAAGTTCGATTATAGGCAACAAAGGTGTCCAAACAACGGGTAAATTTGCTTTAGGAGCAACAGCAGCTATGACTGGTGCTGTTATGTCGAGTGCAATGGGTGGGAACGCTGGTGTTGGAGCCGCAGTTGCTCTCGGGACTGGTTCTTATTTAGGCGGAAAAGGAGGGTCCTTACTCGCTGGTGCAGGCGGACACGCCAAAGGGATTGCGCAAACCTTTACTTCAGGTGGAAGTTTCAAAGATGTTGGACAAAACATCATGGCAGGGTCCATGCAAAAAGGTGGAGCTTTGGCAAGTGCGGGATGGGGCTTACAGTCTGCCGTCAACAAGGTATCGTCTGCAGTCGGTAAAGGTGAAGTATTCTCAGCTCCAAGTTACTTCAAGGGAAACAAGGTTATGTTGAACAATGCTAATCGGAGCATGGAGCAACTACGCCCGCAAATGGAAATGGCTCAAGCAAAATATAATCATGCTAAGACTTATTTCGGTGCCGATAGCCTGGAAGCACAGCCCTCTAAAATTCACTATACGAATTTAAAGGATAAGTTTAGTGAATATGAAGCGGATGTAGCCTTAGCACGGGTTAAAATGCGCTCCTATGGTGAGTTGAAAAACTATGCGGCTGGAAGGACTGGCAATGGCTCAGGAACTTCAGGAGGTGATGTCTCTTATTCAACTGGGAGGGGGCATGCCTAGATGGTAAATCCTCAATCTAACGGTTCTAAACTTGCTCAATATGCCGGGAGATTTATCAAAAAAATGGCTAAGAAAAAGTTGAAGACGGTTATCCTTCATATTCTGAAACTAACAGCTCCAATGTGGGGACCAGTTGTACTGGTCCTTTTCATGGCCTATACCGCCTACGTGATTTTGTTCAGTATCCCTCAGCAAGCGATGCAAACCGTTACAAGTGCTACAACTCAAGTGGAGGCGTTTCTTGGCATTACAGAAAGCACAAACGGTGTTCCTACAGCCGATGCGCATTTGTTGGAGGACTATAAGACTATCGCCAATACATGGGATGCAGGGTTAACCCAGGAACAGCAAAGTCAGGTCATGGCCTATAAATTTCCTTGGTCTGCCTTAGCAGCAGTGGATCGAGTTGTTAATGATGAAGCAGTGTGGGAAGGTAAACAAAATGTCGTCCCACAATCTCAAGCTGTGTTTGATGCTTTAAAACCGAAGTTTACCTGGAAGGATTCAACTGTTACGACCGTGACGGTCATAGTCTCCACGGACTCAAAGGGAAATAAGACAACTTCCACAAGCACGGATGTACAACACGTTTCCCTTGTCACAGCCGCCGATACGTTT
>OMOF01000451.1 GCA_900290375.1 Candidatus Desulfosporosinus infrequens
ATTGCGTTTAGTATGGTTTCCGAGGAAAAGCTTAAGGAGGGTTATACGGGAACTATGCTTAACCTAAGTTATAGAGGAACTATGCTTGACCTAAGTGGGGGAGGGATCAGCTTTTTAACAAAGGAATGTGTGGAAGACAAGGCGTTACTCTATATTCGGACGACCCTGCCCAACGGAGACCTGCAGATCCCAGTACGTGTTTGCCGGGTCGAAAAGTTAGTGGTGAGTAGACCCCATCAGTATCGTGTTTCAATAGAATTCTGTGAAATTTCGGAGCGAGATCGAGATCGAGTTATTCGCTGCGTCTTTGATATTCAAAGGGCGATGCGTAAGAAACGGTAGGTATAAAAAATGGAGATTACACAGTTCCAACTTGACGCCTTGCGTGAAATAGGAAACATTGGGTCAGGCCATGCAGCAACGGCTTTGTCCACGCTTTTACAACGTCGAATCGATATGTCTGTACCAAAGGTTTGGGCAATCCCTTTTGAACAGGTCACAGCCATTGTGGGTCAACTGGACACCCCTCAGGCTACGATATATGTGAAGGTTGAAGGGGAGGCTTCTGGGAAAGCGGTTTTTTTCTTTCCGATAGAAAGTGCTCAGATCATGGTACAAGCCTTGATGGGGAGGAACGAACCCTTGGATCTATATTCTGATGAGATGGCACAATCGGCTTTGAAAGAGGTTGGAAATATCTTAGTGAGTTCGTTTATCATTGCCATAAGTCAATTTTCGGGTATTCCCCTTCAACCTTCCGTACCAGCGTTAGCAGTAGATATGATCGGCGCGAGTTTAGATGCTATTTTCCTTGAAGAGGGTTCGCTCGAGGACACAGTGTTGTTTATCGATACGCAACTCTCCGGAATTCCGAAGATTGCAGGACAATTTATCTTTTTGCCAGATGATGGATCCTTAAAAAAGCTGTTAGGAGCAACGGGATTATGAATGGTGTAATTAATGTCGGGATGGCTGATTATAAAACAGCGAGATCTCCCGATATCCTGTTAACCGCTGGACTAGGGTCTTGCATCGGAATTTGCATTCATGACCCACTCCTGAAAGTGGGTGGGATGGCCCATATCATGCTTCCGTCAGCTGTTGGGAGCTTAGGAGGGAACCCAGCGAAATATGCAGACACAGCCCTTGTATTATTACTTAAAGAAATCGTTGGTATGGGTGCCAATAATTCTCGTCTGAGGGCAAAAATAGCAGGCGGCGCCCAGATGTTTTCGTTTCCAGGAAAACCTCCGGTTCTTAAGATCGGAGAGCGCAACGCCGTGGCGGTAGAGCAGGAATTGAAAAGAAATGGAATCCCGTTATTAGTTTCGGATGTTGGAGGAAGTTTTGGACGCACAATTCATTTCGATGTTGGTACTGGAGAATTGCACATTCGCACGATTAATCATGGCGAAAAGGTGGTATGATGGTTGTCATAAGGAATGAACTGTTAAAGCTATGGGCCTTGCGTCTCGCTTTGGTCACAACAGTTATTGTGGTATTGCTGAGTTGGCTTAATGCGGTGACGATACCAGATTTGATTGTCCGGGCAGGTGTTTCCTTTGGGGTCATGTATCTTTTAATGGTCGGAACGTTAAGTATGTTTGAAAGGACAGCACCCCAAGATCAAGAGCCTCAAGATGAGTTGCCAAGCTCAGATCTTGGGAGTGGAGGGTTGATTGATATTTCTGTTGGAGACGATGAACCTCAAACACCTTGGCTACAAGACACGAAATTTGCTGGTCAGGTTGACCCTAGTTTAAGCGAAGGAATAGCAGACAGCGAGCGACAAGCAGAAATTGTGCGGCGCATGGGCTGGGGCGATGAGAAGGAAAAAGGGTAAACTTGTAAGAGTTTAAGAGTTAGGATAAGAGTTAGGATAAGAGTTAGGATATTTATAGAATGATTCTGCTGCAGAAACTCTTGTCATGCTATTAATATCACATTTTATTGTCATCCTGAGCGAAGCGAAGGATCTTAAGACCCTAGATCCTTCGCTCTCGCTCAGGATGACACCAAAATAATTGCAGTGACCTGATATTTTATATCATTTTAGACTTTCTGTAGGGGAATCATAGAATAAGAAAAGCATAAGAGTATCAGAAAGACCTAAGAAGAACGCAGAAATAGGGATTTCAGCGACGAATATTGAATTCGGAGGTGAGTATGACTTGGTAGCGAACGCCTATGAAGTCGCTGCGCGTGGACCGTGGAAACAAGAACATATTGAACAATACTTGCCTTTGGTCAAGCGTATTGCGGGTCGTTTAGCAATGTCCCTTCCGCCTCATATCGACGAGGACGATATCATTGGTTATGGTGTCTTCGGGTTG
>OMOF01000454.1 GCA_900290375.1 Candidatus Desulfosporosinus infrequens
ACATCAGTCAAGATAGAAGGCTTACTTGATATGTGCTCAAAGATTCCGGGTATTTTGGAAGAGGTAACGGCCATTATTTTGAATTTACAGTCCCTCGTGCTAAAATCCTATACGAATGAGCCACGGGTTCTTCGTATAGATTCTCAGGGTAGAGGAATTGTTACAGCCGGAGATATTATAAGCGATCCTGACATAGAGATTCTAAACACAGACTTGAAGATTGCTACATTAGATAATGATGGTCGGCTATTTATGGAAATGATGGTAGAACGCGGTTGCGGATGTATTAATGCGGACAAAAATAGAAAGCCAAATCATATCATCGGGGTTATTCCTATTGATTCCAATTTTGCCCCGATTATAAAGGTCAGCTACTCCGTAGAGACTATTTTGGTTGGTCAAACGAACTATGACAAGTTAACTATTGAAACATGGTCTAATGGCAGTATCTCACCGGAAGAGGCTACTAGTGCGGCTGCCAAAATTCTGAGCGATCATCTGCGGTTCTTCACTTTACTCACCGATAAGCACAGGGAAGTTGAAAATATGGTGGATAAAGAAGAATCCAAGGATAAAATTCTTAAGATGTTGATTGTCGATCTTAATCTTTCGGTTCGTCCTTGTACTTGCCTGAGGAGGGCAGGGATCAAAACGGTGGAAGAGTTGATTCAAAAGACTGAAAAAGATATGATTGAAATGCGTAACCTTGGCATCAAGTCGTATGAAGAGGTAAAAACTAAACTTCAAAAATTAGGGCTAGGGTTTAAAGTTGATGAGGATTAATTGAAGTTCCTACTTTTATTTAGGACATCCATTGATAAAATCCTCTTTTAATAGATTTGTCGATGTCAAAATAGTACCAATGATCACTCTGGTTCCACTAAAGTCGCCTGGCTGAAGTTAGGCTGGCCTCGTCTCGCGGCACACCCCGGCGGCTTCTTGAAGGGTGTGTTGGGTGCCTTTGGTGATGTGGGGATATTGATAGCGCAGTTTTGGAGCCAGGCAGTCTTGACGAAAATCTCGTATATTCTGACCGTTCCTCCGCACAAATCATTGAATAAGAATGATATTCAAAATGATCTTTCAAGTATACAGAATTCATAAGAGAGGAGTATTGAAGAATAATTCAAAATCATGCTACAATTGCAAGCATAAGAAATGCACAGTCGATAATCCGATAGAGAAAAGAACAAAGGCAAAGCAATGGCGCTTTGAGAATACTCGAAAGAGTTGCTCAATGCGCTATTTTATTTTATTTTAAAGGAGGAAAGGTTAAAGATACGGGAGATACTATAGATACATCATGACGGAAAAATCTTTGTTTGTGACATAAATAATGTGTAAAGGATAAGAACAGGCACTAATTAATAATAAATATTATAAGTTCATTGGCAATCTGCTCAACGAGTATAGGAAAGACCCAGCGGTTTAGCGTCAGCTACAGTCAACCATGATTTCGCTGATATTCTCATTGATTTAATTAATGTACAGACGGTTTCTATTTTTTGGAGGATTGTTACTGTGACTGCACAGACATTATGCGGAAAATTTAATTCGTTAGAGCTATTTACCCTAAGTGAAAGGTGCAACTTAAAAGCGTCAGCAATAGTATAATTTACGACTTTTCAGATCCTTTCATGAGTCTAAGAACTTTATATATTCTTTATGCTTTTAACTTCTTATTTACGTAAATTTTATGCGTTATAGATCTATAATAGTGATGCTTAAACGTAGAAAGTCCAGTATTGGGTAAAAAGGAGAAAAGTTTCGGAAAAAATGGGAGTTCAACATGATCAAAGATTAACCAACTGCTCAAAAATATTGAAAGGGGATCAACATGTTTCGCCTTAAAAACTTCTTAATCGGCAAACCACTGCATAATTCATTACTTGTCCACGAGAAACTGACTAAAATCAAAGCTCTGGCTGTGTACTCCTCCGATGCTCTATCCTCCGTAGCTTATGCTACGGAGGAAATACTCTGGGTCCTTGCACCGCTCGGGGCTTTTGCCTTGTCCTATTCGCTTCCAATTGCTGGAGTAATTCTCTTACTATTAGCTGCGCTAATCATGTCCTATCGCAAAACTATTTCTGCCTATCCATCTGGGGGAGGAGCCTATATTGTCGCCANNACAAATCCCGGGGTTAGTGGCTGGGTCTTCCCTAGTGCTAGACTATATACTGACTGTCGCAGTGAGTATTGCGGCTGGTGTAGCCGCTATTACTTCGGCGTTTCCCAGTCTTCTCCCTCATACGGTAGCTTTATGTTTGTTTTTTGTCCTAGTGTTAATGATCGTAAACCTGAGGGGGATTAAAGAGGCCGCTACTGTCTTTACCTTACCTACGTACATTTTCATTTTTTCTCTTCTTGCTTTAATTGCTATAGGAATTTATAAACACGCATTAGGGTTACCGATTCCAACGGCTCCGATTAATCCTGTGCTGGGTTCAGCACCTCAAACGTATATTACCCTCTGGATTCTGGCCAAAGCGTTTTCTTCTGGTTGTACAGCCTTAACAGGAGTCGAAGCAATAAGTAACGGTGTACCCAATTTTAAAGAACCTCGTTCACGTAACGCGACTACGACCCTCGTAGCTATNNCGGGGGAGCAACCTTTTTAGCACAGATCCTCCACGTTACACCCAACACGAATGAGACTGTCATATCCCAAATTGCCCGTCTCTTAACCGGTGAAGGGTGGTTTTACTACTTATTACAGGCAAGTACCGCTGCTATTCTTATCCTGGCAGCCAACACAAGTTATAACGATTTCCCGTTAGTCTTTAGCCTCATTGCTAAAGATGGTGGTGATAAATTAGTCTTTTCCAATGGTATTGTTACCTTATCTATACTTTCAGCAGTATTGCTCGTTGTTTTCCACGGAGATACACATAATCTCATTCCGCTCTATGCTATAGGAGTTTTTCTATCCTTTACTTTATCTCAGATT
>OMOF01000016.1 GCA_900290375.1 Candidatus Desulfosporosinus infrequens
AATAATGGCGTTGGGCTACCTGGAAATTAGAGAAACAGGGTTTAGAGGGGTGCAAAACTTTAGTTCTGATTTTGTTTCTCAACATCGTGATAAAATCCAAGAATTATCTAATGCAAATTGGCCAAAGAATTCTGATGGCGAATATGTAATAACAAAAGATGATCCTTGGCGACAAGAACATGAGTGGGACGAACTCTATAAGGAGTTAAAGCAGCAAAAGTGATTACTGTTGGTAGAGTCAATTTCAATGATCTATTCAAAATTCAAGAAATATATACGGAATTTTTCTTTAGACATATGTAAGACCTCCTCACGTAGGGGTCTTTTTCCATTTAACCTCAAAAACAACAACATAGAACCGAAGAGTGAAATACATTCTCCGATATGGACATTTCGTACTAACGTTATGTGAATTCCCGAAGTCCAGTTACTACTTTCATGCACTCTCATATTTTGGGAATACGCTGTTATCGGACGTCGGTAGATACCTACCCACAATCATCAAGCTAAAACATCCTTCAGATGAAAATGATGCTTTCCAAGGTGCCCTCCGTAATTACCGGCGGTAATACGGCGAACCCCAGGTATTTCGGATGCCGCCCTTATTCCAAGCCGCATCCCCTCGCTCACAGCCTCTGCGGTTATGCCGTCAATCACAATTTCCATCACAGAATTGACTCCCTCCGGCAGGAAGGTGTTTTGTCCGTCAGCTAGCAACCGGCCCCGCAGAGTCGGACAATATTTTGTATTCGTTGAGGCTATCAGAAATTTATATTTTGACCTAACCTGGCTGCCGCTGCGCACTACACCGCCTGGGAACGG
Organism: Candidatus Desulfosporosinus infrequens; assembly: GCA_900290375.1. Classification (GTDB taxonomy): domain Bacteria; phylum Bacillota; class Desulfitobacteriia; order Desulfitobacteriales; family Desulfitobacteriaceae; genus Desulfosporosinus; species Desulfosporosinus infrequens. The sequence continues at coordinate 823 of OMOF01000016.1, forward strand.
GAGAATAATACCGCGCACAGACTGCATGCTTTGGACCGCGGCCTCCGCGGCGGCGAGCGCAGCCTCAGCATCTTCAGCCAGAATCAGGAAATTCCCGCCGCCAATCCCTTTGCCGACCGTAAACTCTTCTTGGACCAGGAATTCCCCTTCCATAACGGGAATTCGCCAGTAGCGACGGTTTCCAATCAGCTTGCTTGCTTGATAGCCGTCTCCGAAGTAACGCAGCTTTCCTCCAATTCCGAGCTTGCTGAGGTTCTCCATCTGTCCTGCAAGTTCCGGCAATTCTCCGTCGTAGCAGGCAGAGGTCGCGGACGTCATAATCGCCTGACCGATTCGCTTAATCAACTGTTTTTCCAATTCTTCTTTGGACATTGCAAAAAAAAGACAGTCCAAACCAAACCTGCTGTCTGGAGAATTAGGTGTCTCTCCCTCGATCCCGGCTTCGATGCCACAACCGATCACTGAAATAGCAAAACCGGTGGCGGCCAAAGCAGCATGACGGGCCCATGTTTCGTTGACTGCTGTGACCGTCACCCGGGCGCAGCGCATCGTAAAGGCTTCGGCAAAGGTATCCTCAATCTCTACCCCGTTCAAATACATGGGATCACCTCCGAGCGTACCACATACTCTTCTTCGACCGGAAAATTGGACAAGGCCACGGTGTAGTAGTTAGAAAAATTATCTGCTAGGTCGGAAGGCAGTTTAGTATCACCTTCCGGATTGACGTAGAGCGTCCGCCCCGGACGATCCCGGAGAACCTCTCCGTCACGCACAATCAGCTCTCCGTCTTTTAACACATACGCTGGTCGGGAAAACATCGCTTGTTTGTCGGCTTGCAGGCGGTAAACCGCAACATCAGCCTGAGCACCTTCTCCTAGGTGCCCTTTCTGGTTCAGCCCCAAGGCCCTGGCCTGACCGGCTCGGGTAATTATGGCAATCTCTGCGAGAGTGTATTCCCGGTTAATTTCCATCAGATAGGTATAACGCTGGGCTTTCGGGTGTAATTTCCCCAGCCAATCCCGGCGGTAATCCGCATCCATAAGCAGACGGATAATCTCAGGGTAGGCAGTAAAAGGTCCGGCGTTAGGATGATCCGTCGTCAGGAAAATCTGCCAGGGGTTTTTAACCAATAAGAGAAGCTCCAGTCCAATAGACCATTGGATAGCATTCACCAAATTGTCGGGCCGGTAGGTTATCGCAACGATCCCGGACCCCGTCTCCATCTCAATGTCAGAATTCCCCCATTTGCCTCCTGTCAGCCGGTGCAGATTAAATTGTACGGGAGCATCCGCCGTCATCGTTGTCGCCGGGCCAAAAACAATTTGCCCAACATCACAGGTGAATTCCGGATGCTGGTTGAGATACTCCGCAATTTGGGGAGCAGCCGATTTTATGCCCCCCCGTTCGGTGCTGCCATAGGCGTGAAACTGCAAATGCGTAAAATGCACACAGTGGCCTTCAAGGGTACGCATCGTTTCCAGAGTTGTTTCGACATTGCCCGGTTCTCCGAGGTGGTTGGCATGCAGATGCAAAGGATGGGGCAGGTGCAGTCCCTCCACTGCCTCAACAAGTTCAAGCATGATCTGCCGCGGTGTTACGCCAAAGGGTGGAACAGGAGAGTCTAAGCCGGTCGCTCCCTGGCCCCATTTCCAGCTTTCAACACCTCCTGGGTTTACCGCTTTCACTGCATACCCTTTACTGCTCCTTAACAGCCAAGACACAAGGGTGCGCAGCCTCTCTTTGCGCCCTTGGGAATCCGGTTCACTGAGGATTTTCATCATCATATAGTTATTGCCCATTAGGGTATAAAAACCTTTATCGAGCAGAGGGGTATCCAGAAGTTCCTCATGGGCCTGCCGGGCCTTCAAAGGCGGCACCGCCGCTTCAAAAATCGTTGTATACCCTAATCCCGCATAGAGATAGCCGGTCAGGAACGTGCTCGGAACCGTGTAGCCCGTGCCACTGCGTGTAGCTTGTGTCCTAGCTCGAAAATGCTCATAATGGTCTTCCGGAAACATAATCCGGGCGCTGTTTACTTTCGGACCAGCAATATGGCTGTGGATTTCCACCCCGCCGGGGAACACAACACAACCTGTCGCGTCGAGAACTTTGCTGCCGTCAGGAGCGAACGAATTAACCCCTTGAGTAGGATTAAGATCTAAACCGGAGCCCTTAATGATTTTCCCGTCCTGAATGTATAGGTCTTTGACCTCACCATGGATCCCCTTGGCCGGATCATAAATTTGACCGTTGATAATTTTTAGCATAAGCTATTCTCTCCTTTATGGACCTCAGCACCTCAACATCCGTTGGACAAGGGAAATCAATCAGCTTCTTGACTCTCAACGGCACGTTGTCCATCCGGTAAAAGGTGCCAGAGGCTCCGATCCCTGCCGGGGCAACCGGGATAACAATGTTCGCCCAGGACGTGGTTAAGTTCTCCTGGGATTCCATAATGATCGTAGGAATAGATTGGAGATGTCGAACCGCCGCTTGGGGAAGATGGTCAGCGGGGTCGGTGGCGATAATTAACGCCGCATCGACTTCCTTGCGGTTCAAGAGGTCGATAACACTGAATTCCCCCGGGCCGTAGCGCGGGTAACCGCGACCAAAATTAACCGCAAAGGGATACCCGGTTTGCCAGGCTAAGACTTGATTACTGCCATTCTCATTACCATGACCCGGCATCGGAAGGGCCGAAAAGCGGGTGAAATGATTGAGTTCCTGCACCAAGGTGAGTACCTGTTCTACATTTAAATCCTTCCCCCGGCTCATTGTCAGGCCGAGCCCAAACAAGACAACCCCATAACGGCAGGCTTTCATTAACTCGGCGATTTCCTGCCACCAGTCCAGAGGAATACCGGCGACCGAACCTGATTCCCCCAGGCCTTCTAAAGGTAGGCCCTTGACCAGGGCGCGTAAAACGGTGGCAATTTCAAAATCCTGACCGGGAGTGACCTGCAAAAATATATCTGCCTGTTTAGCTATGCCTGTTGGCTCTACATCAATGACAACCACTTTTCGGCCTTTCCTGCCTTCGGGTATAAAGAGCCCTTTGGCTAAGGCCGAATAGCGAACCTGGTGGCGCAGATGTGATTCCAAGGAATTTGCCCCCCAGAAAACCAAAAGATCAGCCCGGTTCCGGACTTCGCCTAAGGTACATGAAGCCAGCCCAACTTGCTGGCGAGCGATAACGCCCGGGCCATGTCTGTAAGACGCAGGATTGTCTATAGTTCCCCCGATCAGCTCTGTGAGAGCAATCGCCTCCCGCTGCGCCTCGGTTGTTGTGCTGCTTAACCCATAGACCAGCGGATAGTGGGCCTTACTTAAGATTCGTGCCGCTTCATCCAAAGCGCCATCCAGGGAAGCAGCTTGACCGTTCACGCGAAGAGAAGATAAATTGGATTGGGCATTTAAAAGCTTATGCCGGCCATTCTGACAAGCCTTTTTAACGTTAACTATTGTGTTGCTTTCCACTTCGACTGCCAGGTCGTCACAAAGACAGCCGCAGAAAGTACAGACAACATCCTGGAAAATACTCATGGCCCCTCCTCTTCCTCAAAGAACCTGCGCACCCATCCTGCTTTAAGCTGCAAATTCCGCAAACAAGCGGCCTCACTCGCGGCAGAGCTTAAAACGGTACAGATGGGCTCTCCCTTCTCAATTTTAGTACCGGCGATCGGAATATCACGCACTCCCTGTTCGTAAAGATAACTTAGCTCCCAGCCACACCCTACCTGAAACGAAGATTCGGCATAAACAATACGTTTTCCCCAAAACTCAGGTCGATTCTGGTTCTGGTTCTG
>OMOF01000460.1 GCA_900290375.1 Candidatus Desulfosporosinus infrequens
CCGTTCGGTTGATTTAGAAGGTGTATTTTTCATAAAGAACGCATCTTGTGTCACTTCTCTTATCTTGTGTCAAAGAACCGTTCCCTGTCATCTTGGACCTAGACGAGATCAGTCCATATGCTTGCTTGGTGCCCTACCTTATAACACCCTAAGACAAGGTATTTTTTCAGTGATAATAAGCGCTCAGGGTTTACTGGGCGCTTATTATTTTTGCATAACAGCTTTTCAAACAGCCCCACTGTTTTCAGTTTTTATGATATTTAACTTATTTCCCGATTTAGACCTATTAATAATAATACCCCATCCAAGTTGATCATTAACAAAATCAATTCTGGCTATGTCTCCATCAGTCATCTTTGGAAAGCCTTCTGGCTTGAATGGATCAATTATTTTAGAGTTCGTTTAAAAATTGGATTTGGTTAGGTGAAATTTTAGAAGTTTGATCCGTCTTTGACCAACTTTTGCCGCCATCTTTAGTTGATAAAATATAGTGTACATAAGATTGGGTTTGTTAATTTTGAAGCAATACCTTCAGTGAAAATTGGTAAGTTAGCCGTTGATATAAATTATAAAAAGAAATATAAAGGCATCGGATCAATAATGGTTGAATTAGCTAGAGGTATAACTGAGGATTTGAGAGAAATCGGAGTTGCATGCCGATTTATTACTGTAGACGCAGATACTAGGAACAATCCTGGTGTTGTTGACTTCTACTTAAAACAAGGATTTAAACTTAATGAGAAGTATAAAAGAGACAATACAAGTATGAGATTAGATATCTTCTCAGATATTGAAACTTTAGAAGAGGCAGGTACAAAATAGCATGTAAATAAGATCTTCGAGAAATCGGGGGTCTTTTCTAGTTCCCAGAAACAGTAATATCTACATTCACAAATTTGCTCATATCCACATGCAAACCGTTCCAATGAGTAAATAGACATAGGACACGGGGATTGGAATACAACTTTATGCTTCATGCATTATATACTTTTTCCTATTTGAGTTTTAAGAAATGCTTTTCTTTTAAAAAGATTTTCCAATAACTTTTCTACGTGGTTCCATTCAAACTTCTCAGTATGACAGCACTTGTTTCTTAACTCTCTGAACTCGTCCAAATCGAAGTAGTATTCATCCCACCATGCCTTATTACATAATGCATTTTCAAACTTGAGAAATTTCCCTGCCAATTGCCCCCGATGATTTTCATCCTTTAAAATATGGGTGAAAGTTCCGATCGTAGCGTTGTTCTCTTTTAGCTGCGAGAGGGGCTTTTTTCCTTTGGTGAGAAAGCTTGAAAAAACGCGCTGCAAACCCGGCAGTAAACAGTATTTTAATTGTAATTCCATGGATTTGCAAAACATTATGGCACAGCAGCCAAGTCAACGTCGTTTAACGAAAAGCGCTCTTTCATCCGATCAAATAGAAAGTATAACCGAATGCTCCAAACCATACTTTTTGCCACACACGGTTCAAGAGCTTCTATAGAAACAGCAGAGAACCCAAAATCGTTCATTTGTTTTTCCGTTAACAAGGATTGATCGGTCCAAACATCTTCGAGCGCTGCCTGAAATGTATTTACAAGAATTTCTTCAATTTGTCCGTTTACTTGGAATGATTCGCTGTTTGGCACCTGTTTGAGAAGGGCCTCGACCAGCTTTTTATCAGCTTTCTTTTCTGGCGCTTCAGCGATTTCCTTTAAAGCGCGAAGGGCATAGCTGTCCATAATGCATTTGACTTTTTGCATTACGAGAGCGTGCTGCCAGACGGTGTAGTCACCAATGATATATAAGCGGTATTTCGCCCGTGTGACGGCAACATTTACAATATTATTGTTGACCCACCTGACTGTGTCCAAAGCGTTTTTGTCACAGCCAAGCAGAAAGATCACTTCTTCTGCCTCTTTGCCTTGAAAAGTATGAACGGTGCCAATATGTTTTTCCGCCCATTCCTGAATTCGTTTATCCGTTTTATACTCCGGCATGGTACTTATCATTCTCTTTAATCCGGCTTTTACGGTAGTGAAAGGAGAGATTACAAACAGGCTCGGAATACCATCCGTTTTTTGAAACGATTCTCTAATTAATTCCAGAGCTTTTTCCCCTTGCTCTCTGACAAAATGATCCTTGCTTTGGTTGCTGTTTTCTGATCCTCCAACATTGATCCAACGCGAACTTTCCAGACAAAACCGAGCTTCTTGTTCCGGCTTGGGTTTCGCTGTTTGCTGCTTCATTGTGTTGTCATAAGAAATGGTATTAGAAATTTCGTACATAGGGCTAA
>OMOF01000800.1:0-1020 GCA_900290375.1 Candidatus Desulfosporosinus infrequens
TTAACTGTAATAGTCTGAACAAAAGAAAATCCCTTGTCTTCCACTATTTCAGCTTGAAAATAGCATCCCTCACTGAGCTTTCCAGCCTCTGCAAGTCCTTCTTCGCCCTTAGCTAGTAAAACTAGCTTCTGTCCTTTGTACTCGCACGCGAGCTTAGCATACGGGGTTCCAGTGCCGGACTTACCCGTGGCAAGCCCTAAAAGCTTATAGGCATCCTGGGGTTGGTCCGTCGCTTCGACTGGTGCTGTAGGTAGAACTTCCTCCGGTGCTTCTACTGACACATGTGCCTTCAGTTCGGTTTCTTGTACGGTCTGAGACACAGGTTCCTGATATAGTTCAGGTTCCTCATCAAGCATTCGGACTTCACCTTTTAGCGCTTTCGTAACAGATGCTTCTTGTACGGGTTTTTCCACTAACACAGCGTTAGGGGTTGGTGCCGCTTCAGTCTGCAATTCCTCAGTCGTATAAACTCCCTGTGTTAGAATCGGGAATTGTCGTCTGAGGGCTGCTACTTCTGCCACCTTCTGGACCATCGCTGATGGCATAGACCTCCATACTGGTGAATTGGCGTTCGCCGCAGCGTATTCCGCATAGTCGGCGATCGCAATTACTGGAAGACGGTTCTTATGATAGACTACTGCCCAGCCAGCGATGATTTTCCCACGTTTTGCACCAAAGTCTTGATGGATCGTTCCCTTCTCAGTGTCAACTTGGAAATTATCATTCTCTTTGACGACACCCGAATTCATACCACCATAGTTAGGATTCAGCTCGGCCTTCTTTAGCAAGGCATCTCGCGTTGTTATGAATGATAACTTCACTGTGCCGTCTTTTTGAGAAATTCGTTTTTGTAAAACAAGCTCTCCAGAAAGTGGATCAAAGCCTTGCTCCTTGCATCGATAGAGATACAGGGCTAACTCCGAATCATTAGCCCCACTAGGCATACACAAACTCATAATCGTAGCTTTATCTCTAGGGGATAAAGCCTCAATTAATCGACTGGGGGACCCTTCTACTAAA
>OMOF01000800.1:1028-1240 GCA_900290375.1 Candidatus Desulfosporosinus infrequens
CTCATTCTGTTCATTCCGAGCGCACTCGGAACTCCACCTCCCTTTCAATTTTATAATTTAACGCCCGTTAGTTTTGGCGTTGACCCCTTCTTGTTGCGCTAATTTGGTATGCGCATACCGTTGTTTGAGCAAACAAAAAAAGCACGTGCTAGACGTACTTTTTTGCTTTACCTATGAAGTTTCTACACTTCTCCTTTTTGATTTATGGATAT
>OMOF01000463.1 GCA_900290375.1 Candidatus Desulfosporosinus infrequens
CTAATGGATAGTAAAAGGCTTTTGGAGCTATGCCAAGAAAAAGGGATTTCCTATAGTGAAAAACAATTGCGTGATTATCACAAAGCGGGATTAATCCCTGAACCCAAAACTAAGAGTATGGGAAGAGGCAAGGGAAGCAGCACAGAGTATCCCGATGAAACGATAGAAATATTACTTTCTATTAGTGACCTGAAGAATAACGGAATACGCAAAAATGATGACATAGCATGGAATTTATTTATGACTGGATATAATCATATTTCTGTAGATAAAATTAAGGCTGTTATTTTTGGCACAAAGATTTTGGAAGAAATCAAAAATGCTAAAGAAAAGATTAATCCTGAATTTGATGCTTTAGATATGGCGGAACAAATAATTGAATCGGAAAGAGGCAAAAAGAATTGTAACCTTATTCCAAAGGATTTTTCTTCATTAAGCGATAAAGATCTAGAACCAATTATAAAAGGATTATTACGCACTTCCTTCGGGGATATCTCTTTTTTTAAGGAATTTGAAAATGAGGCGGAAGTGGAATATATAGGTTCTTTATATAGTGATCAATTAGAAAAAATTAAAAACGATGCTGGTAATAAATTTATTTCGTTTTTAGGTCCACTACTAGACGAGTCAATTTTAGAGGAAATGCAATATTTTTTGGAGAATCAAAATAAAGGTTTTATCCCTAAACTTGTTCACTTTGCCGGATTGGAAGAAGGGGTTTATAATATAAATCCATTAACATTGCGTACGAGTAGAATTTATATAAAATTAATGACTACCTTTCTAAATTTGAAGCCAAATAAAAAAGAAGCTTCCTGTTTAATCCCGTTGCTAATTAAAATGCAGATAAAAAATAAATACATTTTATCGGAAAATGAACTGGATTTAATTGAGGAAATTATATTTAGGGATAATGTCTTTTCGCTAGCGGAGTTTATGAAAATAACCGGTATTATATTTAATAGATAAATTTAATTATTATTTTCTTTTATAAATTTATCTAAAGACGATTCAGGAATCCTCCAAATATCCCCTAATTTTAAGGCTTTTAATTTACCTTGATTAATCCACTTTCTAACCGTATCAGCTTTAATATTAAATTTTTCCGCAATATCATTTGGGCTATAATATTTTTCATCGTGCATATTAACAACTCCTTAATTACTTTTATTAAAGATACCATAAAGATAATTAACTCACAAGAATAATAAGAAATACGCGATACACAATTAATTTATGGTATAATTTAATAAGAATGACAAGATACAAAAGATTTAAGGGATGATGATTGTGTCCGAAAAAATTATGGTTTTAAATGGCCACGGTATAGATATTAGAGTTAACAGCGGCCATCTGAAAATTAAAGAGGGATTTCCTTTCAAAGGCAATATTACTGAACATTATTTAGATCGAGGATTAAATGATATTGAGCATCTGGTCATTCTTGGGCAAACAGGTAGTATTACGATTGATGCAATAAAGTGGATGATGGACCAGGACATGATTGTTTCCTTTTTAGATCCGGATGGAAATATTGTGACTGACTTCATCCCACAGAATAACATTTCTGGCATCGTGAAAAGACGGCAAGCTACACCATCAAACAGTTTTAACCTGGAAATATCGTCCTGGCTACTTTCGGAAAAGTTCAAGCAGCAACGAAATACCTTAATACACCTGTCGACAAAATACCGGCAAGCTATTTGGTGGACTGAAGAACGGGAGCAACGAATTGAAAAGGCTTTAACTATTTCATCTAATCGGGAAGAGTTGTTAGTCTCTTCTTTAAATCCTGACGCCCAAAGGGTTTTGGAAGCCCAAGCCGCAGCCGCTTATTGGCCAGCATTTGAAGGTGTCGAGTTATCCTGGCAAAAGTCTGCGAAAATTCCTAACCACTGGCGGACAATCGGCAATCGGACTTCTCCGAAAAGCTGTTCTCCACGCAAGGCTATTGATCCCTTTCATGCGGGATTAAATTATCTCTATGCTGTCTTGGAAACAAAATTTAAACGTTCTTGCTTTATAAACGGAATTGACTCTGATTTTGGCATTATTCATGCGGATCACGCCAACCGAGCTTCTCTTGTTTATGACCTAATTGAACCGCTTAGACCTAAAGTGGACAAGGTTTTGTTTGACTGGTGTATGGCTACAAGCTTTAATAAAAAACAATTCTTCGAGACACGGGAAGGAGTATGCCGGATAGCCCCTGACGTTGTTAGTAATATTATTCCATTTGTTAGTGAACTTGATAGGGATGTGGAAAACATTGTTAAAGGGTATGCATCTTACTTTAAGAATAAATGGGTTGTGCAAAGGCCAGGAGAGTTTGCCGAAAATGAACCGGACAGGAGAAAAAGTGCTAATAAAGTTGAAAGAAAAGCCTTCAAATATAAAGAAGTATCATTACCTACTCCTTCTGTGAAGATTAATACTGAAAAACCTTCCAATCAGTTTATACCTCCTGCAATAGAAAATCTTGTAACCGATAATGTTGACAATGAAACATCAGGATTCTTCTGCCTGGAATGTGGTATTGCTTTTGTGCCAGAGAAGCCTGGTCAGAGGTTTTGTGGTAAAACTCATAAAGATACTTACCGAAAACGTTTACTTAGACAAAAGCGGGTATCGGAAGGGAAATGTCCACAATGTGGCAGGCCCATGGAACAGACCGCAGAAGGTACGTATAAGGACAGGTTGACGTATTGTAATGACTGTATGGAATATTGGAAGAGGAAATATCGGGAGAAGAAAGCTTAGTGGTATCGATAAGGAAAAATTGAGGAGACGCAGGATTGCTGAAGGGGTTTGTTCTGTTTGTGGGAGTGACTTACTGAGGGCAAACCAAATAACGGACAATTCGTAGTAAAGTATCGTTTTTTCTGTTTTACCATTATATTCGTTATAAAATTTATCCCTAATCCCTGGAATAGTCAAATGCCCAGGGATTTGTGACTATTTGCGACAATTTCTCGAACCAGCATATGTTAGACTGTAATATCTAGGGAATATAATTTTTGTTCACAGACTTCTGTACATAATGTTTCAGTAAAGCTGCTTTTATAATGAAAGGGGGGTAGTTGAAACGAGGTCCTGCTCGTATGCGATACATATACATTAAAGATGGGAGGATATCATGAGAATACTTAATATCAGCAAAGTACATACATTTTTTATCGGTCTAATGATGATGGCTATATTATTGTGTTGTAGTAGTCTAGCACAAGCAGCTCAAGAAGGGAATTATGCTTACACAGTAACCGATGGCAAAGCCCAAATTACATACTACGGTGGGCCCGGAGGAATTATTACAATACCAGGTACATTGGGCGGGTTTCCAGTAACAAGCATTGGCCCTAGCGATGGCGTGGGTCACCTCTCCGATGTATTTTCAGGGTGCACAGGCACCCTAACTAGTATTATAATACCACCTGAAGTAACAGATATCAGCAACAGTGCTTTCACTTGGTGCTCCGGGTTAACGACTATTACAGTAGATACAAATAATTCAAACTACAAAAGTATTGAAGGCGTGCTTTATAACAAAACTGGGACGATTTTAATAATGTGTCCTCAAGGCATAACTAGTGTAAGCATACCGCAAGGAGTGGTAAATATAGGCAATAGGGCTTTTGGGTATTGCTCAGGATTAACTAATATAAGGATACCGCCAGGAGTAACGGGTATCGGTGACGAGGCTTTCTCTGGTTGCTACGGACTAA
>OMOF01000478.1 GCA_900290375.1 Candidatus Desulfosporosinus infrequens
GTAGCTCCAGTTCTCGCAGATTTCACCGTAATGAATGGTACGACTGCGGTTGTACCTACAGCAATTTCTACGGCTGGTGCTGTAGTAACCCTAACTGTCCCTAAGGTTGTTGCTACAACTACTGCTCAATCCATTACGTATAGTGTAGCATATCAAAAGGGAACAGCTGTGAGTGCTGCTACTCCATTCACTGTGGCTATTGCACCTACTGGCTATACATTCGCCACTGTTGCTGATCAACTAACTGGTAATACGATTGTCAATGTTACTGTCACTGCAGCAAACGTGACGGCCGTTACAGTTCAGGGAGTCACTGCCAATAATATTGGTTCGGGTGTATGGCGTGCGATTCTCACTGGCGCAGTTACTGTCGCATCGACTGACGTAGTCCTAACAGTCACACCACCATCTGCAGTCACTGACATCGATACCACTAAGACTGTTGCGACTAAAGGATTCTTCGGAGACGTTTATTATCAGGTTTTCTTACTGAACGGTGTTACTGCATCAAGTGTTAAAAGTGTTACAGTAACAGATAGTACTGGCACAACGGTATTACCTTATAACACAACAAACGGAGATTATGAAAAAGACATAACCTACGCTAGTACGTTGCCAACGACAGCAAGTATCGTTTTGACAACAACATCTGCAGGTGTCCAAACTGTATCAGTAACACCTAAGTAAACTAAAGTTTCTCTGCAGCACAAAGGTAGGCAATTCTTTTATTGTTACCAACCTCTGCAAAAAAATGTTTTTAAAAATAAGGAGGAAACTCGATGTTTATATCCAAAGGTTTTAAGGCTCTCGGCGCTGCCGTTGTACCTATTTTAATTTTTAGCCAAACTGCTATGGCGGCTCCATCGATGATTACTTATCAAAATGCTGCTGGACAGGTTATTAGTGCTAATTATTTAACTGCATTGGCGAATCCTACAGCGAAAGCGGCTCTTTCAGCAGCCTTATCGGCGAGTGAATTAGCGAATCTGCCCATTTATGTTACTGATGACAGTGGAAGCATAATTAACTATGAGGCTGCTATTGGTAAAACCGAAAACTACACTGCAGCACTAGCAGATAAGACTGTGCAAGTTGCTACTGTTCCAATCTCTGCTGTGACTTTAGCTACAGTAACTCCTGTTACTAGTACAATTGCTGTTGGTGGAACGACTGGGTTCACGTTTGCAAACAGCGATGGTTCGGTTGCAACTCCTGCTGGAGTAGTTTATAGCGTAACGAGTGCAAATGCTTCAACTGGATTCTTTAACGGTAGTATGTTCACAGCCACAGCTGCTGGCGCGTACACGATTCAAGCCGCTATTGGAACAACAATGTTGACGACGACAGTGAATGTTACAGGTGCTGCTTCTTCAGTACAACTCGTATTCCCAAATAGCAGTACTTCAGTAGCAGATAACGGTGCTACAAGCCAGGTCACTGCAAAAGTTTTGGATGCAAACGGAAATGCAATTACAGGTT
>OMOF01000745.1 GCA_900290375.1 Candidatus Desulfosporosinus infrequens
TTTATCGGCAAGAAGTGCAATGAATTCAGAGTTAGTGGGTTTTTGACGCTCAATATTCATAGAGTATCCGAAGATCCGTTTAAGCGTATCTGTTTGTCCACGCGCCCATGCTAACTCTATCGCATGACGAATTCCGCGTTCTACCCTGCTGGGTGCAGTATTAAACTTTTTCGCAATCCCTGGATAGAGTTCCTTAGTGACCGCTCCTAACAATGAGACATCCTCCACCACCATCAAAATCGCATCCCTAATATATTGGTACCCCTTAACATGGGCAGGAATTCCGATTTGATGCATCAGCGTGGTCACTTCACTGACTAGATTGAGACCGCTTCCCACCGTCGCCACGATAGGAGAAGTCAAAGAAGAAAACTGAGCAGGTGCGGACGACATATCCTGCGTTAAAGAGCGAATACGTTTGCTGAGAATATCCAAGTCGAATGGTTTTAGAATAAAGTAGTCAACTCCGAGCATCATCGCTTGATGTGTGAGAGATTCCTGTCCAAACGCCGTTTGCATTATAATTTTAGGGCGTTTCATCGTTGTACGAGCATTAATTCGTTCCAATACGCCTAAGCCATCTAAATTTGGCATCACAATATCAAGAATGATCACATCGGGTTCTTTCGTTTGGATAAGTTCCCAGGCTTCTAAACCGTTATAAGCCACGCCAACTATGTTTAGATCTTGTTGATCTTGAAAAGAATCCTGCAATATTCGGCAAAGGTCGCGGTTATCATCTGCGACAATAATCTTTATTCCATTACCCATTCGCCAACATCCCACCTTAACAGTATTCCGGTTCAACATTTCCCTCTTGAGCGATTGATTCTTTACCGGTGTCGTCATTATACGTTACGGGCCATGTCGAAATCGTAATAAATAAGGCGACTTTGAAAAGTGGTTTATAATTCGAGAACACCTATCCGCAAAGGTTTTATGGATATAATTAGGATATTATTTATCGCAAAGTTTAGACTTGTTTTTCAGGCGTAGTGGAAAAACAAAGAATATAAGTGAATCCTAAAGGTTGAAACCGTAGTTAAGCCCCAGCTTCGAAGGATTACGCAATAAACTTGCAACCTTTTTGATATAAGTTACCAGTGTTAAACATCGCCATATGGAGAATATAAATTCATACGTTGACGTTTGACAAGTCATACGTTTGACATATCAACGAAAATTAATTACACAATTTTAAGGAGGGTAACAAACATGGCAGGAGAGAGAAACACTAATACACCCGCAGTTCAAGGAGCTTCACAGCAATTAGATCAATTCAAGTATGAGGTAGCAAACGAAATGGGTCTTCAGCTTGGTGGCGACCGTACGAGTCGTGAAAATGGTTCCGTAGGTGGTCAAATGACCAAACGAATGATCCAATATGCAGAGGAACACCTTAAAGGTGGTAGCAAAATTTAATACGACAGTTTGCAAAGAAGAGGGATAGCCATCCCTCTTCTTACTTTAATTGGGCTTAAGTAATTCTAAAAGATAACCGTAAATGTTCCTCGAAGTCAGTACCGACTTCACAACTGATGAGCAAAAAACTGGTCAAATATTTTTTCAGTTTTCAGCATTGCGCTACAGATTGAGACTATAATAATTTAAAGGTGGTGAATTCAAAAATGTTCGATCCCAATGGCTGCATACGTCGTGTCAAAATCGGGTGGTTGCTCCTGATCGGATTGGCCACGGTTTTTGCTCTTTTATACCTTAGGTCCGCCCTCTATCCCGGACCTATAGACCCTTCAGTGACCAAGTTTTTTTCACTGACTGTGGCCAATAAGGCCAGAATATACAATTCAGCTCCCCGCATTCTCTATATAATAAAGTTTGTTTTCCAAACCGCTCTTTTAATTTGGTTGCTCTTTAGTTCTGTGGGACAGACTTTCTTTCAGCGCATCCAGAAGATCAGCAGACACTATTGTTTGGTCTCGGCTATATCCATCATGAGCATATGGCTTCTGCTTAAATTTCTTTCCCTGCCTTTTTCTTATTACATCGGATACCACTGACAAAAAATCTNNCTCCGGGAGCTTGGTGGATTGAATATTTGAAAAATGCTGGAATTGAGCTCATCATTACTCTAGTGGGAGGGCTCATTTTTTTCTGGCTAGTCAATCGGTTATCACGCTATTGGTGGCTGGTCTGTGCTGTTTTCTTTAGTATATGGCTCGTTGTAGAGTACCTCTATTGGCCCATTGTTGTATCACCGCTTTTTAACCATTTTGAACCCTTGCCTAATT
>OMOF01000104.1 GCA_900290375.1 Candidatus Desulfosporosinus infrequens
CATGACCGTCTTAATGCCCATGTGACGCAGTTGGGAAAATCTTTCTTTAATTCCAGCCTTAACCCGACTTTCCGCTAAACATGGCTCAAACCCCTGCTGTATCTCACTTCTTCATTTTTATTCTGGCACTACAACCTCTTACCCATCAGTGATCGCTTTCTCTTGAGTGGGTCTTTGATCTTTAATATACGATAGATTTCTTTATGTTCGGATTCTGATACCCCCGATACCCTTATATGGTGTATTTGGTCTTTATCGTCCGTCATTATGATGGTTGTTCGTTGGTGAGTGGATAACACATCCTTGATCGTGGACCATCGGCGATGATCGCCATGGTTCCGAAGCTCACGCTCAATAAAGATGAGTAGGTGGTACGCGAGAACGGATATAAAAAGATGCGCTTCAGTTCGCTCGGCTATTTGGTGGTATACCGGTCGAAACCCTAAATCGGTTTTTAAGTCACGGAACGCTTCTTCTACCTTGACTAAGGTCGTATATAAACGCCAAATCTCCTGAGCACCGAGGTCTCTGTGACTAGTTTCCATCACATAGCAACCCGTTAAGGTGGCGCGTTTCTCTCGACTGGGCAAATTCTCCCAGGAAAGACTAACAACTTTTTTTTGTTTTTCATCAAGCACAAGGGATATCTCATAGTACTGGGCCATGGAAGGATAACGTTCTTTAATTCGACCCACTCGCTCAGCTACTTTCGTGGCCAAAAGAATGCCTTTTTTACTAACGGACGCTTTCAGACGTTCCAGATCCTCCAAAAATCGCTTTTCCTTTAAGGTATCCATCGCCCGTTCTTTTTGCTCTCGTCCTTCGCTCCAACAAAGCACCCGGCAAGTATCCTCCGTCATGATCTTTTTAACGTAGACGGCTGTAGAGTCTTCTTTAGAGTCATCCTCTAATTTCTCAAACGTCTCCTTCGCAGTGGTAAACTCTTGGGCATAATCCTTTTCAGTCGCTCGCCTCTCTACCACGATATAGGGATAGTGTTTTTGCCGGAGAAGTTCAATATTATTTTTAGTAGCAATTCCTCGGTCCATTACAATAGTAGGTAGTGTCTCCTTAAAAAGAGTCTCACCCTCGACATAAAGTCGCTTCAGAATCTCCCCCAGGGTCTCGGGTTCCGACTGGTTTCCTTTGTATATCTGGCTAAAGATCGGAAACCCTCGGTCATCCACGACCAAAGCGAGCGTGACTAAGGGGCAATCACTCCGTTTTTCCTTAGAGTGAGCACGATGAGCCAACGTATTCTTAGCGGCCCCTCCCTCAAAGTAAGTATTCGTTAAATCGTACAGGAACAGGGAATGTTCTCGGGGAAAAAGGGCTTCTTCCCGTTTCCTGAGTTCTTTCTCCAACAGCTTTTTATGAAATATTAGCGTATCGCCGATCTCGTAGATAGGATTCCTGCCCATCTCACTCAAATCAACCTCTAACATTTCCAAAAGGGACGTATTATTTTTCAGCCAAAACCCCGTCTGGCGTTCGCTGGCTGGTTCAATGAGTCGGCCGAGCACAACGGCTTGGGCCAAAGATCGCTCGGTCGGGGAGAGTCCACATGTTTGTAGCAGCTTATCAAACTCCAAACGCTCCCAAAACGCATGAGCGACTAACTCCGGACCTAAAGAACGACTCATGGTATGTTCGACACTTTCTAAGTCAATGGAGCAAAACGTCTGGTTTTGCTTCCGAGCAGATTTCTCCTCATCCTTCATTTGCACAAATGAGTAATAATCCATCGCTCTGTCGGCTGCACTAGCCATTTGAGTGTCATCTTCGAATAGAGAGTTCTGACCGGCTAAGCGTGCTTCCAGGATCTTGGCCAGTTTCGGCCAGTCCGATTTAGGTACTTCCAAGGTACCCAAATGCATAATGATGCGTTGCCTAATTTTCACTTTAGACCCATCCGTAACTCGATAAGCTTCAACAAGACGGTGAGTAACATATTTAGTTTTGGTAGCTTTGTTCGTTGTAACACATTCTCTAATATACATACCTATAGTATACCAGGATAGCAAGGGGAAATATATAGGTTTTAAATTTATTACGTCACTACAATGGCGTTTTGAAAAGTCGACCCGCCTGTACCAAGGGTTTCAGGGTTTGGCACCCTCTTAAAATTCCATATATTAGGATAATTAACCCTATTTCCCCGGAAAGTCGGGCTAGGACGGCCAGGATTAGAGAGTGTCTTTAAGGAAATCAATAAGCTTAAAACGATTCAACATTTGGATTTT
>OMOF01000568.1:0-301 GCA_900290375.1 Candidatus Desulfosporosinus infrequens
TGGTGGTGGAACAACTAGAATATCATCGTTGATAATCGTTACAGTTTTGTCATCGCCGGAGGCTAAAGTGATATTGCCACTTGAATCACTGTCCCCGCTGTAACTTTCAGTATATCCTGCCGATGCGTCTTCACTCACTACATAAGTACCCGCTGGCAACGTGTAGGAAGTTCCCGGCGATTCAGCACCAAGTGCCGGGCTGCCAGTAACGTCACTACCGGCACTCTTTACATGCAGATTGAAGCTAGCAGCTACTGCTGTGCCACCATTATCATTAATCACATGTTTGATGACATGAAGG
>OMOF01000568.1:311-27011 GCA_900290375.1 Candidatus Desulfosporosinus infrequens
TAATCGTTACAGTTTTGTTATCGCCGGAGGCTAAAGTGATATTGCCACTTGAATCACTGTCCCCGCTATAACTTTCGGTATATCCTGCCGATGCGTCTTCACTCACTACATAAGTACCCGCTGGCAACGTGTAGGAAGTTCCCGGCGATTCAGCACCAAGGGCTGGGCTGCCAGCAACATCACTACCGGCACTCTTNNNCGCCACCATTATCATTAATCACATGTTTGATGACATGAAGGACGGCTGGCGCTGGTGGTGGTGGTGTTGTACATATCACATTTGTTATGGTATTGGTGTCAAGCGTGACCGCGCCATTACTTGCCAACAACTGTCCAACTATAGCTGCACCGGTATTCGCTGTGATGGACGCCGATGCCAAGATGTGTCCCTCAAAATGAGAATTTGCACCTAAAGTCGCGGAGCTTCCAACCTGCCAATAGGTTTGGCAGGGTAAAGCACTGTTGATATGGGCAACCATACTGCCTGATGCGGTAATAAGAGTGCTGGCAGTTTTAAATATGAAGACGCCAGAGGAGTCGCCCTGGGCGTCGAGCGTGAGAGTGCCCGTTATCTGGAAAGTGCCGTCGGCTGAATCGTAAGTGCCAGGAGTCAAGGTAGTCCCACCAAGCTCACTGGAAATGCGAGTGACAGGTAACCTTCCTGCAACGTCATTATAGGCAATTACTAGATCGGACTTGGCCGCAAGTGCACTAGCATCATCCACGTGTATAGCCCCACTCGTTGTTACGCTCCCCTGCCCTGTGAACGCACTGCCTGGAGACAGTCCGATATCTCCGCCAGCGTTTCCGTTGATTGTGGTCACTCCTGTATTGGTGATTGCCGAGCCAGCCAAAACCGCAAATGTGGAGGTTGTTCCGAGGGTCGCTGGCGGTTGGGCTGCCATACTTATTGTGGGGACTGCCATCATAATTCCCAGAGATAGTGATACTAGTAATGATATAAATCGCATCTTTTTAGACGATTTCTTAAATTTTATCAATCCTCTCAAATTAACAATATGCCAATGTCTTTATGGTTACATCTGCATTTTAGAGCGATCTGTTCTACTGTCTCACTGAAGCTGGAGTAGATGTGTGTCTCCGCTGCAAAGTCGCTACGTTTCTGCTACGGTTGCCACAAATACTACTGGATTTGGACGTAACTTAGACAATAAGCCTATACTAATAAATAAAAACATTTTTGTAGTCTCAAAACAAGTTGGAGTTAAAGAATGTAAACTTAGGTGATGGTAATTTTCAATTTTTGATTTTAGTTCTTTGATTTTTCGTGATCTTACTTTACTTTTGGTCATTGCTACTCCGATCCGTTGAAGCGTTGAAGATGCTTCAACTCATTCACAAATAATCCCCCTGATAAAACTAAAACGCCCCCCCATTACCCATGCAAATTAGTTTTCCTGCGAACAATAGTGATGTTATCAAGATTACAAGTACATTTTCTCTTCTAGTTAAGATAATAACAGGAAAATATGCCATTATTATTACATTTTTATTGCATTAAAGAGCTATTATAAAAAGACACCCAGCAAATTCATTACTTGGTGTCTTTCTAATTTTAATATTCTTGCTTTGATTAAATCCCTCAGGCTGTCGTACACTAGAAGCATGTCTTGAAGATCTGACAAAAACGTTACCGATCCTTTAGAATATCTCTAATGACGCTCCATTCCCTCTGTTTTTCTTCATATTTTTTAGTATTCGCCGGGCTAGAAGAGGTAAGCCTATGAAAGGTAATATTCGACGACGCACCAAATCCAATCCACTTTTTATAGGTTTCGTACGCTTTACCTCCATTGAACAGAATCGCTTTTAGGTCAGGATATGCCTCAAACAAAGCACTAAAGTTGTTAACTTTCTCTTCTCGAATCTTAGAATCCAGACTACCTTCCCGATAACAAGTTCCGATGACATCCCATAAGGCAATTTTTCTAATTTTAATAAAAGACACCCTTTCTTCGTATCCCTGACTGGCTTGAGTGTCGAAAAGCTCATAAAGTATCTTCCAGAATTGGTTCCTGGGATTTGCATAATACTGCTGTAATCTCAGAGATTCTATCCCGGGCATCGACCCAAGTATTAGGATGCGTGATCGCTCATCAATGATGGGTTGAAATGAAGTCAGCATATTCAAGCAGTTTCCCCCTACCTCGGACGTTTCTCAAGTCCAAGCAAATCCTCGATTCGTTCATTCATATACGCATAAGAATCTTCTATAGCTTTATTGTAAATATACGGTCCTATATCGTTCACGATAAAGTCAAGGAGTAACTCCGCCCCTAAACTACTAAGCTCTTCATTCCTCTCATTCCAATAGTATCTCTTTAAGCTCTCAACGAGTACCGCTCTAACTTCTTTCGTTAAATCTATCTCCATTTTCGGCAAAATTCTCTCTCCTTTTCCTATTTAGATACGCCTTGATCAATATCAATATCGCAATTATACCCTAAAAATGAGCAAAATCGAAACTACCGGCGAAGCGCTGAGGCCATACCTTGAACAGGATGTTTGAGCTCAGAACACCGCCAGGGCTAGCTTGGTGCCGTGCTGGCGAGAAGGGACACTCCAGAAAGTATACGGATGTGACTAGAAAATAATTGTTTGGAGAATAATATGGAAAACTGCCTAAAGGAGAAACTTTCATGGATGATTATTTTGACAACCTTGACAGTACAGAACTTAACCTAAAGTATTTTACAGAACATCACGAGAATATTTATAAGGCCTATGAAAAATATGGTCAGTTAGTACATAAAGAAGGTGGCCCTTTAGATGAAAAGACATGTTGGCTAATTAAAGTGGCACTGTCTACAGAATGCCAATATCCTAGAGCTCTAAGAACTCATATTTTAAAAGCTTTATCTAGCGGTTGCACCAAGGAAGAGATTGAACACGCAATTCTCCTAGTGGGTCCCAGCGCAGGATTCCCTAAAACTATGTCTGGCATTTTGGTCCTGAGAAATATATCAGATGAAGCAGAAGGCGATCAGATTCACTGAATTCCCCATTCTGAATTCCACTGGATTCCTAATTGTATCTAATCCTTCTAAATCTAGCCATCTATACCTTCTCATGATAGAATGATATAATAAATCCTTGAGTAAAAATAAATTTATTATAAAGGAAGATTAAGAATGATTAGTACTAGTGGGATAACGTTAAGATTCGGCAAGAGGGCATTATTTGAAGATGTTAATGTGAAATTTCTCCCAGGAAACTGTTACGGGTTAATTGGAGCCAATGGCGCAGGAAAATCTACTTTTTTGAAAATACTTTCTGGTGAAGTAGACTCCAGCAGTGGTGATGTCATTCTAACGGCTGGCGAACGAATTGGCGTTTTGAAACAAGATCACTTTGAATTCGAAGAATCCGAAGTGCTGAATACCGTAATTATGGGGCATTCTAGGCTATATCAGATCATGATAGAGAAGGATGCACTCTATTCTAAACCGGACTTTTCTGAAGAGGACGGAATTAAGGCCTCCATACTAGAGGGTGATTTTGCTGAACTCAATGGGTGGCAAGCTGAAGCTGAGGCCTCGGAATTATTAATGGGCTTAGGTATTGGTAAGGACCTGCAGAGTAGCAAAATGAAAGACCTTAACGGGAACGAAAAAGTCCGAGTGTTACTCGCCCAAGCCCTATTTGGTAATCCTCATATCCTGTTACTCGATGAGCCTACCAACCATTTGGACCTGCAGTCGATCTCATGGTTAGAAAACTTTCTGTACAATTATGAAAATACCGTCATTGTGGTCTCTCATGACAGGCATTTCTTGAACAAAGTGTGTACGCACATTGCCGATATAGATTTTGGTAAAATTCAGTTGTACGTTGGCAACTATGATTTTTGGTATGAATCAAGTCAATTAGCCTTAAGGTTAATGAGAGAGTCTAATAAGAAAAAAGAAGATAAGATAGAGGATTTACAGAAATTTATTCAGAGGTTTAGCTCCAACGCCTCTAAAGCTAAGCAGGCAACTTCCCGTAAGAAACAATTAGAAAAGTTAACTCTGGATGATATTAAGCCTTCCTCCCGTAAATATCCTTATATTGCATTCACCCCGGACAGAGAAGCCGGCAATAATATCTTGACCGTACAGAACTTAACTGTCATCGTTGCTGGCGAAAAGGTGCTTGATAATATCTCCTTTATCGTCAATAAAGGAGACAAGATTGCCTTCGTTGGCCCCAACGGCAATGCTAAGACGACCTTGTTTAAAGTTTTAATGGGCGAAATTATCCCAGACAGCGGAGAATTCAGCTGGGGAATTACCACGACACAAGCTTATCTCCCACTCGATAACTCGTCCTATTTTGAGACTAACCTGAATCTAGTTGATTGGCTGAGACAATACTCTAAAGACCCAGAGGAATCCTTTGTACGAGGATTCTTAGGAAGAATGCTTTTCTCTGGAGATGAATCGTTGAAACCAGTTAACATTCTATCGGGGGGGGAAAAAGTGCGCTGTATGCTTTCCCGAATGATGCTCAGTGGCTCGAACGTACAACTGTTGGATGAACCCACCAACCACTTGGATATGGAGTCCATTACGGCTCTCAATAATTCTTTGACGAATCTTAATGGCAATATTCTTTTCGTATCCCAGGATCACCAGTTTGTCCAAACCATTGCTAATCGTATCATTGAAATCACACCTAAAGGACTAGTTGATCGGGTAATGACCTTCGATGAATATATCGAAAACGAAGATGTTAAGGTATTGTTAGAAACCATGTATTCTTAAATCAGCAAAAGTTTCATAATTATCATGTTAGTAGGTATGATACCCTTTATTATGAAGAAATTTATGTAAATGGGATTAATATTTGACATACCTCGATTTTTGGAATATACTGAAGAAAGCTCGTTAATACTAATGGATTTACGCAAACCTTCTCTATTGCTCCGGCTCTGGGAAGAAGCTGATGAACTTACCATGTAGCGGGTAATATAGTAGTGGAGGTTTTTTTAATGTTTAATGACAAAGTGCTAAGTTGCAAAGACTGTGGTCGGGATTTTGATTTTTCAGCGTCTGAACAAGAGTTCTACGCAGAAAAAGGGTTCACTAATGAACCTGGTCGTTGCCCTGAGTGCCGTGCAGCTAAGAAAGAGCAAACCAGAAACCAAGGCGGCGGCGGTTATGCTCGTCAACAACGCGAAATGTTCCCAGCAATTTGCGCTACTTGCGGTAAAGAAACTACGGTTCCTTTCCAACCTTCTGGCGACAAACCTGTATATTGCCGTGAGTGCTATCAACCCCGCACCCGTAGCAACTGGTAAATCGAAAAGTGTTGAAACCCTCCCAAGCCTAATGGCTTGGGAGGGTTTTTTTCACTTTGATTCCCCTATAATTCTACAGGTTGAATTTTCTCTTTAAGCTCCTCATCATCGAGAAATTTATCTGCTAACCAAGCCGCAACTTCCCCAGTGATTTTCACACAGTGTGCTTTCCGTTCAGGAGAGTTAAAGACTAAATCTCTAGTAATCACCCTGCAACAGGTACTTTTATATAACTTCTTAATATGGTCATGAAGTTCAGCAGCAACAGGGAACATTCTACTGTTCATAGGTTGGCCGGGGTCCCTGCCGTAGACCATTCCTAATGCCATTACCCCTCCACTGATCGCGCCACAAATACAACCAGACCTACCGATTCCGACCGGGAAACCGGCGGCCAAACGGACAATTGAACGATCAAAGGGCCAGCCCAAAAATTCATTGAGGGTATGAATTACGGATTCTGAACAATAAAACTCACCTTTTTGGAAGCACCCTCCTGCTTTTTTTCTAACATCGGCAATAATTTCTTCTCTATCCATTGTGATCCTCCCCAAAGTTCTATTTATAATTATTCCTCTATTATTTTCAATTAAACATAGCACCTGCTCAGTTAGGCAAGTGCTATGTTCTACACAGGTCCATAGGTCAGGCCAGTAAGGCTGCACCATAAGCGGCTGTCAACTCAGGCTCCGGCGGGATCACGACTTGCCCTTTCAACTCTCGTTCGAGAAAGCGGACTAAGAGGCTGTAATGTGCTCCTCCTCCAGTAAAAATTAAACATTCTGGATGTCCAACTGACTCCACAAAATTTGTTAAACGTTTAGCAGTACTCTTGAAGAGACCTGCCACCACTTCAGGTTTGGGGATCCCTTTAGCAAGCATGGTAATGACCTCAGATTCTGCGAACACCGTACACATGGAATTGATAGGCATCGGTTTAGCCTCTGCGGCTAAATTCAGTTCCTCCGCGGTTAGATCTAATCCTTTGAGGATAATATCCAAAAAACGACCCGTTCCGGCTGCACACTTGTCATTCATAATAAACTGAACGATTTTACCTTGGGCGTTTTTCTTGATAACCTTAGCATCTTGTCCACCGAGGTCTAAGATATACCCATAATCAGGGAAATACTCATGACAGCCTCTAGCCTGACAGGTGATCTCAGTAATAACCCGACCTTCTGGAAAGTTGACTCTGCCATACCCTGTCACCACAAGCTTTTCAGGTTTTTCTCCGTGTTCTTCGCTATATCCCTTTAACAGGGTGATACCCGCTTGGACAGAATCAAAACGAGAAGGTACCACTTGAGAGTATACCTGTTCCCCGTTCTCTAACACCACCAACTTCGTGTTAACCGAACCAAGATCTAAACCGACCTGCTTCACGCCCGAACCATCTCAATTAAAGCCTCAATCCGAGTCAAGAGTTGCCCTTCATCTTCAGAGGAAAAATCACTTTCCAAGCGAAGAAAGGGAATATTACCCTTTTCCATCTCTCTACCAACGAAATAACTTTCCACACCGTAAGGCTGGCAAAACTGGAGGGAAAAATCAATCACAGCATCTGCTTTTAAATTTTTAGCCATAGAGTTGATGTCTTCCAGACGCCCTTGGTTGGGGGTAAAGCAAGCACAATTCACCTTTAAGGGGCGCTTGGCAATATTGGCGAGCATATCCGTCACGTTGTCGGCTGGCTCGGTCATATCCTTAAAATAACGTTCTCCCGTACAGGTTTCCTCACCGACGACGACTGCCCCGGTTTGTTCAATTAAGGCATGAAGTTTCCAGGCTGGAAGCGGTTGAGGTGTTCCCGTCACTAGGATTCGCGGCGCATCAGCAGGCGCGACGCCGATTCCTTCTTTGACACGTAGGTCGAGTTCGTCACACAGATCATTGACCTTGGCTGCAAAGCGGACCGGATCATCAAAAAAAGCGAGCTGATTGATCAGCAGAACATCTAAGCCGTGAATAGGAGCTGGGTTATGTTTTCTCAAATCTGCTAACCTTTTAAGTGCTTGGCGCTTATTATTAATCTTTTGGATTCCTAAGGCAAGATTCTTGGTGCTTAGCTCCACCTTGGTCTCGCGCTCTATGAAGGAGGCGAATTCCCGTACTTCCTCTTCCCAAAGATGAGCATCTTTGGCATCTTTCTTTTGCGGGAGATCCATCACATAGGTTGGGATATATTCGTTAAGAATCTCCCAAGCTTTCTTCTTACCATCACACGTTGTTTCTCCGATGACCCAATCAGAAACTTGAAAATAGGGGCAAATTCGATCAAGTTTAAAACCCATGGTTGACTTAATCAATGGGCAAAGATTGCGAGGTAAGAGCTTTTCTCCGGAAGAAACCGTGAACTGGGCCCCTGCACATAATCCGATACTGGCGCTCCCTGTCGCCACCACGATTTCCTCCGGAACATAGACGCAAAATGTCGAAAACACCTTTGCTCCGGCTTCTTTCATGGCATAAAGTTCATGCACACGAATCCCATGGACATCTCCGACCACAAAGTCAAAATACCCCATAGCTGCCGGACGGTTTTTCCGATTCAAGAAAAGTTCCGTAAATACCTGGGGCAGCGGAGCTAAAAATTCATCATGTTTTTCCAAATCCATATTAAGCCGTTCCCATAACTCTCTATTCTCCATTAATAACCACTCCTCATAATAGAATAACCTTTATCTATATTCTATCACCACGGAGTGATTTCCTTCTATAACTCTTTAATTATTTATATTGAACAAAGTTTGATTGCCCTTTCTATGAATTTTCGGAATTGTCTTTTTGATGTCCTCCTTATTGCATAATTCTTAATTGTTTAGTTGAACTATCGGGTCGCGATTCCTGTCAAAACTCCATACCCGCCAAGGACCTTAACCGTACCTACAAGCCCTCCACTTCTGGATTCCTGCTGTAGACCCTTCCCATTGCCCTGTTCAAGAAAATACTTATCCAAACTATAATCCACGTTGAATTTATCCACCTCGCCGCTCTGATTGTACATTTCCTGAAACTTCCCTCTAAGATAAACGCCCTGCTTAGGTTTATTCTCGCTCACTTGATCCACCACATAGTACTTACCTTCTTGTTTAAGGCTCACATAAAGATTCTTTCTGCTTACCTTGTCGATAGACAGGGTCACCTTAGATTTGGGTATATCCGAAATCACGAAACTTACGGCAACATAGTCTCCCCTAAAGAGATCCGTCGGGTCAAAGGCCTTCGTTTCCAGCAAGATTTCTTGCCCAAAAAGAACGGTCATTTGAGGTTTAATCGTCATTGCCAGAAGAATAAGAAGAGGAATTAACACCGCTAATATAAACATTTTTTTCTGATTCATACGAGTGTTCCCCCCTTGGGCGTTTTCATCATCCGTTCAAAGTAATAACCGAAGCCAAGCAGCAGCAGACCCCCAACAATAAAGAATAGTGACTTAGGTAAAAACGCAAAGGTATCCGTATAATATCTAAATATAGTAATACACACAAAGATTAAGCTAATTAGGCTCCCCTTTCGAATCAGGACAAACAGCAAGACAATAAAGGCGAGAGCGAAAAGAATACTCACCAAACGTGTCGATTGACCACGCACAAGAACGTCCCATAGTTCGGGAACAGTTAAAATCACACCAGTTACCCCTAGCAAAATGTTGCCCTGAACACGAAAAATATCTGGTCCTAGATTATGTTTGATCCCATACATCAAAAGTCCAATTGTGAAAAAGATCAGCGTAACATATAAACCCTTTACGTCATATCTCAGGGTAATTTGCAAAATAAAACTTAAGGTCGTCAGGTTGGCGAAGAACAAAAGGAGTTTTGATCTTTCAAAATAGTTAAACGCTAGATACACTATTGGTACCCCAACCCATCCTGCATAAGGGAAACCAAGATTATACGAGCCGTTAAGATAGACGCCAAACAGGATGTTGGCAAAAAGCATTAAATATTTGTCTTTAAGTTGAAAGGCCATCGGGACTACCCCGAAAGACCACAGAAGAAATGCCGTGGGGAATTCCCCTCCGAAGTTATACATCTGTCCTATAAGAAAGATTCCTGCACCGTAAACCAGCATGCCTAGATAGATAAGACTCCTTCCAGTCTTAGGATAACTCTCAGAAAACATAAATCCTGCGATATTTACTCCGCTAAAAACTCCAAAGATTATCAGCAGTTTGATTAAATGACTGATACCATTCCAGTTGCTAGCGATAAAACTTAGAATCCCCAGACCCACCAAAATTGCGCCGATAGTAACCACAACCCGAATAAAGTTGAGACCACCCTTTAGCTCATAAATCTCCAGGATCTCATTTTTTTGCTCCCCTGTGATCAGTCCGCTACTTTCATAGTGTTCAATTTCTGTGCTAATTAAGGAGAAGTTAGCTTTACTAATCTGTCTTTTCAAACCGCTTTTCCTCCTTTATCTTGGACGGCGCTGCCTTGAATAGAAAAATGATTCTCTATTTCTTCCATTCACTTAAACATACCCAGCCTGCTAAGAACATAATGGATAAATCTCTAAATACATTGTATAAACTAATTTTTTCCGGTCCACTAAACCCAAAACACCCACACCCGTAAGGCAAGATATTACTATAATTAAGAATTGTTTGAACAACCAAAAATAAGGAAAGTAAAAATAAAAAACTACTGGAATACTTCGTTTTCCAATTCACAACTAGAGATAAACCTGCCAAAATTTCCACCCAAGGAAACACAATGGCAAGCAACACTGCCAATGCTTCTGGCAAAAAGGGGTAATACGCCAAAATGGTGGCTCTAAAAAGGTACAGATTAATAATCTTTGAACCTCCAGCAAATATGTAAATGCCGGCAAGCAATACTTTAAAAATCAACTTGTCCCACCTGTTTCTTTAAAAAAGCTCTGATACTCATCAACTGTATTAAAACCTCCGGTAATACCTTTGATCAGTTTATGATTATTATATACATAGATAGTCGGAGTCCCCTGTATTTGGAGGTCCTTGCGCAAAGAATCAAATTTTTGGACATCTACTTTGACAATATTTTGTACTCGAAGATCTTGCACTGCTTGAACCAACTTAGGTTCGGACTTAATGCACTCTGCACAGATTGGCGAGTAGAAATAAACATAAAAATTTTCACCAGCCTCTATCCTTTGTTGTAACTGATTTGGTGTAATATCTGGGATCTGTACTGTTTTGAACATCCGAGACTGCCATAAATAGATTCCCATGGATAGGCAAATCCCCACGATTAAGATTAAGGAAAATACTTTTTTCATTGATAAACATTCCTATCAAATTATTTTCATACCTTCTATGGAGTTCCAACGAAACAGGATTATACAAATTCAGTCACCGATCCGAATTGGAACGCCTGGATTTTGCAGTGCCAGAAAATCGGCCCGTTCCGAAATCCGTTCCTGCGATGGCGGAACCAGTTCCTGCAAGAAATAATCCATCTCCAGATTCCGATAGGTTTCCAAACCAAGACGATGATAGGGCAACAGCTCTATCTCTCTAAGTTTTTTCAAGGATTTGCAGAATTCCGCAACGGCAGACAAATTGGCATCCGAATCGTTGGCGTCTGGAATAAGGGGGATACGTACAATGATTTCCACCGGGTCGTTAGCTTGATCAAGCTTTCGAAGATTCTCTAGAATGAGGGAGTTATCTTGACCAACCCACTGTTTATGAAGCTCCTTATCCAGATGTTTGAGATCAACATAGAGCACATTGAGCCAGGGCAGAACTTTGGCGATGCTCTCGTACGGGGCGTGGAAACTGGTCTCCATAGCCGTGTGAATTCCAAGGTCTCTGCACTCCCGCAGAACTTCCGCGACAAACTCGGGCTGGTTCAACGGTTCACCGCCGCTAATCGTCAGACCTCCACCTGAGTGAAAAAAGAAAATCTCATCCTTGGCGATTTCCCGCACCACTTCTTGTACAGACAGGAAACTGCCGTATTTTTTATGTGCATCACGCAGACATTTCGCGACACAGACAAAGCAATTCTGACATTTCGAGGAATCAGTAAGTACTTTTAAACCATCCTCCCCCATCGCAAGGGCCCCTGTGGGGCAGGAGAGGACACACCTTCCGCAGCCCACGCAGAGGTCGCGAGCGTACCCTTTTTGGGGATTCGATCGTTGCGACTCAGGTGTCGAGCACCAGCGACATCTGAGCGGACACCCCTTAAGGAAGAGCACTGTTCGGAGCCCCTGCCCATCATAGATGGATGTCCTCTCAATCCTCAGCACGGAACCCACCATCACACTCTCATTCATCACACTCACCCCACCGAGATCCCAGGCTGAACGGTACGGGCGATGATCTCATCCTGCACGTCTTTGCCAAGTTCTATAAAGTAAGCGGTATAGCCAGCCACTCGAACCAGAAGTCCCTTGTACTCTTCCGGATTTTTCTGGGCCAGGATTAGTTTTGCTTGATCGATGACATTGAACTGCACGTGATAGACGCCAAGGCTGCACATGCTCTTCAGCAGAGCCATCATCTGGGTTATCCCATTTGCGGTGGACAGCATGGCTGGCTCCACTTTCATATTCAACAGAGTTCCTTGGACGAAGCGGGCGTGAGGAATATTCGCCACCGACTTCAGCACCGAACCCGGACCGTTGAAGTCCGTACCTCCACTGGGACTGATACCATCTGCCAACGGTTTCCAGGCCTGGCGACCGGACGGAAGCGCACCTACCACCAGCCCAAACGGCGTATTACCGGACACAGGGAGAATCCCGGGCGTCATGCGCCCAAATTTGCTGCTGTACTTTTCAATCTCGTCGGCAATAAAGGTGAACATATCTCCCGCAATATCATCGACCAACGGGTCGTCGTTGCCGTACTTGGGCGCGTCTAGGCAGAGCTTGCGTACCTCTTCGTACCCTTCAAAATCCGAGTTCAGGGCCTCCAAAAGCTGCGCCATGGTCACCTGTTTCGTCCGATAGACTATTTGTCGCACTACAGCCATACTGTTGATCAAGTCCGCTACACCGATCAAGATGATCCCGTTGCCCGCGTTGTATTTTGCTCCACCCCAAGCATAGTCGGAAGCCTTCTCAATACACTCCTTGAAGGAAAACGAAAGCGCAGGAACCGGACGATTCCTACAGACTTCGTCGATGACATGGCTCCCTTTTACAACAGCGCGTACCGCATATTTGATCTGCTGCTTCACGGCGGTTAGAAACTCTTCATAGGTTTGAAACTCGAGCGGATTGCCGGTTCGTACGGATATATAGTGACCACTTTTCCTATTCTTCCCATCCAAGAGGGCAAACTCAATCACGCTCCCCATGTTGATGTCCGCCAGCGCCGTGTATTGGCGTAGCCGACCCTCTAAGTTAGTTTCCACACAACCGCACGGATTCCAATTAAAGGCCTCCTTCAACGGAATCCCCTTGTTCATCAGCATCCTGATGCCGATATCGTCGTTGTGGAACGCTGGGAATCCTGTCCCAAGGCTGATGAGCTCCACTACTTTTCTCAGAAAAGTGTTAGGGTTTTTGGCTAAACTGTAGCGCACCGACAGCGAGGGTTGATAGAGCTGAACCTCCATCGTTGCCTTCAGGATCAGATAAGAAAGGTCGTTGACGGCGTCCCTTCCAGTGTTATCCACGCCTCCGACACAAACGTTCTGAAACATCGGATAACCTGCGGCGAACTCAGCGGTAACCGCATCCTGAAAGAGGCACGGTTCGCTGAATTTGACCCAAAGACAGTCGAGCAGTTCCTGCGCCTCGTCCGGAGTGAGGCGCCCTGCTTCCAGGTCGGCCTTGTAATAAGGCCATAGATACTGATCCATACGCCCTGGATTATAGCTTGCTGCGTTCTGTTCCATAAATAGACAGATCTGATAAAAGTATAACGACTGTAAGGCTTCTCGAAATGTCCGCGCAGGATTGGCCGGAACCTGCCGACAAACTTCGGCAAGCTCAGTGAGTTCTCTTTTCCTGTGCGAGTTATTTTCCAAGGTCGCTAAGTGATCAGCTTCCGAAGCATAGCGCTCTGCTAACGTCACCATCCCTTCGGCGACAAGCAAAAGTGACTCTAAATAATAGTCCTTCTCATAATCGCCTGGCACAGTGATATCGAGTTTAGCTTTCCTTTTTTTCACCACATTGACAATTCCCGAAACTCCTTCGTGAATCAGCCACTCGTAGCCCGCCGTCGTCTCTCCCCAGCCGCGGACGGCCTTACGATCTATGTAAACCACTCCATTATCCCGTAATTCACGCGTGTCTTCGGGAATCTGAACCAGCCACTCCTCATAGGTTGAGTGACCTTTCCAGTAGGGGCGAATTTCCTCCTCAAAAATCTTTCTATCCTCAGGACTCAGCTGAAATGGATCGTAGCGGCGGTCGTTAATCGTTTCCAATTCATCGTTCAACACAGACCAGCAGGTATCGGCGCATAAGATACCGGCCCGCATCTTGCTCCCAGCACTGCCGACGATAAGCTCGTCGTCCCAGATCGTGACAGTCTTCTCCCGACACTGTTTACGAAACGCCTTGGCCTTTCGTACAACGAGTGGATCTCCTTCAGCCTCCCGAAATCCCTCCGTGAGAAGCTTAGCGTTTTCGAGGTCCATCTCAGGGCGGGTTCCCAACACTCTCTTCTTCAGACGATTCACTCGCTCCATGTATTTCTGCCCCTGAACCGGGTTAGTCATCTCAAAACCTCCCTTGTATCTGTCGGCACCACCCTAAGTATAGCTGAAATACCTGCCGCCATCTAGTGTCACCTTTGTCAGTCGGTTGGCCTTGCGGCCTCAGTTTGTAGAATACGAAGATAGCCTCAACAGCGTTTTAACTGTCGAGGCTATCTTCAAAGTTACAAAAAGTAACATTGCCGGACGGCTCTTGATTCCATTTATTTCCTGTTAGCTCTTTGCAGCAGTGGACTATACATTCGTGCCCATTTTAATATTTTCCTCAGAAGCTTCAAACTTGTCTATCTTCCAGGTTCCTTTCTCCTTTTTTACTAATAGCGTGTAAGTAGTGCTAAAAGGAGTTCCTCCGCTGATTCTATTCTTCTTTTTGTTCTTTTTGTTAAGCTCTTTAAAGTATTTGTCGTCGGCACTTACTACACAGGTCCTTACGTTATAAACTACCACAACTTGCTCCTGGTCCGCACTAAAAGTAATTGAGAGAAACTCACAATCCTCAAACTTGGATTTAATCTTGTTTTCATTAAACAGTTTTATGGTACTTTGCTCATCATTATTTCTGATTAGTTCTATCAGATGGTCCACTGTATAAAAATGATACTCTGCCCTACCGTCCAAACGCTCAAAATCGCGCTCGGTTAAAGCTTTTGCAAAATTCCAACACAAATCTGCAATTACTCGTTCATCCGCTGTCTCATCTGGTAAAATAGCTACCCCGCTGTCAACCGGGCTACAGTTGCTATTGATAGTCTCATCCGGAACAGGCTGAGATCCTTGAATTACGTCCAATACCTTTCGTAGGATAGTTAGCTTGTTCATTTGTCTCCTCCTTTCACAACTCTTCCAGAAACTCATGGTAATCTATATTATGAGCACTGGAAGAATTCTGTGACGCGAGCAGCAAATTACGACCGCTTCATTCTCCGAGATAGGCCTTAATAATTCTCTCATCCTGCCTAAGCTTGGCACTATCCCCTTCCATGACCAATTGACCGGTCTCCAAGACATAACCATAATCGGCTAATTTCAGGGCGATTTTAGCATTTTGCTCCACAAGGAGGATCGTTGTTCCTTCATTATTTAACTGCTTAATAATTCTCATAATATCTTGGACAACCAAGGGTGCCAAACCCATCGAAGGCTCATCCAATAAGAGTAATTTCGGCTCGGTCATCATCGCTCGTCCGATCGCCAGCATTTGCTGCTCTCCGCCGGACAGAGTTCCACCGCTTTGCCGTTGACGGTCTTTTAGTCGCGGGAATACTTCAAAGACGTGTTCTATTCCTTTGCGACGTTGGGTTTCATCTTTTAAGGTAAAACCACCCAACTCTAGGTTTTCTTTGACGGTCAAATCCTTAAAAATCCGCCGCCCTTCCGGGACATGGATTAACCCCATACTGACAACGTTGTGGGCCTTTTCTTTATTGATATCCTTACCATAAAACTCGATCTTTCCGGAGGAGGCCTGGATTAAACCAGAAATCGTCTTCAAAGTCGTGGTTTTTCCAGCACCATTCGAACCAAGCAAGGTGACAATCTTCCCTTGGGGCACTTCCAGACTCACCCCTTTGAGCGCATGAATTTTACCGTAATAGGTCTCTAAGTTGCGCAGGACGAGCGCCATCTCACTCATTCCTCATCCTCCTTTCCTAGGTAGGCTTCAATGACCCTCGGATTATTCTTAACTTCTTCGGCAGTTCCTTCAGCAATTTTTTGCCCATAGTCTATGACTACTATTTTTTCCGAAACCTTCATCACAAGACCCATATCATGTTCAATCAACAAAACTGTAATACCTAAATCCTTCCGAATTCGGCGAATCAGTCCTACTAACTGTTCCTTCTCATCTTGGTTAAGTCCAGCTGCCGGTTCATCCAGCAAAAGCAGCTTGGGCTGGGTGGCTAACGCTCTAGCCCACTCTACCCGTCGTTGATCACCATAGGCTAAATTGCGAGCCAAACGACCTTGTTTATCTAAAATACCAACGAAATCCAGACACTCTGCGCTGATTTTCCTGATCTTCCTCTCTTCTTGAACCTGACTGGGCAGTCGCAAGATGGCCCCTAAAACCCCTGCCGAGGTACGACTATGCATGCCGGACATAACATTTTCTATAACTGTCATATCTTTGAACAGACGCAAGTTTTGAAACGTTCGAGCCATACCTAGCTTGGTGATTTTGTGCGGCTTTTGCCGAAAAATACTTTGCCCTTGGAAAAGGATTTCCCCTTCGCTCCCCTTATAAAAACCCGTCAAGCAATTAAAGGCAGATGTCTTACCCGCCCCATTGGGTCCAATCAGACTTGTAATTGAATTCTCTGCTATTTCGAAACTAAGGTTGCTCACTGCTGTCAATCCGCCAAAACGCAGGGTAAGCTTTTTTACTTCTAGAATAGACATTCTACCTCATCCTTTTTTTAAGAAAAACCTCGGCTGTGCCTCGGTCTTTTATAACCTTAAATTATCCTCATTCCGAATGCCTGCCAGTAAATGGGTACCCTGTAGGGGCAATTCATGAATTGCCCCTACAAATGTCTTTACCCTTTTCGTTCCGGCCAAAGCCCTTGAGGTCGGAAAACCATGATAATAACCAACAAGATGCCAAAGAAGAGCATCCGCGTCTGACCAATACCCCGGAAAATTTCTGGAAATAGAACTAAAAAAGCCGCTCCTAAGATTGCACCGGGTATCTTACCCATCCCACCGAGGATCACCGCTAATAAAATCATAGCCGATTGGGTAAAAGCAAAGGTCTCCGGCGAAATGGCCGTCATCTTAACGGCGAAGAAGGCCCCTGCTATCCCCCCGAAAGCAGCCCCAATCATATAGGCATACAGTTTTGTCAGGACAGGATCAATCCCCATAGCTTCAGCAGCGTCTTCGTCCTCACGAATATATTGCCAAGCCCGCCCGAGCCGTGAATTATGAAGCCTCATAGCGACTATAACTGCTAAAACTACCAAGATAAAAAACAGGTAATAGAAATCGGTAATCTGGTTAAGGATATGCCCAAAAATACTGGGCCGTTGAATCCCAACCAAGCCGCTCGCTCCGCCAGTGATTTTCAGATTACGAGCCGTAATCCGAGTAATTTCTCCAAAACCCAACGTAACAATGGCTAAGTAATCACTGCGCAACCTTAAGGTCGGCCCTCCGATGATTATCCCAGCAATGACCGAGAAAAGCACTGCAATCGGTATAGTTAGCCAAAAATTCACGCCGAATTTCATAAAAATTCCTGTTGTATAAGCTCCTACCGCAAAAAAAGCAGCATAACCGAGATCCACCAACCCGGCATATCCTACCACAATATTCAATCCTAAGGCCAACACAATGTAGAATAAGGTATTCGTCGCGACTTCTTCTATATAGTTATTGGCAAACAGGGGGAGAAGGATGATCATAATAATTAGGACTGCTAGGGCAACCCCTTGCGTTTTTCTGCTACCCAGCCTAGCTCGTAAACGATCCCTCAAAGCTACCGAATTACCCATTCTCTACATCCTCTCAATCTCGCTTTTACCGAGAATCCCAGTAGGTTTAAAAACCAGCAAGAGAATCAAGATCCCGAAGGAAAAAACGTCTTTCCAGGCTGAACCAATAAAGGGAAGTTGAGTCCCAGCCGTTTCTAACAACCCCAAGACGAGGCCTCCAAGCATAGCTCCAGGAATGCTGCCGATTCCACCGATGACCGCAGCCGTAAAGGCCTTCAGACCGATCACAAAACCCATATAGAATTGAATACTACCATAATACACTCCCGCCATAACGCCCGCCGCTGCGGCCAAAGCTGAACCAACAAAGAAGGTCAATCCAATCGTCTTGGTCACATTAATTCCCATTAGACGGCAAGCATCCTGATCAAGGGCAATGGCTCTCATGGCTTTGCCGTACAGAGTACGATTAATAAACCAGTACAAAGCAAGCATTAAAATCGCTGTAGCCACAACCATGATAATCTGAGTATAGGTAATATTTATAAGTCCAATACTGATGCCCTCATAACCTAAGCTGGTATTGAACGTCTTATACTCTCCATTGGTCAAAACCATAACTCCGTTAAATAAGGTAAAAGATACTCCCACTGCCGTAATCAACAGCGACATCCGTGGGGCCCGCTTATTAATGAGCGGTTGATAAGCCACCCTATGTATTAGCATACCCAAAAGCCCCACCAGAAACATGCTGATCAATAAAGCCACAGCAATTCCCAGCCAACCGACACCTAACTTGCTCCCTAAAATACCCAGAGCCCCATACCCCACGAAAGCGCCTACCATGTAAATGTCACCATGGGCGAAGTTCAGAAGTTTAATAATGCCGTAAACCATGGAATAACCAAGGGCGATCAGACTGTAGAATGAACCAAGAATTAACCCGTTCACTATCTGCTGGATTACTATAGAAAAAACTGCCATTTTGTGCACCCTTTCACCCGAGCAATTCATCCACGTTCTGGGATAATTGCAATCTAAACCCTGTAACACTCTAAACCTACTATCTCTGTTAATCGCCATGCCTGGCGCACTGATAAATGGTGACTGGGGAAAATTCCCCAGCCCCCATCGAGAAGCGATGAAATACTTAGGGCAGCAATACGAATTTGCCGTCCTTAATTTGCAAAACGATAAAATTGCTTTCTTTCAAGGTCTTATCCGCAGCAAAGTTAACTTTGCCTGCTAAACCTATGAAGTCTTTAGTGTCACTCAACGCCTTAATAATCGTCTTTCCATCAGTGCTTCCAGCCCGTTGCAGAGCATCTGCCATCAGTTTCATTCCATCATAAGCGAGAGGAGCGTATGCCCCAGGACTTTGATTGTACTTAACCTTATAGGCATCAGCAAACTGCTTAGCTGTAGGCAAATATTCGGCAACTGGTGGTGACAGCACATAAGTGCCTTCCCCAGCTGCACCAGCCATCTCAATAAGTTTCAGGTCGCTACTGCCATCGCCCACGACGATAGCCCCTTTATAACCACCTTGACGCAACTGTTTAATCAGAAGTGCGCCATCCGCATAATAGGCGGTCCAGAAAACCAGGTCGGCGTTTTTAGACTTCAAACTAGTGACTAGGGAAGAAAAGTCTTGTTCCCCTTTGTTGGTGACATCATGAGAAACCACCGTGTTCCCAGCTGCCTTCCAAGAATCCTCTGTTTGCTTAGCCAAATCGGCTGAATAGGCATCTCCTTGTTCCACAATTGCTACGTTCTTAGCCCCCAACTTTTTAAAGAGCTCAATAGCCTTCTGAGTTTGGTGCACAGCAGTACCGTTAATTTCGAAGGTATTGCCAGGATTTTGAGCCGCAATTTTAGAGGAATTAGCAGCAGTAATGACAAAAGGTAGGTTCTTTTCATTATAAATTGTTAGTGTCGGTATGGTTGCACCTGAGCAATATCCGCCGACAATCGCCACTACGCCTTCGGATACTAGCTTATTAGCGGCTGCTGTCGCTTGTTGTGGATCACAGGCATCATCCCCCGTCACTGTGACTATATTTTTACCGTTAACTCCGCCCTTAGCATTAATTTCATCAACCGCCATTTTAATAGAATTCTCCATATCTTTGCCGTAAGTCGCCTCTGAGCCGGTCATTGGCAAAGGCAAACCTATTTTGATTGCTCCGCCACTGGCTGATGGCGTTGTGCTGGGAGCGGTCGGTGCGCTCGGTTGTGTACCACACCCGGTGACAACCAACCCTAAGGTTAGGAGAGTCACCGCAACTGTACTGAGAAACTTTTTGGACATTTTATAATCCTCCTCCTTTTTGGTATGTACAGGTTACTCGAGATAATTCCTAACTAAGTGCGCCTCACCTCCTATTTCCGGACCCAGCCCACAGGTAGCTAAATAAACAAAGCGGTTTTCAGCCCCGGTGATACGAAAACCTTCAGGCAACGTGTCCTCAGGCTCCATTGCAGAATTATTAAAGCCCATGATTTGGACGGCACCTGCGACCTCCGGTACAACTCTTACAAAATCACCGATACTTTCAAACTCTTTGATCCGGCCAGTAAAAACAGTGTCAATGACACCCTTATTAACATAACAGTGCAATGCAACAGAAACCTTAACGTGGAAGCATTAATAGGAGCAAGGTGGCGGATGCTTTGCTGACATCGCTAACTGCTCCGGTTCGTAATATGTTCGTGGCATGGCTCCGCGACACCATGCTCTAACCATTTAAAAAAGGTAACAATGTAATAGGATATCAATATCCTATTACATTGTTTGACGGCTGTCTAGTATTTTCGCCAGAACCATACAAATCCGTGTACACCAAGTTAGGTGGTTCTCTATACTATTTCTTGAACTTAGCCAATGCATCTGCCAGAGCGGTATTGACCAGCCCGCTGTCATTCTGGTTCTGTAAGTACGAACCAACTTCTTTTTTATTGATATTTCCTTTTTCTGCTTCTCTACGTTTCGTAAAGGCTGATAGTTTTTCGCGATGCCCACAGACGCAGGTGAAGAGTTTATTTTCTCCCTCCCCCTTCATTTCCATTTTTTTATGACATTCCGGGCACCTTGCATTCGAGGTCTGAGATATTCCTTTCCGATAACCACACTCCCGATCTTGGCACACATACATTTCGCCCTTCTTACCCTTAACTTGGAGCAAGAACTTTCCACACTCGGGGCACTTCGTTCGCGTTAAGTTATCATGCTTAAAGGTTTGGGCGCTGCCAATAACCGTTGAGACCAATTGAGTAGCATACCCTCTGATTCCAGTCAGAAACGTCTGACTGCTAGCCCGACCTTTGCTAATTTCCGTTAATTGTTGTTCCCACTTGGCAGTTAGTTCCGGCGATTTTAGTTCGGGTGGGACCAAACCGATGAGTTGGATTCCCTTAGACGTGGGGATAATTTCTTTGCCTTGGCGATTCATATAAAAGGAATTAAAGAGCTTTTCAATAATTTCCGCCCGGGTTGCCGGGGTTCCCAGTCCGTGGCTTTGATCCATTGCTTCCCGCAGTTTCTGGTCGTCAATCAATTTACCCGGGTGTTCCATGGCCGACAGCAACGTGGCCTCGGTATGTCTGGCTGGAGGTTTTGTTTTACTTGCCGCTAACTTAACCGACAAATTCTTCAGAAGTTCCCCCTTGCGAATTTCTGGCAGGGTTTGCTCTGCTTCCTTGTCTTCCCCCTCATCGTCTAAGCTACTAGGCCCAGCATAGACATTCTTCCAGCCTTTAAGCTTAACGATTCTCCCTTGGGCCGTAAAGATTTCCCCTTTGATGACTACCTTAACGGTCGTTTGTTCATATTCAAACGCTGGAGAGAGTACGGCAAGAAACCGTCTCACAATTAAATCGTAGATCTTTAATTCTTCCGAGCTAAGTCTTGACAACGTGGCAGGTTGTTCCGTGGGGATAATGGCGTGGTGATCCGTTACTTTAGAACCATCCACGAACCGTTTGGTGATGATGAGTTTGGTTCTCAAGATGCTGCGCGCGAAGTCCACATAAGGCCCTTGGGCAATGCTTTTTAAGCGTTCTGGCAACGTCGGCACGATATCTTCACTAATATGGCGCGAATCCGTGCGTGGGTAGGTTACTAATTTATGATTTTCGTACAGCTGCTGCATGACTGAAGACGTCGTTTTGGCCGAGAAGCCGTATTTGCGATTAGCATCCCGTTGCAGTTCGGTCAGGTCATACGCCAACGGAGGAAGTTCCTTTTTCGCTTCTTTTTTAACCTCTAAAATCTCCCCGGTTTGTCCGGTCACTTTGGCCACCAATTCATCCGCTCTATTTTTGTCAAAGATGCGAGTTTGACCGTTTTTATCCTGCCAGCGCAGGACAAACCCATTCGCTAAGACATTAAGCGACCAATAGTCTTTTGGTACGAACTGTCGAATTTCAGTTTCCCGTTCCACAACCATGGCCAGGGTAGGGGTTTGGACTCTCCCCGCCGAAAGTTGAGCATTATATTTGCAGGTCAAGGCTCTGGTGACATTCAACCCGATTAACCAATCTGCTTCGGCGCGGCACTCTGCTGCAGCATATAAGGGTTCGTAATCTCTGCCTGGTTTTAAATTGTTAAACCCGTCTTTAATAGCTCGCTCGGTGAGGGAGGAAATCCATAACCGTTTTATGGGTTTCCGCCAACCGGCCTTTTTCATAATCCAGCGTGCCACGAGTTCGCCTTCCCGCCCAGCATCCGTCGCTATAATGAGATCATCAATCTCTGGCAGCTTCATGAGATTTTTGACCACGCCAAATTGCTTCGAAGTTTCTTTCATAACCACCAAATCCATCTTGGCAGGGAGCATTGGCAAGTCTTCCATCTTCCAGGTTTTATATTTGTCATCATACAATTCCGGATCAGCGAGCGTCACTAAATGTCCTAAGGCCCATACTACAATGTATTTAGAGCCCATAAAACAACCGTTACCCTTCTGATGACAGTTCAAGATTTTTGCCACCTCACGACCAACCGAGGGTTTTTCAGTCAATACTAACGTCTTTCCCATATCATACTTCCTATCTCAATTTTCATTGCTATGAAGATAACCCAAACCACGACATCACTTTATTATATCCTAGATTTATAATTGATTTTGCTTAAATGAAGCTTAAGCCTCTGACCTCTGACCTCTAACCGGGTAATTAACAATGATCACCCCCAACGCTACTAGAACTAAGGCTATCAACATATTAAGTGACAAACGTTCGCCGGGAATGAAGAAAGCAGACAAAATGGCTCCGGCGACGGGGATCATGAATTGATAGACAGTTATTTTTCCCGCTTTATTATGTTTCAAAATCGCATTCCAGAGAGAAAAAGCCGTTGCCGAGAGAAAGGCGGAATAGATGAGGAGAAAAAAGGCTTTGTTCGTAAAAACCAGGGCATGAGGTTTTAAGCCAGGTAGCCCAACTGCGATCAGGAGTAGCGATCCTAAAAGCATTTGCCACCCCGTCAGCACAAAGGGATGCACCTCTTTGGCAAGCCGTTTTGCGATAATTGTTCCTAAAGCATTAACCAGACCCGATAATATAACATAACCTTCGCCCTGCCATGAGAAGTCAAACGTAAAATGTTGACCAGAATTGATTAAGACGATCCCCGTAAACCCGGCTATTAAGCCAATAATCTTGCGCCGGTCCAAATAGTCATTGGCATAAACGAAATGAGCAAATACAATCACAAAGAAAATGCATGACGAGGATAAAATGGCTCCTTTCATGCCAGAGGTATGAGCTAAGCCATTATAGAAAAAGTAGTATTGCAAACTGATTTGGAGTAGACCCAGCAGAAAGATCTTAGGAAACATTTTCCATTTAACCTTCGGCGACTGCCTAATGCCTAGGATAATTACGGCAAAAATGAACAGCGAAGCCAGAAGAAACCGTATTCCGGCGAAGACAATAATAGCAGAACGATCATCGGGCGTTATGCCCAACTCAGCATAACTTACTTTCAAGACGGGGAAAGCGCTTCCCCATAAAACTGAGCAAAACAGCGCGATAGCAACAACCCAATATTTATTGGTCAAATAGTGTCTTAAGCCATGTTCATTTTCGTGTGGAGCCGAGTTCATAGTTACAATCCTTTCAAAGCTGTTTCTTTCAATAATCTAAATACTAATGCTTTAAGGAGAATTGGTCAAACGATGGGATGCAATTGGGATGTGCAATTGGGGACGGTTCTTTTTTGATGCAATCGGGGACGGTTCTTCTTTGCGCATGTGCTCCACTGGTTACACTTCCTATCCTCTGCACTCATACGAGAAAAAAGAGAACCTGGATTTAGGTTCTCTTGTCATTTTAGGGTTGAGTTACGTCAATCCACTGCCCGTCTGTCAACTCTTTTAATTCCTCAACCTTTAACTTAAGAGCTGAGTTAGGTGCACCGGCGGCAGGAAAAACGCGCTCGTATGCTTGTAAGGAATAATCAAGGTAGACCGGTATTGGCTGTATTAATCCAAAGGGGCACACCCCGCCTACCGGATGCCCGGTTACTGCAGCTACCTCTTCTGCTTCAGGCATTTTAGCCTTAGTATTAAAGTTATCTTTAAACTTCCTGTTGTCTAAGCGTTTATCTCCAGCCATAAGAACCATTACAAAGCTATCTTGGATTTTAAACAACAATGATTTAGCAATTTCACCTGGAGTTACGCCTAATGACTCTGCAGCTTTCGCAACTGTGCTCGTATCTTCAAAGGTTAAGATCTCAACCTCTTTTTTGTTCTGCCTCAAAAATTCCTTTACAGACTCAACTGACATGATTTCCTCCTATTTTAGCTTAGCGAGTGGACAGCCTTCTCAACCATCCTGATTATGCTATTGCTTAATGACTTTCCCCTAAACATAAATCCTCATTTAAACAAATGATCGCCTTGGTATACATTTCCCGATCAATAACAAATTGCATGTTTACTTGACGGAGAGACTGAGACACACATTTGACGTTGATGTCATTTTTAGCCAAGGCATTGGCAGCTCTAACTAAAATCCTTGGCATGGCAATGTTGGAGCCAATCACGCAGACGATCGCCGCCTCTTGAACTGTAACCGTTCGATATTTAGCTTCAAGTTCAGTCACCAAAAGCTCATCAAGATCAGCTTCCCAGATGACAAGAGAGATACTATTGGCGTTGGTAGTTTTCATGATGTAACTGATCTGGTACTGTTTAAATTTCTTCATAATTTCTAGATCAAATCCTGCTTCTCCCACCATGGATGAATCATGAATTTCCAAAACTACGATTTTATCTGCACCAGCAATTATTTCGATCTTGGCTTGTGGACCAATATAATTGTTGGAAATCACTGTGCCTGGGTGATTGGGTTCAAAGGTATTCTTAATGCGCAGATTTATGCCTGCAATTTCTAACGGTTTAGAGGCATTAGGATGAATTGCTTCCATGCCAATGTCCGCAAGTTGGTCGGCAACATCGTAATTCGTCCTACCTACTATGATGGCTTTATCCACACCCACAATTTTAGGATCTGCTGAAGATAAATGATATTCTTTGAAGATAATGGCTTCGTCCGCTTGAAGAAGGGTCGCTATTTTCGAAAAAGTTATTTCGGAGTATCCCCTATCATATTCCCGCATGATTCCTTCAATCCCTTTGGTATAGCCAGTAGCTACAATGATCTCTTCATCAAGCCTTACGTCCTTAAATGATTTCTTGATACGATCGCTGATCGAGAGCTGCTTAGAATCACGGAAACCTGTTAGATCAACCAAACTGGTGAGAATGCCGTTATTACGCAGGATATTCACTGTGTTAAAGGCAGAATGAGCCTCTCCAATCGATGCTAGTAACTCCCTCGCGGCAGA
The DNA here is from genome assembly GCA_900290375.1 of Candidatus Desulfosporosinus infrequens. GTDB lineage: Bacteria > Bacillota > Desulfitobacteriia > Desulfitobacteriales > Desulfitobacteriaceae > Desulfosporosinus > Desulfosporosinus infrequens. The sequence continues at coordinate 25,578 of OMOF01000568.1, forward strand.
GAAGATACTAGCTCGCTCGATATATCCTGAAGCAACGATATCTTCCATACTATTGAGATAAGCCTTAGTTTGCTTAACTCGCTCTTCTAAGAATTCACGACATATTTTAGCATCCAAACCTATGTTGGTAAACGACTCATTGATCTGAAGAGCCTTTTTAAGTAAGTCCTCCATGTGGGATTCGTAATCTTCACCTTTAATAAAACATTGATAAATACCCGGAGCTTTTGTCTTTTTATCTTCAAGAAGCATATTAGTCATACCTGCGTAGGCCGAGACAACGAATACCCTTCCATAACGAAAACCCTCTGAATCCGGAAAGCCTATGATGTCATTAAGAACATTCTGAAATTGGGACATTGACGTTCCACCGATTTTTTCCACCGTAAGCATAATTTAGTCCAAACCCCTCTTCTTCATTTCATTCCTTGACCTATAATTCGGCAACATTCCACAAATTCCTTCAATTCAAGAGAATTTGATTGCACAAATTAACCAGGTACAACGCAACGTAGCTCTAGCCCAAGATTAGCTACTTTACAGTTGTACCTATGTTCATTTCTCGTTCTCTTTTTTTCTATAACTATATGATACTCGTCTTTAGCTGAAATGGCGACTTGAATTAGCTAACATGAACAGGGGCCTCTGTAAGTAATCGATTGGATATAAATCATCCCGTGCAGAGATTAGGGCCATGATCTTACCGATCTTGGATAATGGATCAATCGCCACTATAACAAAGGCGTCTTTTTCTGTGGATAAAGGATAAATAACATTGTTTTTATTAAGAACATCATGATATGCATCCAAGGTAAGCACTCTAAAATCTTGGTTACGCCAACGTATATCATAAAGTTTGAAGGCTTGATGGGCAACCAAGGGCAACAGTCGCTCTTCTGTCATATACAATTCGATCCCGATCATATATCCTTCGCTATCTAAATCATTCCAATATTCGCAATGAAACGCATTATCGACAGCCTCTCTATACGTCCTAGTCGCCAAACGCATTTTACTCAAGCTTTGACCCAGGCTAAGCCATTTTATCCTAGGTATGCTAAGACTCCCTACATCATAATATAGTCCAATATCACTTTTCTCAAGAGTATAATCAGCCGTTGTTTCATTAGGCATTAAGTAAATATAACCCATTTGCATATTATTATCGCAGGTAATAAGCACGGAACATCCCTCCCAAAGCTTCAAATTCTAGCTTATTCATTGATTGGTTGTCTACATCATATCACAATGTCTGCGTGTTTCTACAAGGCAGAGAATTATCGACAAACTTTTTCGTTTTAGACAGCTTTTCGTCCCCCATGGTTACTAAAAAATCAGGTCAAACTCTCAGGTACTCAGTTAATCAACCACAGATTACACAGATTAACACAGAATAAATACATTTTGGCTCTAAACTACAAATCGCTTGTAACT
>OMOF01000465.1 GCA_900290375.1 Candidatus Desulfosporosinus infrequens
ATTTCTCATTTAACGCCATCTTCATGCAGGCAGAGGATGCGAAAGAGCATAAAAAAGTAAACAAAGGAGATGCTCCCACTATGGCTGAAACAGCTTGTACTGCTTTACTGGTTGAAGACGATTACGTGAGTGGATTGGTTATGAACAAACTTTGCGAGCGTAGAAAGATTAACTTAAAAATAGCAACTAGTTGCAAACAAGCATTGGATATATTGAAAGATGAGAGCTTTGATATTATATTTATGGATATCCAGATGCCAGATATAAGTGGCTATGAGACTACTGAAATTATCAGGGATATGGAGAAAGAAGTTCATCGGCACACACCTATTATTGCTACTACAGCTTTCGCTTTAGTGGGGGATAGGGAGAAGTGCATTGATGCAGGGATGGACGATTATTTAGGAAAACCTATTGATGCAGAAAAATTCTATGCTATGGTGGACAAGTATATACGAAGATAGAGGATAATATTATTCTGCTTAAGGCGAGAATATTGATTAGAACATCAGGTAGTCTTCGACATTTTAGTAAATGCAGAGTTGTTCTGTCAGATTTAAGTAAATATTTGCTATAAAGAAATTAGGGAGTATCCATGACGGACACTCCCTTTAAACTCTAAAATACCATATTATCTAATGGGCTATATGGGGGAGTTAGATAATGCAATATAGGGAGTATATTAACGAAAGAGTTCACAGCCTTTACTGGAATGATGATTTGAACTGTGCCACTACAATATTAATAACTCTTTCGGAAATCTTTCAGATCAAGCTAGGGACACAAATTGTTAATGCTGCGATTGGAATGCATGGAGCTGGTAAGTATGGGGCGCAGTGTGGACTAGCTGAAGGTTCATTAATGTTTATTGGCATTTTAGGAAAAGAAAAAGGTCTTGAACTTAAAGAAATAGTAACTAGATGCTATTATTTTGCAAAGGAATTTGAAATAGAGTTTGGAAGTTTAAACTGTAGAGATTTAAGACCACAGGGATTTAAGCCGGACAATCCACCACATTTATGTGAAGAGATAACAAAGAGGGCAATTGCATTCACGCTTAATTATCTAAACTCAGATAGTAATGGTTCTAATTGAATGATGTGGAATGCTCCATCATTATGGGAGCAGTTGTCAGTATTCACTTATATTTATCCCAAATGAAGGAATATGTGTTATTTTGTTGAATTGATAATATGTTCAGTTGCCAGTAATTCGCGAATGCTCATACAAGTTAATGTTTCAAACACCGAAAGCAGATCAATGGACAAAGGCGTATTCCCGATATGTGTCGTATACACCTTGGAATATGGAGGGATCTGCGACACTTGTCGGGAATCCCCAGAACGTTATATGACATACCCGCAAGGATGAGAGGGAGTGAAGGATCTGGCTATCAAGTCCGTATTTCAGTCTGAAAGGCCGATGACTCGCTCGAAGTTTCGGCTTCTTCTANNGGTCGTTATTTCCAATGGTTTTTTGTCAGGTCAACACGGTACGCGACGAATATACAGACAAGTCGACTTACGTTCAAGGTGTCAGATCATAGAACCCCATTGTATCGACGTCTCCGTAATGTTGATATGTGGCTGCAGGATAACAAGG
>OMOF01000857.1 GCA_900290375.1 Candidatus Desulfosporosinus infrequens
GAATTTTCTCTTTTTACATATCTTTTGGTACAAATAGAGAAAATAAAATTCTCCAGCAGTTAATCTGTTTCAAATTAGAAATTGTGTTTATTACCCATTTGGAAAAGTTTGTCTATCTCTTGAACAGGCATCGGTCTATAGAAATAATAACCTTGGATTTCATCACACATTTGTGTTTGCAGAAATTGAAGTTGGCCCTCAGTTTCTACCCCTTCAGCGATTAAATCTAAGCCTAGTCTTTTTCCTAAAACAATAATGGCCGAAATTATTGATTCGTCGATATGGTTTAAATTGATTCCATCAATAAACGTCTTTGCTATTTTAATACGGTCTAACGGTAATTTTTTTAAATAACTTAACGAAGAGTAATCTGTACCAAAGTCATCGATGGCAATTCTAATCTCTAGACTTTTAAGCTCCTTTAACGTATCAACGATTGCGCTGATGTCTTTCATGAAGATGCTTTCAGTGATTTCCAACTCTAGATACTTGGGACTGATTCCCGTTTCGATTAGGATTTTAGAAACCTGATTAACAAGTTTACGACTTGAAATTTGGTTAACCGAAAGATTTACTGCGATCGAAAGATTCGGAAATCCCGAGTCCTGCCAAGCTTTCGTTTGAGTACATGCGGTCCGTAATACCCATTCGCCAATACTAACTATAAGGCCGGTCTTCTCCGCGATCGGTATAAAATCACAGGGTCCTATTAATCCGAGCTTTGGATGATTCCACCTAAGTAATGCTTCCATACCAATGATTGACCCTGATCTGGAATCCACCTGAGGTTGGTAGTATATTTCCAACTCATTAGACTCCAGAGCCCGATATAGGTCATTGGAGAGCATCATGACTTCATCGAGATTTTTTTTCATGAGTTCGTTACAGAACGCATATTTTCCTTTGCCATTTTCCTTGGCAACATACATGGCGATATCTGCATTCTTGACTAAGGTCTCTACATTATCCCCATCTTGGGGATAAATCGAAACCCCAATACTGGTCGTTATGTAAATTTCATTGGTTGGAAACTCAAAAGGTTCTTTTATAACGTTGATAATATTTTTACATACTTTTTCAATTGATTCCTTATTGGGGGCGTTATGTATGAGGATGAGAAATTCATCGCCTCCAACCCTTGCAATGACATCATTATTTCTTAAGGTATTACTCAATCTCTCAGCAACTTTTTTAAGAAGTTCGTCCCCCATGGCATGTCCCATGGTATCATTGATCATTTTAAAGCCGTCTAAATCGAGGAACAGAATTTCAAAGGACTGCTCATTTCGCGCGGCGTGAAGGATCGCCTGGCCAAGTCGGTCATAAAACAATCTTCGATTAGGTAACCCCGTCAAATGATCATTAAAGGCTAATTGATAAACCTCTTCCTCTTTGGCAATTATTACCTTTATTTGATTCTCTAACCCAGAAAATATTGTATTCATAATGATAAGCGCTGCTATTCCACAAGCTTGCGTCGTTATGGCATTAATAAACCACACCCTCTTATAATCTAACAGACCAACATTGTAAATATATCCACCCATGACAAGGTGTGTAAGTACAAGGAATACAAATAAGTTAACAAGGACTCCGACACGGATCTCTCTTCTTTCTAACAAACATCCAGAAAGAATCATCGTAAACAAGATACAGACCATTCCAGCGCCCATCGTTCCTGTAGAAACGAGAATCCCTATACCTATAAAATAGAATATTACAAGAAAATAGATCTTTCGCAGCTTTAAACTCAAAAAATTATTTGACATTATAACTACGATAAGAAAATATGCCACTATTTCCGATATCGAGTTTATAATATTTCTATCTAAATAGAACAAGTAGGCTCCGTATAAGAATATAGGAGCACCAAAAGTAATTAAAAATATTGATAAAAAATGG
>OMOF01000469.1 GCA_900290375.1 Candidatus Desulfosporosinus infrequens
CTCGGCAGCGAGGTCTTCTAATTCACTTATCCACTCTCCAACTTTCTTCACAACTTCAATGGCAATAAATATCTCGATGGCCCCAGTCATAAGTCCAAAGCCATCCACAACCACATTGGAAACTGCTCCTATTTTATCGCCGAAACTCGCGCTACCATCTGTCATAGTCTGGAATGCGTTTACCACTGAATCTTTGAAGGCACCAAAATTGGCCTGTATTCCAGAGAACGAATTCCCTAATGAATCTCTAAGATCCTGTGCCTTATTGTTTACCTCTTCAGCCGCAGCACTGACCGCCTGGAAACTCTTAACTGCTCCTTTGGCAAACTCGGCATGAACTTTATCGGCATCCATTAGGGCTGCTTCATAGGCCGTTATATCAATCCCAGCCTCCGCGAAGGTGGTTCTAACCCGCTGCTGGAATTGGGCTAGGCTTTCCCCGGACTCCTGCGCGAAGTTAACGACGACGCGTTGGCCCGACTGAATGGCTTCAACTAAATTGGTGCTGCTGATGTGCGGTAGGCCGAAAGATTTGAGGGCCGCCAATGATTCATCTTTAAAAGTGAGGATTGTGTTCTGGGCCTCTTTCATGCTTTCTGCCAACGGAGAAATATCGGCTCCAACACGAGCAATAATATTTCCGACGGTCCCCCTCATTTCCATCACCCCCTTTACATGAAAAAGTAAAAAGTTTCTACTAGGACTCTTCAAAATCTAGTAAAATTACTTTGCAAGGATATTTTAAAAAGGCCAACTTTCCCCAACTCTTTTATCCCATATATTGGTATAAGGATCCAACTAATAATTGAAAGGAGTGAAGGTGCTATGCATCCTTATGCGCATATATGCTGTTGGCCTTATCCGATCTATGAATTCTGTCATCCTATCCACTCTTGTTATGATCCCTATTGCCAACCGGTAGAGCCATTCCATCGGGAATATCGGGAAGAGGTAACCAACAGAGCATTTCAGGGGTATCAAAGATATCCGGAATATCAAGGATACCCAAGATATCCGGAATTTCAGAGATATCAGCGAGAGCCGGAATACCAAGGATATCGAAAAGAGCCAGGCGAGGTAAACTACCAACAATCTCGAATTTACAATAGTCATATAAACGCAAGGGGTTAGACTACTTTTAGTCTTTCTGATTCGTTGAAAAAAGGGCTGGAGTTTAGCTTCCAGCTCTTATCATTACAATCGTGTAAACCTGACCGTTGTATTTGATGTTCACTAGCCCCGCCTTAATAAAATACATACAGTTGTTCGGCTTTAAAACCTCGCCATCCAACGACAATGCTACATCGGGTAAATACAATTTGAACGTTTCCGCTTCCATCCAGTAAATATAACTAAAAACGCCCACGTCGAAATCCGGCATGAGTTTTAGTGGGATGTGGAATCGCGAATCTAACGCTCCGTCTTGAGTGCCTTTCGTAACGTTTTTAAGAACACTGAACATATCTTCCGCAGTTTGGGGCTCCGCACTGAGATTGTTCACAATTTTGTCGTAAAATTCCGTTGGCTTCTCAACTTGGGCAAAGCATCCGGTGTAATAAGCGTTTCTGATACCGCGGTACATGGTTTCTTTCCGTGTCTCCGCGTACCCGTCAATGATGAGGTTGTACTCAGCTGGGGTTAAGTCCCAGAATTCACTAG
>OMOF01000041.1 GCA_900290375.1 Candidatus Desulfosporosinus infrequens
CATGAATAGTGAATACAATGAGACTACCTACTAAAAGGCGAATACCGTGACCATCATTTTGATAGTATGTACCCCACTTGTTGCTACCAAATGAGTTAGCCTTATTAAGTGCTTCTAGGAATAAAGACAAACACATTTTTCTATTTTCTTCATTAGGTAAAAGAAATGTTATAATTTTCTCGACCTTAGTATCATTATCATTATCATTATCATTATTTATAGTACCTCCACCTACCATCTTTACTTCTTTCATGTACCAAACAATACCGGAAATAAGGCCTAATTCTATGAAAGCAGGAAAGGCCTTTCTCACATTAGTTGAAAATGGAATTGAGGAAAGTTATGGATTATTGTGAATATTTCGTTTTCTAAGTGCAGTTAATTCGGTGAGTGAGTGCATCAAACTCGGAAAATTAGTGCATAGCTATCGGAAAAATAGTGCACTCCAATTATTGAAGTTTTGCGGCTTAGGTGATACTATCATTTTGCTTTTACTCATGTGCAGGATAGAGCTACGCTGGGGAGCGACTCGAGCGGCTCATGAGGTTTAGCAGAGAGAGCGATACCGAAGCACGGAATGCTGAAGTTTGCTCTTTTTTTATTCGCCCTCTCTGGAAAACCAATGCGATAAACCCTGCGCCGAAGGCGCTATGTTACTTTCTCAATCCTTTTCGCTGACGCATGGACTCATCGCCATCAATTAAGACTTCATACGAATTATGGACGATGCGGTCGAGAACAGCATCAGCAATGGTTCCTTCGCCGATTTTCTGGTGCCAGCCTGCAGGCGAAAATTGAGAGATAAAAACCGTTGAGGATTCACCATGACGAGCCTCAATGATTTCAAGCAGATCTCTGGCTTCATTCTCATTTAATGGCGTCAGGAGCCATTCGTCAAAAATAAGCAACTGTACTTTCTTGTAGTGACTAATTACTTTTTTGTAGAGCCCATCTCCTCTGGCAATGGCCAAATCGGTTAAAAGCTCCGGCAAGCGAATGTATTTGACTGAAAAAAGATGTCTACAAGCGGCATTTCCAAGAGCACAACCGATAAACGTTTTTCCCGCACCGCTTGCGCCCATGATAATGACATTTAGCTTATCGCGGATATACTTTCCCGTGGCAAGTTGTATTATCTGATTTTTGTCGAGCTTACGGTCGGGATAATACTCGATATCCTCAATGCTTGCACTTGATAACTTAAAGTTTGCTTTTTTTGCGAGTCTACCAATATGGTTACTCTTTCGGTCGGCCCATTGCTTATCCACAATCATCCCAAATCGATCGTCAAAGGATATTTGGGAGTAAGTTGGATCGTTTTGCTGTTCACGCAGGGCTCCAACCATGGATTTTAAGCGCATCTCAAGCAATTTTTCGATCGTTTGTTCGTGTAACATTATTTTTTCCTCCCGTAATAGTCTGCTCCGCGTGTGAATGAATGGCTTTCATCCATGCGATGCGGGATTTCAGCGGGAGAGATCAACGTATCCTGACCGGACTTCAAAATACTGTCAACATGTTTGTAGCTGGGGTTTGGTGTGTAAGACAACGCTTTTTCACAAGCTGACTCGAGTCGTTTCACACCATGCCTGTCTCCAAGCTTCAGAAGGCCCATACATGACCGATAAGCTTGCTGCTCAATCTTATGTGAAGTAAGGATGGCTTTTACCACGGTACCCGTGTACATACCAATTGAGTTAGCCCATGAGATAAAACGCTCACTATTCCATTCAGTATGACTCTTGTGTTTTTCCGGCATATGTTCTGGTGTGGTGTGATATTGACCTGGTTTCCCATAAATCCTTGGATGCGAACAAATGCGATGGTTGTGATAGAAGATTTCCACAACAGTTCGAGTGATCCGTACATCCATCTCATGCTTAATATATTCATAGGGGACACTATAAAAGTTTTTTTCTAACGAAATATGATAATTAAAACCAGGAATAAGCTTTTTCCATAAGGCTAACTCAAACCGATTCTTGGGCAAAGGGAGCAGAAATTCCTTCTCCTCTAGGACAAAAGCAGTATACCGACTTCCCAGTTTCTTTTGAAACGGTTTTTCATTAAACTCTCTAAGTTTTTGTGAGATGGCTTCGTTTAAATTGGTTAGACTAAAGTATTTATCGTTTCGAAGTGCTGCAATAATCCACGTTGAGATAACTCCCACAGTACCTTCTACTTTTGGCTTGTCTTTCGGCCTGCGAACTCTTGCAGGAACGATGGCCGTTGTGTAGTGTTCTGCCATCTCATGATAGGATTTGTTGATGGTCGGCGAATACCAATCAACCTTTTCTACCCCTGTTTTGAGATTGTCAGGCACGATGATCCGTGTTACACCGCCAAAGTAACGGAACGCATTGACATGAGCCGCTATCCAACTCTCCTGCTTTTGTGAAAGAAACGCCTCTACGTAAGCATATCCACTACAAGATAAAACGGCGACAAATACATAGGCAGGGATGACATCGCCCGTGATGTTGTCTATGATATTAGCCGTTTTACCAGCCCAATCCACCTCAATCTGCTCACCAGGTTTGTGGTGGATGTGCATGGTAGCCTTAGTTGTTTGGACGTACTTGTGATAGTAATGGCAAAACTGCGTATAAGCGAACGGTATTTGACCATTTTGCTTACATTCTCCGCAGTATTCATCCCACAATAGTGTCAGTGTGACACCACTTTTAGCCATTTCCTTATACAATTTTTCGCAGTCTGGCAATTTTTTTGAACTACTGTGCCCTTTTTCAGGATACAAAAGTGCTTGCAAATCCCCATCCGTTACATCAAGTGGTAATGGCCATTCTACTCCTTTGAGCTGGGCACGGTTTACTACTTCTGCTACAGTGTTACGAGAGTAACCAAGGCTTGCTCCGATGCTTGTTCGACTTAGCCCCATATTGCTAAGTCTTAAGATTTCTCTGTACTCGGTCATTTGATGACCTCCCAATTATTATTTGCACTCAACTTGAGTACAAATAGTAATCTAACCAGATAAATCCTAAACTGCACTAGCCTCCGAGATGCATGCACTCATTTTCCGAGACGACTGCACTAACTTTCCGATTCAACTGCACGATTTGGTCCGTTATATTCATTATTGAGTGTAGACTGTGGGCTGTGGATCGTGGACAGTTGGCCTTTGACCATATACTTGGAAATATGATGGATGGTCTTATCCATTTATGAGAGTGACATACCGAAGACCAGCCTGGAGGGAAAGAGGCCTTTGGTATTACAAGAAATGTAAGGTAGCAAGGCTGGTGAACAAGAAGAAGAGTAGATAAAATTAAGGAAAGCATTTATAGTTCAATAATCATTCTGACAGGAAGGTATTCGATGTAGGATTTGAAAATATCATGCTTTCTCTTTGGTAGAATTAAGAAGCATGTCATAATTCGGAGATCTTTTCATTAGCCTTTTATAATCTTCTATTAAGCTTGATAAAATTGGGGTAAAATCACCTTTTCCTAACTGCTCTGATTTTAGAAAGGAATTTATATCTCCTTTGAAGTTAGGTTCCCTGAATATCGAATTGTTTCCTCCTTGAGTCATATATTCATCAATAACATCAATTGAGTAATCTAAGAGTTCTTTAAATGGAACATTATTGGACTGTATACTTAAATTCGAAATACAATTTGTGTAATAAGATTTTTCTTTAAATAAAGAACTATTTGTATTAGACCTTAATATTATATCTTTTAAAAGTTCAATGACGATCATAAAATACAAATATCTAGTTTGAC
>OMOF01000471.1 GCA_900290375.1 Candidatus Desulfosporosinus infrequens
TTTTGTTGTTAGATTTAAAATCTACTAAATCCAATTCGTTTGTTTTAACAACTACTGCTATTGTTTTTTCTTCAGGGGTAATGGGGGTGTTCTGCCTTACACTTCCCAGTAACACACTACTTATTAATATTGCGGCCATAATCATTACTACAAAAATATATTTCTTTCGCATTTTCTTTCTCCCCTTCCTCTATCCACAGACACACCATCACAAATTCTCGAAATTAACTTTACTGTATGCTGCTAAAATTCACATAACTATTCCATATAATATCAAAGCTACTAAAAAGGCTATTGTTACCCATAACCCTTCAAGCTTATCTGGACCTGTACCCCATTCCCCCAAAAAAGATGCCCAATTGGACTCATAACTAAACAGGATTGCCAAGATTGATAAGAATATTAAGATAGATTTTCGGCAAAGATTTCTCAATTCCTTTCCGCATCCTGGATTATTTCGCATTATTCATTTTAAAAGAATAATAATTTAAAATAATCATTAATATTTCCAGATATAACTCACTGTCAATGCCTACCAGTAACTGTTAAAAATAATTTGAGTATAATAGCCACCTACTAAAAAAGCTATTATACTCATGTAGTTCGGGTAAATGGACTTATCTTCGTTCTAATGAATAAGCGTCAGTAATTGAGTAAAAAGTGTACTAGAACTAATAAATGCCCACCTTGGAATAGGTGAGCATGACTTGGTCCAAATTTTTGACTCATAGTAATAGTTAACAAATAGGTTCAATAAGCTGCTGGGAGCTTGAACAAAAAGGCGATGCCAAACCCCAAAATGATGGAAAGTAGCCATGCCACTGGGGGTTTCTTTTGGTGTATTAGGAGTAATGGGAATAATGCGCAATCAAACAAAACGGAGTATATGAAATTCCAACCATTGCAATGCTGCATGTAGTTGTATTTAAGCGCAAGGTACTCTAAGAAAGCATAAAGGCAAACCCAAACCGTGATGTAACAGACTTTCTTTATCGCCCCTGATTTCGGGTAGCACGGTAAAAAGACTAGAACAGTAGATGGGTAAATTATTAGTGCGATAATTAAGGTTGTTAAGGTTCCAGGAAACAATTTTGCGGTATATTGCCAAAGTGGTTTTGCTGCTGCAACATAATAGTAAATAAAGTCCCCAACGATAAGAAACAGTATCGTCGGATAATAGCTCTTCCAATTGCTCAAATCCCCCCATTTATAGCAACTGAGAACAAATAGACACGCTAAAAGCAGAATCATAAATTTTCCTTTCAGGTTTACTAAACTTGTCCACATAAGCTGCAATACTTCACCACTCACTCCATCTATCGCAAATGAAAGCAGAAATATACAGACCAATATGGGGTGTCGCCAAGGCAGTGGCTATTTCTTGAAAATCTTGTTGAGTTGTCTGCATATTTAACCTCCATACTAATAGTGAATTTGTATTAGTATGGTTATTAAACTTGCCTGACATACACTGGCGAAGGTTGCATTCAAGAACAGTCTTCTATTTCCTAATCATGATTGGGTTTGAAATTTTATAGTTGAGTCTTTCGTATCGCCAGTGATTCAACCTTCGTAAATTGCGCGTAAGTACTATATTACCCATTCTATGAAAATGTAACTGCTTAGAGATAAATATATTTTGGGGTCCCCGATAACGAAAGTTATAAGAATAGCAACAGCTCCCTCGTGTGATGGGACTGTTGCTATTCTTAATGTAAAGATATTTTTACTAGTTTTATAAGTTTACTAAAATTGGGGACATTAATTTAATCGGAGGAGTCTTACATGAGATTATTACTGCCCTTGATTTGGATACTCTCGGCATTTAAATGGTCGGATTGGAGAAATTGGAAAAGCTATTACCCAACTATTCTATTTTTCATAGTTGGTGACTTAATTTATAATTTCATAGCATACAATCACCCGCTTTGGGAACCAACATCACCTAAGTTGGGGGTAACTTTATCAGTTTTACTTGTGAATGTTACATGCTGGCCAGCTAGTACACTGCTGTATCTGACTCACTTTCCTCTTGTTGGTAAATTAAAGAAAGCCTTATATATACTAAAATGGGTGGTACTTTTTACACTTATAGAACTGATTTGTAGCTGGTTTGGTAATTTCAAGTATAGCAATGGTTGGAATATCGGGTGGTCTATATTATTTGATACCGTTATGTTTCCTTTGCTAAAAATTCACCACGAAAAACCGCCAATTGCTTGGGCATTAGCATTTTTATTAGGAACAACGATTGTCTTCTATTTCATACCGTTATCAAGCATGAAATAGACTGTGAAAGAGGTTTTTGATTTGAAGGCTTTTACCCTACCAGGTGTGGAACGGGCCAATGATTTAATACATGAAGCAAATGTTATTATGTTCAAAGTATGGATGGAAGAAATTGTTTTTACCTGGCGATGGTGGATAGAGATATCTATTTTAATCTTACCATGGGTCTACTTTTGGTTTTATTTAAGAAAAAAGCCTGATACATACAGATTAGTTTGTGCTGGTTTTTCCACAATGTTATCGGCTACATATATGGACGTTGTTGGAATGGCTCTACGCTTATGGGGTTATCCAACCAAGGAAGTGCCACTTGTTCCTCCTTTCATCACATGGGACTTATGTGCCATACCTGTTATAACTATGGTATTTCTACATTATCAACGAAAAGTTAATCCGATTCTTAAATCTATCGTCCTGGGCATATTGGGTTCATTTGTAATGCAACCCTTTGCTGTTTGGGTTGGTCTATATATCCCGTACCATTGGAAACATGTTTACTCGTTCCCATTGGTAATTATAATTTATTTAGGTGCTAACTATTTCTATAATATGTTTAGTTTCAGAAAACCTAATAAATATAATGCATATCGTAGAGCTCATCGAATAAAAAAGTCTAAATCTTAATTTTTATCCAAAAAGACACATCTGATCACTTTCCGGAATTCCTTTAAAGCAGTCAAATTTCCGCAGTGAATCAATACTGGCATTCCCAATCTTAGCCTGTTTCTTGACATCCTCTATGGAGTTGAAGGGCTTTTCTTGGGCCGCGTTATAGAGACCTTCGGCTGCGACAGTTCCCATGCCGGATATACTGTTTATAGGCGGTCTTAAGCCCTCTTCCTCGATCAGGAATTTTGTGGCATGAGATTTGTATAAATCAATAGGCAGAAATTTATAGCCCCTTTCATACATTTCCAAAACCAATTCCAAGTCATCGTACATATCCTTATCCTTAGGGGTAGCACCGTTGCCCAGCGCCTCAATTTCCTTCAGCTTGGCGATAACCTTTTCTTTGCCGAAGATCATAAATTCGGCGTCAAAGGCCTTGGCTCGAATGGTGAAATAGGCTGCGTAATAAGCCTGCGGTATGTGCACCTTAAACCAGGCTATGCGGAAGGCCATCATGACATAGGCTGCAGCATGAGCTTTCGGAAACATGTATTTAATTTTTCGGCAGGAATCAATATACCAGTCCGGTACCTTATGCTCCCTCATCAAAGCTTCATATTCAGCCCATTTTTCAGGGTTTGATAAAGCTTGGCCTTTACGAACTAGCTCCATGATCTTAAACGCCGTATTGGGCGGCAGGCCCTTACTAATCAAATAAGNNACTTAAGGTCACGGTTCCCGCATCAATTAAGTCCTTGGCATTTCCCACCCACACATCGGTGCCATGGGAAAGTCCAGATATACAGATTAAATCTGCGAAGGCTTTAGGTTTGGTATCTAAAAGCATTCCTCGGACGAACTTCGTGCCAAATTCCGGAATACCAAAGGTTCCGACCTTGGAATTGATCTGCTCTGGGGTTACCTCTAAGGCTTCCGTGGAGGAGAAGATCGACATGGTCTCCTGATCATCCATCGGTATCGTTAGAGGATCCACGCCGGTGATATCCTGAAGCATTCGGATGACGGTCGGGTCATCATGACCGAGGATATCCAGCTTTAAAAGGTTCGAATCAATGGAGTGATAATCAAAATGGGTGGTTATGATCTCCGAATTGGAGTCATCGGCCGGATGCTGTACTGGGCAAAATTCAAAGATTTCTCGTCCTTTCGGCACGACGATGATTCCTCCCGGGTGCTGGCCCGAGGTTCTTTTGATCCCGGTGCAGCCTTTGGAGACGCGCAGAGTTTCTGCCTTGTTTACGGTACGGTTTTTTTCCTCATAATACTTTTTCACGTAGCCGAAGGCAGTCTTTTCGGCGATAGTACCGATGGTTCCGGCCTTAAAGGTTGTACCCTTGCCAAAAATAACCTCTGTATATTTATGGGCCTTGGCCTGATATTCTCCTGAGAAGTTCAAGTCAATATCAGGCTCTTTATCGCCATTGAAACCTAAGAAGGTCTCAAAGGGGATATCGATGCCATCCTTGGCCAGCTTTTCTCCGCAAACCGAACACACCTTGTCTGGCAAGTCAAAGCCGATTTTAACGCCGTAATCGGAGAAGTCCGAATAATGGCAGCTGGGACACCGGTAATGAGCCTGCAGGGCATTGACTTCCGTGATACCGGTCATATAGGCAACAACCGAGGAACCCACCGATCCCCGAGAGCCAACCAGATACCCATCCTCATTCGATTTCCAGACCAGCTTTTGAGCGATGATATACATAACCGAGAAGCCATTTTTGATGATTGAATCCAGCTCTCGATCGAGCCTTTGCTGAACAATTTCCGGCAAAGGCTCTCCATAGAGCGCATGGGCCTTCTCATAGGTAATATCCTTAATAGTCTGCTCGCAGCCTTCAATATGCGGCGGGCATTTCTCCTCTGAAATAGGACTGATCGGCTGGCACATATCGGCAATCCGATGAGTATTGGTTACAACCACTTCATAAGCCTTGGTCGCTCCTAAATAGGAAAATTCCTCCAGCATCTCCTCGGTGGTTTTTAAATATAAGGGGGCCTGATTATCGGCATCCTTAAAGCCTTGACCCGCTTCGAGTATTCGCCTGTAGATCTCATCTTCCGGATCCAGAAAGTGAACATCACCCGTCGCGACGACAGGCTTGTTTAGTTTTTCACCTAGAGTTACAATTTTGCGGTTGATTTCCTTTAAATAGTCTTTGTCGGGCACCTGCTCTGTTCTGACTAAATAATCATTGTTCCCGAGAGGTTGGATTTCTAAATAATCATAGTCCTTGGCAATGGCCTCAATTTCCTCCTTGGATTTTCCCAGTAAGATGGCCTGGTAAAGCTCGCCTTCACTACAGGCACTGCCCAGAATTAAACCCTCAGAGTACTTTTTATAAAGGCTCTTTAAGATCCGGGGTTTTTTATAAAAATAATCTAAGTGGGAATAGGAAACCAGCTTATATAAATTCTTTAATCCCACATAGTCCTTGGCTAAGATGATCGCATGATAGGTATTTAGCTTCTTATACTCCACGCTTTTTGCGTCTTCATCGGAGCCATAGCGATCGATATCCTCAA
>OMOF01000473.1 GCA_900290375.1 Candidatus Desulfosporosinus infrequens
CAAATAGCGATTATGACTTCTACGTGACATGGAGACGAGGTTTTAGTAGGTGAGGAATTTCATATTTATAATATGGAAACGGGGGGATTAGCGGCCCTTTCTGGAGTTCAGGCCAGACCTCTTCGAAGTTCAAATGGACAGTTTGATTTTCCTGATGTTCAACGAGCTATTAGAAATCGCGGGATTCAATTACCTATAACTCGGGTTCTATGTCTAGAAAATACATATGATTTGAATCTTGGTATTCCGTTATCTCAAGCATACATGTCGGAGATATCGAAGTTGGCACATAAATATGATTTACTAGTTTATTTAGATGGAGCTCGAATTTTTAATGCTGTAACTGCTTTGAAAATTGGGCCGAAACTCTTATGCCAAGGCATCGATGTCATGCAATTTTCTCTTTGTAAAGGATTGAGTGCTCCTGTTGGAGCTGTTCTGCTAGGGACAAAAGATTTCATTAAACAAGCACGTAAAGTACGGCAGAGAATTGGAGGTGGAATGGCACAGGCTGGTCATATGGCTGCTGCAGGTATTGTCGCACTTCAAACCATGGTTGATAGGATTCAAGACGATCATTTTAATGCAAAACGATTAGCGATTGAGCTTGCCAAATTCAATGAGAGTTTAGTTAATGTGGAAAAGACTTTAACAAATATTGTTCAAATTAACCTTAAAGGTGCTAATCTGAATGCTTTCGATTTAGCCAACGCTTTATTAGGATATGGAATAAAAGTCAAGGTTGTTGACCCCATGACATGTAGACTAGTAACTCATTGGGGGATTACCGCTAGTGATATCGACGAAACAATTGATGCAATAAAGACAATACTTCGATGAATGGCAACTAAAATCCACCTTTAAAGTATACCAGGAAGCCCGCCATGTAGCTGAGCGACACCCAGGAAAGCAAGAGATTGTCCAAGCAATCGGAAAATATTTTGCGGTTATGGGCATTGGAAGTGAAGGATAACTCTATCGCTAAAGAGGCGTTCCGTTGAAACAAATGGAGGCAAATTATATGAAGCACAAAGTTACAATAAATCGGGATTAACATGAAAATGAGGAATCATGTTGAATAATTACCCCCAAGGATATTAAGAGAACTTTTCTCAAATAATAGTCTCACTTCTTCATTCAAAACGAAGCCCGAACCTTGAAAACCATTAAGACGATCAACTAAGAGTGTCTTACCCTGAACAGAAACCTCTGCTCGGATTGTATTGCCTAAGATATACAAATTGTTTATCCTACCCTCTAGTTGATATGAACTGGCATCCTCTTCCTGGGCGAGAGTGCCTATCTTGGCAAGCTTGATATGTTCCGGGCGGATACATACTTCGACATCCTTATCCGGCAGACCGATCAAGCCACTAGAAATAAAATTATAACTGCCGATAAAATTAGCCACAAATCGATTAGCTGGTTT
>OMOF01000475.1 GCA_900290375.1 Candidatus Desulfosporosinus infrequens
AACATTGTCCTTACACTCAAGCCTGACGAAAACCGGAATATTGTGAAACTCTCAGCGCAAGCGAAGGCCACAATGGCTCTTGTTAAAGCAATCTCGATCAGCATCATGGTGGATCAGGACAGAGACGGTAATCCGCATGCATCAGAAATTCTCAAGAATGACCCGAATCAGATGAGCGCTTTCGATGAGGAGCCCGTCACCAACGTTTTAAAGCTTAAATCCGTGCAGTAATTAACCCATGTTTGTAAATTAAATTGCAAAAATTGAGGAGCGTGAATTCATTCCATGATTAAAGAAGCACTTGAATACTTAATGAGTTTTAGAACCGTAGAAATTGTCAATCACAACAACGCCAAATACTCAAACCAACAACTATCTAAGTTGCCTGAACTGAAAGCAGACCCCGTTACCACCAAATCCCTTGCAAGCATTGTTGACCTAGTTTCAAGCCAACTTGATCATTCTCGCATTGCTGACCTCAAAATTATTATTCAGGTCGAAGGCCCGACGAAAGTCAAAGTATTTACGTCGCTATGTAGCAATCTTGACCGTAAAGAATTATATACCGCTTCTGCCGAAGTTCCTGCTCTTCAGCTAAATAATTTTATCGCTCTCGAAGCTATGAACATCCATCTTAAAAGTTGTTTCGTGCCAGCAGAGCAAAGGGAAAGCCTGATCGCTCTTCTCGGAAATGTTCAAGAAGAAGCCGTAAGAACAAGCACCGATGATGGATTCTCACAAACCGTAGTTGCTCGGACAGGCATTGCTACAAAATCTAATGTTCCGGTTCCTTCTATTGTGAAACTCACTCCATATAGGACATTTTTAGAAGTCGAACAACCTGAGAGCGAGTTCCTTTGTAGAATGCAAGCTAGCTCTGATAGTCCCAAAGTGGCCCTCTTCGAGGCAGATGGCGGCGCGTGGCGCTTAGCGTCACGGCAGAATATCAAATTGTTTTTCCAAATTGAACTTGAAGCCCTTGTTGATGCTAATCGAGTGGTTATTTTGGAATAAGGTCCTGGCCTTACCTTCTAAAATAATTATTCCGAAACAAAAAGGTGCTCCGGTCATTGCACTGGCCGGAGCTTACCCAAAAAGGTATTTGATTCAACTCAATTATAAATTTATTGGAGGAATTGCGCAAATGGATATTAATGAATTACTGCGGTCGACACAACGCATTTCAAAGGAATCAGAACAATCACTTAGAAACGCTGTTTCGGATGGCGTTTATGATGCCGTTGAATTATCTCGGAAAGAATTAGAAGCAAAGCTCGATG
>OMOF01000808.1 GCA_900290375.1 Candidatus Desulfosporosinus infrequens
CTTGCTAGCAATTTTGTGCAGAGTATCCCCTGATTTGACGGTATAGTACATCGAATAACATCCTTTCAATTCTATAATACATCCATATATGAAGTGCAAAATTTTATCTTGCACGTTCTTATTACCCTTTCATAAATAACAATCCATTGTTGCGTTTCATAGGGTCCGAAAAAGCCACTAATATCACAAGTAATAAGACCAATATCTAAACTAAGCTTGAAAATAACACCAGCATCCTATAAATGGACTCAGGGGCCATTATTTATTAGTCTCAAAGACCTCATTCCATTGATTGTCACCTCTAACTTTAATTCTTTCAGCAACTATCGATGTTCTGAGGTTTTCTGATGATAGGATTTATTTATCTTTTTCTTCCACCATGTCGTTTATTACTGCCCCATCTATTATTCCCCAGTTATTCCCACCCCATTGGTTACCGCTAGGAACTGTAATAGTTTCACCAGTATAGATTTCATGAGGGTTTGGGATTTGAGGATTTAGAGACATCAAATTACTAACCGTTGTTCCATACTGCATAGCAATACTGTACAGAGAATCTCCTGGTTGGATTGTATATTGCATTACATGACTTCCTTTAACTAGTAATTATTTCCATATTCATTTATATGTCAGGACAAATTTTCATCGTGCACGTACTTATTAGCAATTTCATTTTTTTAAACCTGCTACATTTGCTTGATTCATGTAAACATTTTACTTAAAATGAAATATTATATACAGCATGACCTCCCTTCATTTTGAGAGGTTCCATTGGCAAGCAATACCATGGAACCTCTTGGTTTACGCCAATAATTAAAACCAGGAAAACCTATCTCAAGATAATATAAGACCTTTGCCTTTCACGGAGGTTGATACATAACAAATCAAGACCAGAACATACTAAACTCATCACCCAAAGAGGAGATGAGCTAAATGAAACGAATTAAGATTGGAATCGCACTCATTACAATGTTTGGCCTATTATTAGGAACAGCCAGTGTTGTCAGTGCTAAAAC
>OMOF01000476.1 GCA_900290375.1 Candidatus Desulfosporosinus infrequens
GTCAACTTGCTTTAGACCTTATTCCTGAATTCTCTCCTCATCTTATTATTTTAGATTTGATGATGCCTATCATGGATGGATATGATTTATGTCAAGCAATTCCTGAGATCTCACAAGCTCCCATGATTATGTTGACCGCTAAAAATACTGCTACCGACATTGTTAAGGGATTAAGGCAGGGAGCCAACGATTATTTGACCAAGCCTTTCCATTTTGAAGAACTTCTCGCCAGAATTGAGGTCCAATTGCGCAACCGTTACCCTGATCTGACAGGTCAACATAATATCGGTTCCTTTTGTCTGGACGAAGCACACCATTCCATTGCTTTTAACGGTTGCTCTCTTCCCCTATCACCTACTGAGTATAAACTTCTATCCTACTTGCTTTGGAACCCCAACCGCGTACTCAGTAAAAGTTCCATTTTAAACCACGTTTGGGGTTATGACTTTGAGGGAGATGACAATATCGTCGAAGTATATATCCGTTATCTTCGTGACAAACTTGGCGACAAAGAACATCTATGGATCCAAACCATACGTGGTGCCGGTTATCGTCTAGTCCCTTCACAATACAGCAAATGATCCAGTGAAAGCAAAAATGTCAATCGAAAGACTGTAGGTGTTATGATGACGAAAACCAGTATTAAAGCACATTGGAAGAATTCCCTCACCTCTAAATTATTGATAAGATTCTGGTTGAGCCTTATACTCTTTTCCTTAATCATCGGGGGAATCCAGTACCAATCTTTGCATCAGTTTTTGCTCAAAGGAGAAACACAGGACTTACAGGCCCAAATAGGTTTGTTTGAGGCTAATCAGCTAAAAATCTGGTTTAACCATAAGCAACCCTTCCCCAGTGATTGGCCTGGCCTTAGCCCTGGTGTTATCGTTGGTTTTTTTTCACCGGATAAAGAATTTGAGGCCATTTTCAGCCACCAGGCAGTTAAGACAAAAAAAGCCTTCACGGTAGAAAAATCGTTTTTCATAAAACAAGTCCGGACAAACAAGCTTCGTACAAACGCAATTTTAACCACCCCAAAGGGACTTAGTTACTTAGTCATTTCTGAGCCAATACATCTTAACCAAGAAACAGTGACTAGTGTATCGGCACAAAATCCGAAGCTATCTCCAGACAATACTTTAATAGGCTATGCCGTGCTGGGTGCTCCTTTGACTCAAATTAATAATACTCTCCAACACCAGTTTCAGGTTTTTCTCGTTAGCACCTTGCTTATCCTGGTTGTTGGCGGGCTTCTAACATTTTATATTTTAGGAAAACCCCTCAAGCCATTAGCGCGCATGTCCGAAATCTCCAGCAAGATAGCTGCTGGAGATTTCACCTTACGCATTCCCGAAGAACCATCCGCCTCAGAAATTGCGCATTTGCGTTTTGTCTTAAATATGATGTTGGAAACTCTTAATAGATCTTTGGCAGCAGCGACCGAGGCCCAAGAACAAATGTCGAGATTTATAGCGGATGCATCTCACGAATTAAGGACTCCTCTAACCTCTATCCGCGGATTCTTAGAAATCTTATTGCGTAATCCTGAAACAGACCTAGAAACCTTAACTGCAGCACACGCAACGATGCTTACTGAAACAGAAAGATTAATTCACCTTACAGAAGATTTACTAACCCTCAATCGTCTATCTAAACGAGCAGCCGAGGAACTACAAGACAAGCCGGAA
>OMOF01000477.1:0-203 GCA_900290375.1 Candidatus Desulfosporosinus infrequens
GCTGCTTGCGCCCCCGTATCCACCATCGCCTGATCTAAACTTTTTTCTACAATAAATTGAATCCCACTGTCTAATGTCAAATAGACATTCTTTCCTTGCTTTTTGGGTGCGAAAGTGAAAATAGAGCTAAAAATCGGAATACCATGACTATCGGTATCGACCAATTGTTCTAATAAGCTTCCCTTAATGGTTTTATCAAGAGT
>OMOF01000477.1:212-1730 GCA_900290375.1 Candidatus Desulfosporosinus infrequens
CAACAAAACCTAGCACCTGTGCTGCTAAGGTATCGCTAGGATAATACCGCTTACTTTCTTCGCGAAAACCAAGTCCTTTAATCTCATATTGACTAATTACAGCCTGCAATTGTTTGGAAACTGCTGGTTCAATCATCCGCTTGATCCATACAAACTGCCCGCCTTCCAGCAATTTCGCCTTTAGCTCTTCGGGCTTCATCTCTAATAAATTTGCCAATGCCCCCGCTACTTGATCAGCATCTTTAATTTCTGACGGATTGGCATACAAGGATTTGATCATGCCACTCACCGCAAGTTCTTGCCCATTTCGATCATAAATCGTACCGCGGGGAGAATGAAGAGTCTTGCTTTCTCTTACTTGCGTCTCTATTTTACTGGTCATACGTTTCCCATCAA
Organism: Candidatus Desulfosporosinus infrequens; assembly: GCA_900290375.1. GTDB lineage: Bacteria > Bacillota > Desulfitobacteriia > Desulfitobacteriales > Desulfitobacteriaceae > Desulfosporosinus > Desulfosporosinus infrequens. Next base: position 609 of record OMOF01000477.1, read on the forward strand.
TGAATTGTATCCAACCAATGCGTAATACTAAGATCAGCACCGCAACTAACATCAAACTAAAAAATATTGCAATCCGCTTCTCTAATGTTACCGTTTGTTTCCTTCTCATCTATAATCAACCCTTCCGAATGCGAAAATACCACAAAGCCTTATTATTCGTCCCTCTTTAGCTATTTCCCTGCCAAAACCGTTCTAACATAATCTGTCACACTAAAAGAACATACCCACACCTAAATGTGAGTATGTTCTTTTAACTACTACACTACGTTACCTTTGGCTTAAGCATCTGAAAGATGCCTTATTCTACATATAATCTAGGAACTCTCTTACCAACCATGCAAACAATTTCATAATTGATGGTTCCCATATATTCAGCGACCTCTTCCACGGGTAAATCAGCACCACCAAATAAGAGCACTTCATCCCCTGTTTTCACGTCAGGAATATGAGTAATATCAATCATACATTGATCCATACATACCCGCCCTACGAGAGGAGCTCGCTGCCCTCGCACCACTACATGGGCTTGATTGCCCAACATCCGTGACCAACCATCAGCATAGCCTACTGGTAACGTCGCAATTCGACTGGTTTTGTCGGTAAAATAAGTGCGACCATAGCTGATGGATGCTTCCACTGGTAGATTCTTCGCAAAACACACCTGCGCCTTAAATTTCATCGCTGGTCGTAATTCAATGCTGCGAGTCACTTCATCCGATGGCCACAAACCATACAAGATGATTCCTGGTCGTACCATGTCTAGATGCATTTCAGGCAAATCCAAAACCGCCGCACTATTGGCAATATGTCGAATAGGAATTTGAATTCCCTTCTCTTCAATATGTTGTAAGGCTTCCATAAATTGATAATACTGTTTATAGGTAAAGCTTTTATCAGCACTATCAGAAGTCGAAAAATGAGAAAATACCCCTTCAATCTGAATGCCTGGCAACCCTGCTACTGCTTCTGCAAACTCCCCTGCATCCTGGGGCTGGATACCGATTCTGCCCATACCCGTATCAATTTTAATATGAACATTTACAGTCTTTCCTGCAGCTACAGCAGCCCTTGATAAAGCCTGCGCTAACTCCATGGAAAATATTGTCTGCATCACATCATGAT
>OMOF01000481.1 GCA_900290375.1 Candidatus Desulfosporosinus infrequens
CCAGTTGTCATATTGACGGATTTACTGATATGGCTGGTGGTCATAGTTTCCGCCGCAATAACGGGGAACGTATGCGCTTTAAGGTTCTACACAAGATCTCTGACTTCAAAAAGAGATTTGGTGTTCATATGTGCGTAGGATGTGGACGGTGTGATAATGCTTGTCCGGAATATATCTCCTTTGCGCAGTGTGTCAATCGGTTGGGGGAAGAAGAGGTGAAAAAACATGGCTGAAAATAATTACTTACCTTTTAAGGCGAGGATCTTAGAGAAGCTAAAACAGACAGAGATCGACTGGACGTATCGTCTAGAGTGTCAGATAAAGCCAGTATCCGGTCAATTTATGGAGGTATCTATTCCAGGAGTAGGAGAATGTCCGCTGTCAATTAGTGACTTTGGGGATGGTTATATTGAGATGACTATTCGCAAGGTGGGTAAAGTTACAGAGGGTATTGACCAACTGGATGTAGGAGATTATCTCTACCTGCGCGGACCGTATGGACAAGGATTTCCTGTTGGAGATTTTCATAACAAACATTTAATTATTGCAGCTGGTGGTACGGGACTAGCCCCAGTTAAAAGCGTCATCAATTATTTTTATGCTAAACAAGGACTCTTAAAAGAGTTCGATATCCTCAGCGGTTTTAAAACTCCCAGTGATATCTTATTTAAGAGTGATCTGGATAAATGGGCGCAAGTGTTTAGAGTTGAAGTCACTGTCGACAAAGTAGAAGCTTATGAAACAAATATTACTGTCCATCAGCGTCAAACTAATTCCTGGCCAAATAAGATTGGGTTAATCACCAACCTTGTTCCTGATTTACAGATACCCTCACTCGCCGATACCAGAGTGATCATCGTTGGGCCACCGATCATGATGAAATTTACCGCTCAAGAATTCCTGCATCGGGGTCTAGCAAAAGAGAATATCTGGGTTTCCTTTGAACGCAAGATGTCCTGTGGTCTTGGCAAATGTGGGCATTGTAAGATTGATGAAACTTATGTTTGTCTGGAAGGGCCAGTATTTAATTTTATCAAGGCTCAAAATCTCTTGGATTAAGGAGTGAGGTGGTCGTGTTGAATATCAATACTAAAAAGGTTATGAAAAACGGCTGGCGTATAGCAAAAGGCAGGAACCTGACCTGCTTGCGCGTTAGGGTGCCAGGCGGATCCTTTCCGGTGGAATTACTCCCTCTTATTCAGGAGATCGCCGAGCGCTTTGGCAATGGGACGGTGCATCTAACCACTCGGCAAGGCTTCGAAATCCCTGAAATCTCTTTTGAGCATATGGAAGAAATAAATACGATGCTCGCTCCGCTCATTGAGAAACTTGAGGTTAAGATTGGTGTGACTATCGATGATCCCTCTCAGGGCTATCCTGCAGCGGGAACGCGTAATGTCATTGCCTGTATTGGCAATAAGGTTTGTACGAATGCAGTATTTGATACGACTTCGTTAGCTAAGGAAATAGAGGCAATAATCTATCCTAATAATCCGCATGTAAAAATAGCCGTCACGGGTTGTCCAAACGACTGCATTAAAGCTCATATGCAGGATATCGGAATTATTGGTCAGGTTGAACCGATTTATGATGCCGGGCGTTGTATCGGTTGCCAGGCTTGTGTGAAAAACTGCCACAAGGTTTCGACAGGAGCTCTTTCATTTGTGAATAACAAAGTAAAAAGAGATGCAACACGCTGCATCGGTTGCGGCGAGTGTGTTTTAAAATGCCCGACTGCTGCTTGGACTCGCGGAGGGCAATATTTCCGGGTTGTAGTTATGGGCAGGACTGGAAAGAAGAATCCTCGTTTAGCGGCAGGGTTTTTGGAATGGGCGGAACGTGAAGTGGTTTTGAAACTTTGTGCTAATCTTTATAACTATATTGATCAGCATATCGACCGCTCGCTTCCTAAAGAACATGTTGGTTATATTGTTGATCGCACGGGTTACAAAGTTTTTAAGGAAGAAGTACTGATAGGTATTGACTTAGGCCCTAAAACCAAAGTAGCAAATTTTTTGGACTTTGCCGGGTATACGTATGACAAAAATGTGATATTTAATTGAATTACAGGTCGGTGAGAGACATGCTCATTTCATAGCTTATCGAAAATCATCTAATTGGCATATTTTTGAATCATGGGCAATTGTATTTTCTAGCACGTTTCGTCCTAGAATTGCAACTTGTATACTGTATAATCGTTGACATCGCTAGACATATTTATTTCAAGAAAATATAATGAAGTTGCTTGTGAGAACAAGTAGAGCAACGGAGCTCTGAAAAGCGTTTTAATTTATTTAATTACGCTTTTTAGTGTTCCGTTTTTTTATGGAAAAGGGGGAATATTGTGACAACTTTAAACGCTGGGGATGTTTCTTTCGTATTCTTAAGTACTATTTTGGTTTTCCTAATGACGCCTGGACTCGCCTTATTCTATGGAGGAATGGTCAGAAAGAGGAATGTTCTGTCCATTATGATGCAAAGTTTTGCTGCCATAGGATTGGTCACGGTTATTTGGGTACTCTTTGGATACTCTTTAGCCTTCGGACCGGACCATGGACATTTAATAGGCGGTCTAGATTGGGTGGCACTCAAGGGTGTTGGCCTCTCGCCTAACCCGGATTATGCTCCGACAATTCCCCATTTGTTGTTCTTCATGTTCCAACTGATGTTTGCAATCATTACACCGGCTGTTATTAGCGGAGCAACCGCTGAAAGATTACGCTTCCCAGCTTTTATATTGTTTGTGATCTTTTGGAGTATCTTTGTGTATATTCCACTAGCACATTGGGTTTGGGGAGTCGGCGGATGGATGCGTAATCTTGGCGTATTGGATTTCGCTGGTGGTACGGTTGTAGAAATGGCTTCCGGAGTCTCTGGGTTGGTGGCTGCGTTGGTCATAGGAAAAAGACTAAAATCAGGACATGAGTGGAGTATTCCTCATCATATGCCGAACGTTCTTTTGGGAGGCGGACTGTTGTGGTTTGGATGGTTTGGGTTTAATGCAGGAGGGGCAATGGGAGCAAATGGGGTAGCAGTGCTTGCCCTTACTACAACTCAAATTGCTGGAGCCGCCGGCATGGTCGGGTGGGCTCTAGTTGAATGGCTTCATCGTCGCCAAATAACAGTTTTTGGTGCAATCAGCGGAGTAATTGCCGCACTCGTGGCAATTACTCCTGCAGCGGGATTTGTTTCAACCAGCAGTTCACTACTAATCGGATTTATTGCCGGGGGAATATGTTATTTCGCTGTGAGTATTCTTAAGGCCAAACTGGGCTATGACGATGCTTTGGATGTCTTCGGTATCCATGGAATTGGGGGAACTTGGGGTACGATTGCAACCGGTATCTTTGCCGATCTGAGACTGAATCCTCAGGGCAAAAACGGTTGGATTAATGGAGGAGGAATTAATCCTGTTTTAATCCAACTTCTTGCAGTGGCAGCAACGTATGTGTTTACTGGTTTGATGACGTATCTAATTGTGAAGGTTATAGCAATGATCACTCCACTTCGGGCAACAGATGATGAGCAAATAAACGGGTTAGATTTAACTCAACATAGTGAAAACGCCTATCCTGATTTTGAGGTTAATGAGTCTGTTTCTAGTTATTGAGTTGTAGAAATTATCTCCTCAGAATATCAAGTAAACCCTAATGCTAAATAGGCGTGTTAACCATGCTGTCTGCAACATTAGTGTTGGTTATAAGGGGCTCAATTTTGGAGCTCGAAAATTAAAATTGTGAAGTTTTAGCACAAAAACAGCAGATTTAACATCTGCTGTTTTTGATAGGAGGGGGACTGTGAGCGCTATCTGTGAAGAAATGCTTCACACTATGTAGCCTTAGCCAATTGACGAGCTTGAATGAGCAGCGCGCTTATGAATCCAACTGCGTAAATTTTTGAGATCTGGGACGGTTATAGTTTTTTTCTCAATCTCGATAATCTTTAATTCTTTTAACTCGCCTAAAATTCGGCTAACCGATTCCCGCGCAAGACTACACATCCCGGCCAGTTCTGTTGCGGACAGAGGGATAGTAATCAAAACCCCGTTTAAAGATGGCTTTCCATGCACGTAGGCCAAAGCAAAAATCTTAGCACCCAAACGCAAACGCGCATCTCCAAGTGAAAGATTCCTAAGTTGGCGGTAGGATCGGCGTAAATCCAAAGCAAGCCCCTGGTAAAAGATCCACAACACAGAAGGGTTACTTTCTATAAAACGCACAAAAGTCTGCCGATCAATTGCCAAAACCTCAGTCTCCTCGATGCATAGTGCCGCATGGGGATAGGGTTTTCCGTCTAAAACTACTTCGGGGAAGAAAACTGGGGGACGAAGTACGCGAAGAATTTTCTCCGAAAATTCACCCATTAAATACAACCGAATACCGCCAGTGATGAGGAAATAAACCGTATTCCCTTCATCGCCCGAGAAATACAGGTATTGTTTGGGCGCATAATGACGAATTCGACCATGAGCTAAGCAGAAATCTATAAATTCAGAGGGCATCTTACCTGAAAAAAGTTCATGTGCTAAAATTTCACGAATTTGCTGTTCATTTAACATAGGACATTTCACCCTTTACTTGTATGAATATACGCACAATTTATCTACTCGCATTCACAATTCAGTTTGTTATGCGGTACAATTGATTCAACCAATCATAACACGTTTACATTTGAATCTATACAGGATCCAGCATGTTTGATTCTATTTTGCCTGGCTAATATATGATTCTGCTGCAGAAACCCCTTGTCATGCTATTAATATCACATTTTATTGTTATCCTGAGCGAAGCGAAGGATCTTAAGACCCTAGATCCTTCGCTCTCGCTCAGGATGACACCAAAATAATTGCAGTGACTTGATATTTTATATCATTTTAGACTTTCT
>OMOF01000229.1 GCA_900290375.1 Candidatus Desulfosporosinus infrequens
GTACTGCGCTTCTTGGCAAAGCCAAGTATGCCACCTAAAGCAATTGACAAAAAGGCCGCGAACACAACATGGTATTGCGCCGGGAGCATGAAGGTAATGGTATGCGCAGGAATCCAGAAGAAGGGCACGGTTTTAAGTACCACAAAACCAACATATCCATTCCAGTCTATTTTGCGAATAACATCAGTAAGTTTGACACTGAAAATCTGGTTCAAGTGCCCCTCACCCATGTCAATAAAGGTGTCCGTAATACGGTGAAAGGCCATAAACGTTGGTGCATATCCGAGATTAATTAGTGCGCTGGTGAAAAAAGAAGAACCTAATTTACCGGCGTTGGGTAGCAACCCTAAATGCACAGCAGCGCCGACTCCTGTAACATATAAAGGAAACATTAAAACAAAAGTCATACCTAGGAAGCCCCAAATAAAAGCACGGTAAACAAACCCGGTGGGTTTCTTCCAATCTCCGGTTACGATACGCAAGCCTAATAGTTCTCCCATACTTGCCAATACCGCAAACTTTACAAATCCAGCCAGGTAGGGATGGATATCTCCAGCAGCAGTAATGGCATTATTGGTGATAGGGTTAATAAATAAACTGATTACCACCAAAAGAGCTGCACCCCATAGAACATCAAATTTCTTCATATTTATAGTCCTCCTTGTCATTTATAGAGAAAACCAACCTCTCGTTCTATTGCTCCGAGAAAAATCGTTAAAAAAAAGCTACCACAACAAGGATAGCAGATAAACCCCATAGCCTAATGCTTCATTCTCTACCATCCTTCCATACTCATAATATGTGTCCAACTTCCTTCAAAACGACCCATTCTACTTTACCAACCTGTGAAACAACTCACAGATTACCTACAGCTTTCATTTTAACCAACTCTGCTGTAATTGTCTATCGAAAAATTACGAATTGGAGAGTTATAACGTTTGTGACCTTTCATTAAGCTTTGAAATTGTTTTTTCTCCCCATTTATTAATTCTTAAATAGGTAACACTACAGGGTTCAATATCAAACGAAACTTTCTTAATAAAATCCTCAGAGAATTCCAACCACCAGTGAATTATTGCCATTATTGTTCTTCTGTGTGATATTACCATCACGGTCTCGTGAGATTCGTGTTCAATTGAATTCATAAACTCAAATACCCTATAATTAAAACTTCTCCAACTTTCGGCATTAGGATAATGGAGCCAATCCATTACAGGTTCCGACCTTGGAAATGATATTTTCATAGCTTCATCTATACTCAGATTTGCTGCATCTCCATTATTTTGTTCCCGCAAAGCCTTGTCTGGCAAAGGGTTTGCATCAATATAGCCCCCAATGATCTCTGCAGACTCTCTTGCTCTAGACAAATCGCTACAATACAACTTGAGATCAGATCTTCCTAATAAATCAGCAATTCTTTTTCCCGTCTCATGAGCTTGCATTTTTCCTTTTTCGGTTAAATTTGAGTCTGTCCATCCTCCAGTTAAACCCTCACCGACTAGGTGCTCTGCTTCACCATGTCTTATGAGATACAAATTCTTGATCATCTCGTTCCCCCCTCGTATTAATTGTCAAATAAAGACGCCTATTTTTTCCAGCCTGTTCTGTAAGCTTAGTTCGGCTATACGTAGAATATCAGAAATTAAGAGCAGGAACAAAAACCGACAGGGGATTTTACGAAAATATCCCGATAGCTTGATTCGTCAGCATCAAGCTATCGGGATATTATTTTTATTCTTTAAGATCAGGTGCGAAGGATACATCCTCATTCAAGTTTGGAAACGGCTTTACATTCGCATCTTCAATTGGAGGAAGATCGTTCTTTAATCCGCCTAGTTTATTTAATATGTCTGCAATGTTTACGCCAGTTAACGCTTGAATAACCTCAGGTACTTGAGCCATCATATTGGTTACATCTTTTGTGATTTTGCCCATTCCGGAGGTGTCTCCGCCAGTGGATACTACAGTAATCTTCTCAACATTGCTTAAAGGAGAGGCGATGGCTTTGGCCAATTCGGGGATACTACTTAGTAATTTATCTAAGATGGCAGCTTGTGAGTAATTAGCAAAGGCTTCTGCTTTAGCTTGAATTGTTTCAGCTTCTGCGATCCCTTTAGCTTTAATTATTTCAGCTTCTGAGATTCCTACCGCACGAGTTGCTTCTGCTTTAGCTTCGTTTTCAAGTTTAATTGTTAAAGCATTAGCTTCAGCTTTAGCTTGATTCTCTAGTTTTGTTACAATAGCATTAGCCTCAGCTTTAGCTTGATTTTCAATTTTTATAGCTCTAGCCTGTGCTTCTGCTGGTTTAATAATACTAGCTTCAAGTTCCTTTTGTTTACGCTCAATTTCTGCATTAGCAACCTTGACCTGACCTTGCCGTTCGATTTCTGCAATCTTCCATTCTTGTTCTGTAAGGTTTTGTTTTAATTCGGCAGTACGTAGATTATAGGCATTTTCTTTGTCTGCTCTGGCAGTTTCTACTTCAGCGTCGTATTGGGCCTTCTTCAAATTTAAATCTTTGGTATTTTCTGCTTGTTGGGATTGGGATAATGTTTGGGCTGTTACAGTTGCCTGCTCCGCGTTTGTTTTGGCAATGGCTGCATCTCTATTGGCAGAAGCTTTGAAAGTTTCTGTTTCTTTTAGGGCTATCGCCTCAGCAATTTGGGCTTCTTTAAAGACCCGTGCGATCTCAGGTTTGCCCATATTTTCAATATAACCATTGGCATCTTTGACGTTTTTAATAGTGAAGGATCTAACCTCGAGTCCCATTTTAGATAGATCTAATTGGCAAGTTGCCAGCATGCGAGCCTGAACCATTTCCGGATCCTTAACTATTTCCTCAACTTTAAGGGTTCCGACAATACCTCTCAAATGCCCTTCCATAACTTGTTTGATCATTGTTTCTCGGTCTTCGAAGGATTTCGATAAAAATTGAATAGCCGCTGTTTTAATGCTTTCGTTCGTGTCAATAATTTTTATCTGAGAGACAGCTTCAACAGTAACAGCAACCCCCTGATTGGTGTAGAGATCATTAGTTGGGGCAATATCAAAGGACATTAAAGCTAAGGAGATGCGTTTGCAAGTTTGAACGAGTGGCCATACAATTCTACCTCCACCTGTAATGACATTGTTGCCACCCATCCCGTAGATGACTAAGGCTTCGTCAGGCCCTGCTTTTTGAAACATGTGGGCCAAAACGCTTACAATACTTAAGAGACCCAGAATGGCAATAATAATTACAATTACAATTGGTATTAATGACATCTTAACTATTCCTTCTTTCTAAACATTTTTTAAATAAAGACTACTTTCTAAGACCACAATGGCTATATCATTTTCAACTTTTAATACTACAACTTTTGCCCCCTTATCAACTGATTCAGATTCTTCAAATTTAGCTCTTATTATGTTACTAGCGCCATCAGAAGTATACATGACCTCTCCAACAGAATTAGGGAATATTTTAGATACAACAATCGCAGTGCGCCCTATCGCATCCTCTGTTGTTGTAGTCATAAAATCTGATTGATTTTTCAACATCGCCTTCAAAATTAGTCGGATCATATACCAACACAATAATCCTCCTGGAACTGCAAAAATCAGTGATAATAAAGATGCTTTAAAGGTTAGATAGGATACCAAGCCTGCTGAACCAAACCCGATCATAAAGGCGAAAATGGCTTGAACATTTAAAATGGGTACTGTTAAAACTGCACCTTCTTGTAGGCTGGCATGACTAGCGTGACTAGTATTCAGAGAATGTCCCGCATGAAAATGTAATCCACCAAGTAAAACACCAAGCATGCTTACAATAATACCAATGCTCATTGTAATTATATAAATACCCTCCAAAGTGGCGAAATGCATTACATACGACTCCTTTCTATAAAAGTTATGGAGTATTAAGGTTGATTCGAATCTCCAGCCACGCTTCCACCTTTTCCCTATATCTAGATAGTATTCTCTAAAACGCAACAAATTCCTCTTTATCCGCAAACAGAATTTGGAGATGATTTTTCTAGATTCATCGGACATGTTATACTTGCCATGGCGAAGGGAGGGAGGAAGAAAGCGATGCTACGAAAAACACGGGTCCTTACCATCATCTTAACTCTCATAATAGTGCTCTTTGCTAGTGGTTGCCAAGTAACTGCTCCGGTTAAAATCGATCTACAAAAAACTGTTTCAGCTGAACAATTGCAGGACATGGTGAAAACTAAGGCTGATTATTATTATGTGGGTTTCGACTGGAGATTAGGACCCAGCGAGGACGTCAAACGGTTTATACCCTTATTGAATTATTTAGAGCGCCAAACAGGCTATAAATTCAGGTTGAGAGTGTTTCCCCAGGACGTGGATATAGCCCGAGAAATGGGCGCGGGTCAAATTCAGTTCTCCATCATTGGACCACTAAGTGTGCTCCGGGCTGAAAAATATGGGGTAAAAAGCTTAGTTATTGGCATAACAGAAAATGGGACTTCCAATTACCGAACCATGATTGTCACCCAACCAGGAAGCCCCATTAAAACAATTCAGGATTTACGCGGACGGACACTGGCCTTTAGCGCCAAAACTTCAACCCAAGGCTACCTAATTCCGCGCATCATGTTGGCCCAAGCGAAACTAAATCTTAGCGATTTAGCCTCCTTCGAATCGTTTCAATCCTATGCCGACGCTGCCAATGCTGTGCTCGGTGGACGTTTCGAGGCGGCTGCCTTGCAAGATACTCTGGCCGAAAAATTGTCCTCCGAAGGTTTGGTGAAGATCGTCGCGAGCTCTGATTATTATCCTTCCGGCGGGGTATCAGTGGCTTCCGGAATCGATCCGGCGGTCGTAGTTGCCGTCCAAAAAGCTCTGCTGGAATTTGCTCCGCAAGGAAAAGATCAAGGCGGTCTATATCAATGGAATAATTCAGAAATGCCCAAAGGCTTTGACACTATCCAGGGAGATCCTTACGCTGTGTTCCGCACCTGGGCCCAAAATTTTGGTCTTCTTAATTAGACCATACGTTCATCCTACAGCGAATATCTAACCACGGAAATGTGAGGTGGAATCCGAGATGCGGTTAAGTCATAAAATAATCTTTGTGACCTCGGGTATCATGGTAGTTATGGGTTTGGTGACCATAGTAACTATTAATGGTGTTGTCAAGGGTACAGTACGCACCAGCATCGAACAAAACGGAATTGTCTTAGCGGAGACCACTTCTAGTAATGTTGCCGACCAGTATTTGGATGGCAAACTACTGACTGTAAAAAGCGTCTTGCAAAATCTGTTAGACAGCAACCGCTACCTAGTATATGCCTATATTCTCAACAGGGATAATGGTACAGTAGTGGATACCTTTCCACAAGGCTTTCCAGCAGGGTTGGCCCAAGTGGATCCACTGCCAAACGGCAGTACATCCGTCGCCCAGCTGTTAAATGTCGATGGCGATCTGGTTAGGGATACTGCTGTCCCGTTAGTCCGCGGATTGGATAGTATCGAATTACATATTGGTTTGAGCGAGAGTGCCTTACTCCTCCCTATTGCAAGGATTTCCTGGGTAACTGCGGTTTTAACACTGATCGGCATAATTGTAGGTAGTCTGGCTGCTCTTCTCTTAAGTCGCTTGATCACCAGCCCTTTGGAGAAACTAACCAAACAAGCAGAGCGGATTGGGGAAGGGAACCTAGAGGGGGAAATCCAACTCAACAGCCGAGATGAGGTGGGAAACTTAGCCCGTACCTTTAACTGGATGACTGCTCATTTGAAAGAGACTATTCAGACTCTGCAGCGACGTAATCAAGAGCTGTCCCTGCTCTCGCAAACTCTAGGTGAGCGGGAGGAACTTCTGGGCAAACTCTGGCAGCAGGTTATTTTCGCCCAAGAAGAGGAAAGAAAACGAATTGCTAGAGAACTGCATGACGAAACAACCCAGTCGTTGGCTGCGATCATGATTGGTTTAAAAACTGCAGAAGAAATCATGCCCAACGATCTGAGCAAGGGCCTCCAGTTTTTGGAGCAGCTACGCAATATGGCCGGACACGTTGTCAAAGAATTGCACAATATCACCTATGATCTGAGACCGACGGTATTGGATGATCTTGGCTTGGTCCCGGCCTTGCGCTGGTATGCTGAAACCCGCCTAGGTGCCAGAGGGGTGGAGTTTGAGTTGGAGGTGACAGGAATCAACCGTCGTCTGCCGGCTGAGATGGAAACAACCCTCTTTCGGATCGGTCAAGAAGCTATCAGTAACACCTTTAAACATGCTCAGGCCAGTAAGGTTGTTTTGGTTATAACCCTAGTAAACAATAGTATAATGATGCAGATCAAAGATAACGGCCAGGGTTTTGCGAATAAAGAAATAGGAAACACAACCAATGAAAGGGCGCGTCTTGGGTTTTTAGGAATGCGCGAAAGAGTAGGCCTATTAGGCGGCATAATTGAGATTAATTCACAGGTGGGAGTAGGAACTATTGTGACGGTTAAATTAGAATTATCCCAAAAGGAATTTTCAAAGGAGGGGCCATTGGTTTGAAAACAATTCAAATCCTCTTGGTAGATGATCATACGATTTTCCGGGCCGGCGTCCGGGTGCTTTTAGAAATGCAGCCAGACTTTAAAGTGGTTGGCGAAGCAGAGGACGGAGCAAAAGCCCTGACTCTCGTCCGTCAACTACAGCCGGATGTCGTTCTGATGGATATTGCCATGCCGGGAGTTGATGGACTAAGCGCTGCTAGGCAAATTAAAGAGCTTACGCCCTCGACCAAAATAATTCTCCTTACTCAGCATGAGAATAAAGAGTATATCCAGCCGGCTCTAAAAATCGGGGCGGAGGGATATGTTTTGAAACGGGCGGCTGCTGACGAGCTGGTTATGGCTATTCGTGCTGTGTACAAGGGCAAATCGTTTCTTGATTCGGACGTCACGTCAACAATTTTAGCTGATTACAGCCAGGATGGAAAGACCAGTGCGGCCACGGACTACCAGCAACTTTCGGAAAGGGAACGTGAGATCCTAGTCATGTTGGCGCGCGGGTACAGCAACCGAGAAATCGCGGAATTTTTAAAAATAAGCCCCAAGACGGTAGATTTTCACCGCGCCCGGATCATGAATAAATTGGGTATCAAAGGAAGGGTGGCTCTGGCCAAATATGCCTTACGGCACGGGTTGGTTGAGTGAACCATTGAGCAGACCTAATAGTCGCTTATCTCCACCAGAGAGAAACACTTGGCGATACAACCACCGGATAAATCCCCAATAGATCGCCGAGTATCAATAGGATTTAGATCACTTGGGAGCGACCGTCACGCTTTTATATTTTAGGATGAAGTATTATGAGCAAGAACCCTTGGTGATAAGTATTCTTCATCATGAAGTTGAGCTTATAAAGCTTGACTCTCACTAGACAGAAAGTTGATACAGCGCCCGGATCATGAGTAAATTAGGTATTAAAGGAAGGGGGACTCTGGCCAATTTGCCTTACGACACAGGTTAGTTAAGTGAACTAACACCTTCGACTACGGCTAAATAAGAAAACCTATTTAAGTAACTATCATTAGCATTAACTATCGAGCAGACTAAAAAGTAGTCTGCTTTTAATTTTTTTTAAAGTAAAAAATCCGATCCTAGTATTTTCCCTAGGTTGTTATCAAGGGAATATGTTAGCAAAACCATTGAATCCACCAGTTAACTTTTTCAGCATTATCACGGTATAATGGCTACATACCCGATACCTTAATCATAAGCATAAGGAAAACATGGGGACAAAGATTGAGTGTATAAAGCGAGGAGGGTGGGCTTGGTACCGAGCAAGGGCAAAGCTATTGGAATTCAGAACCAGTTCATTAATCCAAGGAGTGGTATGGAATATGAATGATTCTAAGCTAAAGGTTCTTCTTTATACCAATGGTTCGTATCAGGCCTTCTCTGCGTCTGTATACACTGCTAAGCTTTTGCAGAATAATCCAAATTTGCATCTGACTATTCTGCAAGTTCAAGATGTGGATGAAGGTTCAAAGGGTGGGAAATACAGTTGGACCGAGTTAAGGTTCAAGTATAAAAGTTGTCGGTGGACCTGTTCCTCAGATCTTGATAAGAGTTGGATGAATATCTGGCCCGATAGTCCTGATTCTAAATGGCTGAAACAGATTCTTCACGATTCAGATCTAGAACTTAGAAAGCAATATGTTGCACTCCTAGCGATAACAAATAATATCTTCTCAAAGAGAAAAGAAAACGTTCACCATCAGAAGTTATGTTTAAATACCAGCTTTTCTGAAACCTCCAAGCCCTCCGAAACCGTTGAGACAATTGTTGATTATGCGACCAAGAATTTATATGACTTAATCATTATAGGTACCCGTGGACTTTCTCGATTACAGCGTGTGATTTTTGGTAGCTTATCGCATGACTTGCTGAACAAATCTACAATACCAGTGTTATTAATTGAAAAGCTCCCGCGGACATTTATTGACGGTTATCTTTCAGCTTCAGAGTCTTAGGCTTATGTTCAACTAGAGTAATTGCTATTCGAATGCTTTGTGATATTTTATATGCAAACTAAGCAAAGGAGACAAAGTAATGGAAAAAAATAAAGTTGATGTTAAATTTATTTTAAAAATCTTTTTATCATTTTTTAAGATTTCACCCCTTTCTTTTGGTGGAGGATTTGCCATGATCCCTATCATAGAAGATGAAGTGGTGCGTAAGAAAGAATGGGTGACCAAAGAACAGATAATTGATATTTTTGCCATTATTCAATCGTTACCTGGTGCTATCGCTGTCAATGCTGCTAGTTTAGTGGGCTATCAAATTGCAGGTGTCTTCGGTGCCATCGCAGCTTTTCTAGGAGTTATACTTCCAACCTTTGCGATTATGATTGTCTTTGGCGCCATGTTAATCACCTACCAACATAACTTTTTTGTGCAAGCTGCTTTACAGGGTATAAGACCGGTCGTTGTGGCCATGATTGCTTCAGCGGGCTATAAAATGAGTAAGGTGACTATCGTTGATAAAACCTGCTTGGCGATCACTGTCGTGAGTATTCTGACACTCCTCATGTTTAAAAGCTTAATCTTTGTCGTTATTGTTTCCGGTGCTGTTTTTGGAATTGGGATTGTGAATTTTAGGGGAATACAAAAGCAACCTAAATCTCAACTAAAAGTTAGTGAACCTAGTTATGAAATCTCAAATGGAAGTAAGTGAATATTAATATGAATATAATTGAAAGCATATTTCTCGCTTTTTCCAAGCTTTGGATAGTTATTTTTGGTGGTGGTTATGCAATGTTGCCGCTTCTCCAGACGGAAATGCAGACTCATCACTGGCTAAGTACCAGTCAATTGACAGATTCCATTGCTGTATCCGCGATGGCACCTGGTCCCATTGCAACTAATACTGCAGCGATAGTCGGTTTCAAAATAGCTGGCGTTTGGGGCGCAGTAGTCGCTTCCCTCGCTATTACAGTTCCTTCCTTACTGCTCATACTTCTGGTCGGCAAGTTGCTGGCTAAGTTCCAAGAGCATCCAAATTTCAAAGCTGCGTTTTATGGGCTTAGACCAGCCATTGTTGGAGTTATCATTTTTGCAGCAATTAATTTTGCAGTCAGCAATAACATTATTGGCGGTCCAGATATTCTTGACATCAAAAGTACAATTCTTATGGGTGTAGCATTTATGGTTTTAATCAGGACCAAACTTCATCCTATGTATTTGATTGTAACAGCTGCTTTAATTGGGATAGTATTTGCTATGTTGTAGTACTTGATTAGTTACGACTCATAACATATGGTAAAAAATATTCTCAAAATGTTTTTTACCAAACGTATAGGATAGCCTACACTATATATGGTAGACTATACGTAATTCACCTAGAAATACTTTAAAAGTTGGAGTTAATTTTTGAAGGAAACGAAAAGCTCCCGAGCCGTGGAATACCGTGATTCCTGACATCGGGAGTTTTTGAATGTAATGGTGACAAGAATGAAGGCGACAAAGGGGGCAGAAAAGTGGGAGAAAACAACAAACATAACACCTATAACAGCTTATTCCATTGGCATAGTTTTAGATTGAAATTAGTGTTTGAGGGAATTGGTGTCGGTATGATCGCTGGTCTGATTGTGGTGTTGTACCGCTTTTTACTGGAAAAGTCAGGAGTCCTCTTGACTGAAGTTTATCATGCTCTGGCAGCAAAACCCTCGCTTATTCCTGTTTGGATAGGGGTTTTGATCATTATCGGCTATACTGTTGGCTTATGGGTTAAACATGAACCCATGATCAGCGGCAGCGGCATTCCTCAAATTGAAGGGGTATTATTGAGAAAACTCGATATGACCTGGTGGAAGGTTATTATTGGGAAACTTGTTGGAGGAGTTTTATGTATCGGTGCCGGCCTTTCCATGGGACGAGAAGGCCCCTCGGTTCAATTAGGGGCAGCAGTTGGGCAAGGATTCAGTAAGGTCTTTAAAAGGATTAAAATCGAGGAAAAATATCTGATCACCTGTGGAGCAAGTGCTGGGCTTGCTGCAGCCTTTAATGCTCCTATTGCCGGGGTGATGTTTGCCTTAGAGGAGGTCCATAAAAACTTTTCCCCCTTGGTGTTGCTTTCGGCGTTATCCGCGGCATTATCCGCGGATTTCGTATCTAGAGAATTCTTTGGTTTGAAACCTGTCTTTGAGTTTAAGGGCTTAACAATTCTACCGCTGCAGGATTATCTTTATATCATTTTATTAGGAGTTATACTGGGTGTTTTAGGGGTGGTTTTTAATAAGACACTGTTGAAGACACAAAACTTATATGCTAAGCAAAAATGGCTACCTAAGGAATTTTGGATTATATTCCCCTTATTAATTTCAGTAATTCTGGGATTTGTTTTACCGCAAGTTTTAGGCGGCGGGAATGATCTCATTGTCTCACTTGTTTCAGCGAACTTTCCCCTAGCCTTCCTCTTGGTTCTATTGTTCATAAAGTTTCTATTTACGATGACCTGCTATGGGTCGGGTGCACCAGGAGGGATTTTCCTCCCGCTCTTAGCAATTGGTGCCTTGATCGGGAATGCTTATGGAGTTGTATTAGTACATTTTTTCCATTTTGATAGTGTTTATATCAGTAATTTTATTATCTTAGCAATGGCTGGTTATTTCACAGCAATTGTCAGAGCACCAATCACAGGAACGATTCTGATTACCGAAATGACGGGTTCGTTTGATCATCTGTTGTCCTTAGCCGTTGTCTCAATCGCGGCCTATATAGTAGCTGATCTATTAGGCTCAAAACCGATCTATGAGGCCTTACTGGATAAGCTTTTGCATAAGCAAGGACAGGATGTCGTTATCGGCAATGAGAAAGACAAATCTATCTTGGAGTTTGCCGTTTGTATGGGGTCTTTCTTGGAAGGTAAACAAATTAAGGCAATCGAATGGCCATTACATTGCTTATTAGTAGCAGTTAAGCGTGGAGAACGCGAAATAATCCCCACAGGAGACACCGTTATTTATCCCGGGGATTATCTAATTGTGCTCACCAATGAGGATAGGGTAGGAAAAATCAATGATTTCTTACTCAAAATGACTGAAAGCTGTGAATCTTAGCCAGATAATTTAATAAGAAAATAATAAGCATACTAATGTAAGTTGATCAATATGCTATTGAAGCGAAGGCTTCAATAGCATATTGATTTTACAAATATAATGCCGATAAATCCACCTTTGGTACAAGCCCTTCTTGGGCAGCTCTACTTAACAAAGTGGCGACCGCTTTATACCCTGTCTCACCGATATTCTCTGTAAACTCGTTGACGTAAAGCTTAATGTGAGCTTGGGTTACATCGGTGGACAACTCCTGGCTGTGCTGTAACACATACTCCTTCGATTCCTCTGGATGTGTCCAAGCGTAATGAACCGACGCCTGAATCCAGCCGGTGATGGCCGCTAGATTCAGTGACCTGCGAGCGACAATTGCTCCTAAAGGGATGGGCAGGTTAGTATCGCCCTCCCACCAACTGCCTAGGTCAGCCAGGAGAGTCAGCCCATACGAGGGATAGGTGAAGCGTGCCTCGTGGATCACCAGCCCAGCATCTACCAAACCATCACGTACTGCGGGCATAATTTCGTGAAATGGCAAAACGACGATCTCGCCCACTCCCCCGGGCACATGTTGAGCCGCCCATAACCGAAAAAGCAAATAGGCAGTTGATCGTTCACTTGGAACCGCCACTCGTCTGCCGGATAACCTTGCTGGATCATTATTATCACTTACATTGTTAGACGTCAGCACCAGTGGCCCACAGCCCTTACCCAACGCACCTCCACAAGGCAAAAGTGCATACTCAGACAGGACCCACGGTAGGGCTGCATACGAAATCTTGACTACATCCGGGCCCTTAGAGCTGGCCGCTAGAGTATTCGTGATGTCGATATCTGCGTAGCTTACATCAATCTTAGAGGCACCGGGTATTAATCCGTGCACCCAGGCGTGAAAAACAAACGTGTCATTAGGACAGGGAGAAATTGTAATATTCATAAGAATACCTCCGTTAATATTGAGCTCGTCGCTTCCAGAACGTCTAGTGCTTCTTTGATGCGCCAGGTAGAGCGTTCACGCGGACCGACCATGTTCGAGATAGCGCGAATCTCCAGAACTGGTACACCGCGCTCGAACGCCGCGTAGCCTACGCCATAGCCCTCCATAGCCGNNCTACCCTTCCAGCCAGTTCCACCGCCCTCGCGGCTGTACCAGTAACAGTTGAAACCGTGAGCACTGGTCCAGCAACTACGGGCAGTTCGGCCACTCGCAGCGCCCTAGTAACGCGCTCCGCCAGGCCGACATCGATCTGGACATGCGTGAAACCAAAGCCTAGCTCATCCACGCTACGAAAACCTTCCGGGGTCTCCGCGCCCAAGTCGGCGACAACAATCTCGTTCGCCACCACGAGTGTACCCACCTCAGCTCTGCCAAGGAAACCTCCGCCGATGCCTGCACTAATCACCAAACTGTATTCTTTAGCGGCCAACGCCCTAGTTGTGTTGACTGCCGCAACTACCGAACCGACACCTGCCACCAAAACGTCAAATTTTGGATCGTTGTTTAGTCCTCGCAACACGGCATCTCTTTCGGCCGAAACAGCCGTCATCACAAGAATACGCATTTCAGATTGCTGCCTGCTAGAAACTAAATTAGGTAAATTTTCTAGTTTTTGTTTTAAATCCAACGTCCCGCTCCCTTATGTAAT
>OMOF01000643.1 GCA_900290375.1 Candidatus Desulfosporosinus infrequens
ATACATCTAATACAAAAACAATTTCTTTCCGCCCCTGTTCTTGCACCATCTGCATTCCCATATTTGTTGCATTTACAGTAAAAATGGCATCAATACGCTTTGCTCCGACTGCCAAATGGGGATTGTAATAGCTTTCAATTGTAAAATCCATATTCTCTCTCCTCACCCTACTTTATCGCCTTACACCGAACGGTTGGCAACATCCCGCGCATTTGCTCGTAACCCTTCTAGTAATTTTCCTTTAATATCACCAAGTTGCCGTTCTGCCATCTGCCGTTTCTGCCGATTTTCTTCATCAATTTGTACACCCTTTGCAATGGTCTCCAGAAGTTTATCGGCGGTTGCTGCTAACACCGCAACATCTTCCATCCCATTTCCTTGACTTTGCTTAGCCCTCGTATAGGCTTCATCAAGAGCCTCAGCACCAATGGAACCAATTTGTCGCGCCAATTCTCGTCTGGCTTCATTGGCTTTTGATGCATTTATAATTTGATTCAAAGAAGCCACTCGGATGATAGCGCTTTTGAGGCGCGGCAAGTCAAAAAGTACCGTATCCATAATATTTCGCGCTTCAATACGCGCAGCCTCTTGATTTACGCGAATTTGCGGAATCGCCGTTAACGCATCGGTAAAAGCAATGTGCATACGTAACAGCCGTGTTTCAAAAGCATTAATTTGTTCTGCCNNAAGCTTTGCATAATTTCATTTTTACGATCATGAAAATTAGCCCGCGCCCGCATAAGTACCGACTGCCCTGCTGCTAGATAAAGTTCCAGATCCTTGAGGTTTTCTAAAGTCCGTTCGGCTAGTTGATCTAGTTTTGCATTGGTCGCTGCAAGTTTTCCCATTTCTCGTTGCGCTTTATCTTCAATCTCCGTAAGATGCTTCGTAATCTCTTGATGAGTCAGTTGAAAATGGCGTATTGCCGAAAACCATTGTCCAACGATCGGTAGCTTGCCAAAAGAACCAGCCACCCAATCTTCACCCGTTGATTCCTGTTTCATTTTCTGCAGATTCATGACCTTAATGTTTTTAGCTAACTCAATGGTGAGTTCCCCTGAAGCTCCCACTTCATAAGTGCGAATTCCCTGTAACAGTTGATCCAAAAAGCTGTTCATCCGCTGCTGTACCTCAACACCAAAACCAGTCACGGCAGCGCTATCTAACACCCCTACCGTAGAGGCAATCTCAACAATTCTCTGTCGTTGTTGATTATCAAATTTAGCTAAATTAATTTTATTGTCATCTTTGATGACATTGACAAGCTCTGGTAACCTTAGTTGCGGTTGTGCCTCTACTGTATAGTCTTCAGTGCTCATGATTTGATTTATCTCCCTTTTTTCGAATAATATAATAACAGCATAATATAGCCTTATTTACTTGTCTACCATAATTTTCTTTTTTACGGAATCAGAATGTATAAAACAATTTCGTGATTCCAAGTAAAAACGACTACGGCTTCTACCGACCTTTGAGGACTTGGTCGAAGCCAAGTCTTTTCTT
>OMOF01000544.1 GCA_900290375.1 Candidatus Desulfosporosinus infrequens
ATAATGCTTTGGTTCCTCATGGGCATCCATGATTGCGTCCGTAAAAGCAGGAAATTCAATCTTTGTAGCCATTAGGGACTTGATAAAAGATTCCATTTGGTTGAAACGATAGATGTAGGCTTCCTTGAACGCTCTCGCTTTGGTTCCTTTGATCTCCATTGCTACCATTGCAAAACCATCTTTGGTTATAAGGCATTCCCGGTTCCATTTTCCAGAGGCATCTTTATATTTACTCTCCTGAAAGTTCAGGGCAATAAAACCTGCACTCACCCCACTTGTGGGGGCAGTGATATCATCGATATTACGTAAGATGTGGTCGTGTCGGCGATTAAACTCTTCTGCAACTTGTCGACTACTACAAAATGCTTGCCCATTCCGTTCGTAAAGTTGATATTCTGGGTTGAGCATAAGCTTGCCCACCTTATTGCCCCCTTTCACGTTAACCCCCTACCCGTGTTTCGCTGAGAACATCCGATTTGACTTGATCTAATGTCGTGATTACCTGCCCGACGCTCAGACCTGATTCCCTAATACGTCTGAGTAGAGAATCCTTATCAAAAACTTCTCGGGTTGCTGGTATTGGATCGCGCAATAAAGAATCTACTGTCACGTCAAAATAATCAGCTACTTTTTGAACCCTGTCGACAGTTGGGCGATTCACATCCCAGTTATACATAGCGCCATTGCCAAAGCTAAATTCTTTCTCCAATTTAGGGATAGAAGTGTTGTGTTCTTTACAAAGGATTTTGATACGCTCAACCAGGGACATCCTATAACCCCCTTCCTTAATTCTTTCGCTAAAAAATAGCAGCTTAGATATTGACAAGAAACCGAATATATTCTAATATTGAGTACAGGAAACACACCAATTAAAGCTCGTCGGCAAACGATTTTTTAAATGGGTCTATCGGACTCTTGGTTTTTTGTTGGCTTTTTATCAACATTCAAGCTGTTAATGCAATAATAACTGAATCTTTTCATGAAGTCAATAGCCAACAGACCGTTTTCATGAATCTTTTCCTGAAATATTCGCTTGAAGGAGGAATAGTATAAATGGCGTTAATAGAAAACATTCAGTACCTTTGTGGGGAGCAAGGAACCTCAGTTCCAAAGCTTGAACAGTCTTTAGGATTTGGTAAAGGCGCAATATATAAATGGGAGAAA
>OMOF01000014.1:0-10766 GCA_900290375.1 Candidatus Desulfosporosinus infrequens
GGGGGACCCGTCGATTCGTGATATTCTTATTGAACGAAACTTGCGCCTGGTGGTGTATATTGCCCGGAAATTCGAAAATACTGGAATAGGGATTGAAGATCTTGTGTCCATTGGAACAATTGGGTTAATTAAAGCTGTAAACACGTTTGATCCCCAGAAGAAAATTAAACTGGCTACCTATGCTTCCCGNNTTAGGCGAAACAATAAAACCCGCTCAGAAGTATCGTTCGACGAACCCTTAAACATTGACTGGGATGGTAATGAATTACTTTTATCGGATGTTTTAGGTACGGAAAATGACATAATTTCCAAGCCGATCGAAGAACAAGTAGACCGTCAGTTGTTGCATTTGGCGATGGGGAGACTGACGAATAGAGAAAAGGTGATCATGGAACTGAGATTTGGGTTGGACAATGGGGTTGAGAAAACTCAAAAAGAAGTGGCTGATCGCTTGGGAATCTCGCAGTCCTATATTTCACGGCTCGAGAAAAGGATCATACGCAGATTACGTAAAGAATTTTGTCGACTGGAATAACCTAAACTGTGTTCGGGCATACTTCCCAACAGAATTGGCTGGGAGGTGCTCGTGGTTTGGCATTGAATAAAGTTGAGATTTGTGGAGTGAACACCTCAAAGTTGCCTGTCTTAACCAGCGTGAAAATGAAAGAGTTGTTTGTGATTTATCAAGCTGGAGATCGCAGCGCACGGGATAAACTTATTCATGGGAATCTCCGTCTTGTTCTCAGTGTGATTCAGCGGTTTACGAATCGGGGAGAATATGTGGATGACCTTTTTCAGGTCGGCTGTATTGGGTTGATGAAAGCGATTGACAATTTTGATCTTGGACAAAACGTTAAGTTCTCTACTTATGCCGTCCCCATGATCATCGGGGAAATTCGTCGTTATTTAAGGGACAACAATCCTATACGGGTGAGCCGATCCCTGCGGGATATCGCCTATAAGGCGCTACAGGTGAGAGATCAGCTGGTCTGTGAGTGTTCACGAGAACCTACAGTTACAGAGATCGCTAATAAACTTTCTTTGCCCCGAGAAGATGTTATTTTTGCCTTAGATGCTATTCAAGAACCGATTTCTTTATTTGAACCGATCTATCATGATGGAGGAGATCCTATATTTGTGATGGACCAGATCGGAGATGATAAGCAGTCTGACAAAGGCTGGATTGAAGGGCTTGCTGTGCGAGAAGCTTTGCGACGCCTGAGTGAACGGGAAAAACTCATTTTATCTTTGCGTTTTTTTGATGGCAAGACACAGATGGAAGTTGCGGATGAGATTGGAATCTCTCAGGCTCAGGTATCCCGTCTGGAGAAAGCTGCAATGCTTCATATGCGTAAATATGTCTGAACTGTAGGCTATTTTTAGTCACTCTCTCATATGATGACCTATAGGAAACTTACTTATGACCAGCTCCAATGTTCTTCATAAGTCATAGTTGAACTTATATCGGGGCTATACGCGATATTCGACTTCGAACATCGAACCTCGAACCCCGAACATCGATTAGGGGGGGTCTAAAATGCGGATCTCGGAATTGCGATTATTGGATGTTGTGAATGTTAAGGATGGACGACGTTTAGGGCTAATTAAAGACCTCGACTTGGATCTGGAACGGGGTGTCGTCAAAGGGATTATTGTGCCGGGACCAACGCGTAGTTGGGGGTTATTTGGCAGTGGTAAATCAGAAGATTATATCGTTCCTTGGGATCGTGTAAAAAAGATTGGAGTTGATGTCATCTTAGTCGATGCTAATGATCTGCCTGAATTTAATATGGAAAATAGTGACCGCCGCTAATCCAATCATAAATTTGCAAGCATAAACCCTGTTTTAGCAGAATAAGGGTTTATGCTTGTTTTATGATAGTCATGTACATAAAATTATTGGCACGATGCAGTGTAAAGTTGCCCTTGTGCTCGCTATTACTCGGATTTTAGGACCAATGGCAGGTTTGTCCTCAGAAGAATTAAATGGTATATTAAAAGGAAATCAAAGGAGTTAGAGGGATGGGTTGGAAATGGCACAAAAGAGAGAATTTGACTTACCTAACTATTCCAAAATGGCAAGCACAAGGAATTGACATAGGCTTCTCTACGCGTGTTGGGGGAGTTAGCTCAGTTCCCTATGATTCGTTCAATTTGGGGCTGCATGTGGGAGATGATCCCAACGCAGTTCTGGAAAACAGGAAGCGATGGCTGAATCAATGGGGGGTTTCCCCAGCGAGGGTTGTAGTGGGTGAACAGGTTCATGGTACGTGTGTGCTATGGGTTAATGAGGAAGATGGGGGTCGCGGGAGTCTTGGAGCGGAGACGGCAATCCCTGCGATGGACGGATTAGTAACTCAGAGCCTTGTTGGCTTGATGGCTTTCTTTGCAGATTGTGTCCCTCTTTTTTTCTATTATCCAGATCTTAAGGCGGTAGGGATTGCGCACGCTGGTTGGAAAGGCACTGCTCAGAAGATCGGGCAAAGGGTCATGGAATATTTTGAAAAGGCTGGAGGGCGTACCGAGAATGCTTGGGTTGCGATCGGTCCAAGCATTGGTCCGTGTTGTTATTCAGTAGATGAACGTGTAGCAACTGAGTTTCGATTAAACTACCACGAAACACCGTTTCTGCATTCGCAAGAGGATGGGCATTATCTCTTGGATTTATGGGAGGCCAACAAGACTTTGTTTTTGAAGAACGGCGTTCGCCCGGAAAATATAGAGGTTGCTTCGACTTGTACCTACGACAATCCTGAGTGGTTTTTTTCGCATCGACGTGATGGAGCCCGTACAGGTCGGATGGCTGGGTGGATCAAATTGAGGAGGGGTTAGGTGGCAACAATTTTAGTAGTTGATGATGAGGAGCCAATTCTGGAGCTCCTCAGATTTAATTTGGAAAAAGAAGGATATCAGGTTTGCGTAGCGAAAGATGGTCAAGAAGCATTAGAGCGTGTGGAGAGGGAACCCCTGGACCTCATCGTACTTGATGTCATGCTACCGGGAATGGACGGCTTAGAAATTTGTCGTAAGCTTCGGGCAATTCCAAAATTCCAGCAAATTCCGATAATTATGTTAACCGCCAAAGGCGAAGAGATTGACAAAGTTGTAGGATTGGAGCTTGGGGCAGACGATTATATGACCAAACCGTTCAGTCCGCGTGAATTATTAGCACGAATTAAAGCTCGCTTGCGTCGTACAAATTCGCAGGAGGAGGCGGATGCTCGGATAATTATTCGTGGGGAGTTGAGGGTTGACGTAACTGGGTTCCGTGTCCATGTGCGGGGAGAGGAAACGGAATTAACACCCAAAGAATTCGAGTTGCTACGTGTTTTGGTGGCTCACCCGGGGAAAGTGTATTCTCGGGATGAACTTCTGGAACGAATTTGGGGATATGAATATGACGGAGATACTCGGACGGTCGATGTTCATGTGCGCCACCTGCGTCTGAAAGTGGAAAGGGATCCTTCAAATCCCGAGTACATTGAAACCTTACGCGGGATCGGCTACCGTTTCAAAGGTTAACAAGTATGAGTATTAAATGGCGATTGACCGGTCTTTTTTTGGGAATGACAGGGCTTGCCCTCCTTTTGTTTTGGGTTGGAGAGAGCGCTAGGCTTGGGCCAACAGGGCTACAAATTGACTTTGAAGTTGTTTCTCTCGCACTTTGCTTTCCGGCAGCAGTCGTGTATTTTTACTCGAGCACACTATCTCGTCGGCTAGAGAAGCTTCACTTTGCCAGCCAGCGCATTGCCAGGGGGGATTTTGAACGCCTCGATTTTTCAGATTCGACGGACGAAATTGGAGAATTCACAGCGGAACTGAATAGCCTTTCCCGTCACGTGGAGATGATCGTTCAAAAGGGAACCCAGGAAGCACAAAAAATGGAAGCTATTTTGGCGGGGATGCAAGAAGGCGTAGTGGCCGTGGATCATGTTGGTAGAGTCGTTTTGGTGAATGCTGCTGCGGAGAGGTTTTTTGAATGTCAAGGAACGAATAGAGAATTGAACAATCTGTTGGAGTTGACTTATGATTCGGAATTGGAGCATTTAATCCGCAAGGTGCTTTCAGGGCAACAACTTTCAGCTACACGGGAAACTCAGATTGCTCAAAGAACGGTGGAAAGTCAAATCAACCCGATTCTGAGCGGGGAGGGTCAGATAAGTGGAGCAGTCATCGTAATTCATGATGTTACTGAGCTTCGGCGACTTGAACAAATACGGACAGAATTCGTCGCCAATGTTTCCCATGAGTTAAGAACTCCTCTGACCTCCATTAAAGGATTTGTAGAAACGCTTTTGGATGGAGCGTCTGAAGACCCCGCCTTACGCGATCGATTTCTGACGATTATCCAAGCAGAAACCTTGCGCTTGCAACGGCTGATTGAAGACTTACTTACTTTAGCCCATATTGAAGGACGAGAGAGTCGCGTTGAAATGAGTTCCAACAAAGTAAGTTCTGTTCAAAAGGCTTATGAAAAGGTTAAACCTGTAATTCAAAGTTTTGCCCAAGCTAAAGGGATTAAGGTAGAGGTTGAACTCTCTGAAAATTTGCCCCTGCTTATAATCGGAGAAGATTTGTTGAGTCAGCTTCTCCTTAATCTTTTAGAGAATGCAGTTAAATATACAGCAGAGGGACGTGTCTGGCTGCACGCGCAAGTGGGTCGGGAATATATTCATCTCGAATTTGGAGATACGGGCTGTGGCATACCAGAGGAAATTTTGCCACGAATCTTTGAGCGTTTTTATCGAGTGGACAAGGCCCGTTCGCGAGAGCAAGGAGGAACTGGGCTAGGGTTAAGTATCGTAAAACATATGGTGGAAGGCATAGGCGGTAAAATCAGCGTTACTTCTCAGATAGGGGTTGGAACTGTCTTTACCTGTGATTTGCCACGAGCTTGATTATAAGGGAGGGTGTATGGCGGGAAAAAACAGAAAAACATTATACATGTTGTTATGGGGCCTTCTCTTCATCCTTTTCACTGGAGGAATCCTGTGGTTCTATCGTTCCAATCTAATCCCTGGGGCAATAAAATTTGCGGTGGCACAACCCGGAACGATTACTCATGAACGTAAAGTCGCGGCAACGTTTGCTAATGAAGAGGTCGGGATATCAGCCCCGCTGTCTGGTAAAATTCAATTTGTGGGTGAAGATGGACAGCGTTTCAGAAGTGGGGAGGTTGTGGCAACCCTTCAACCTGAAGGGGCAGTGCCTGGATCTAGACAGGATTATGCGTTGAACCAAACGATCATAACTTCGATAGGCGGACTTTTTTTTCACCATAGTGATGGCTTAGAATCCATTATGACAAGTGAAAACCTGAATTCGATGGATTTGGGTAAACTATTGGCCCAGACGGCTAAGGTACACACCTCGGGAGCGATTGTGCAAGCGGGGGAGATTGTGGGGAAAATGGTGAACAACCTCATCCCGACTCAAGCATTTCTCGAACTGGAGAGTATCGATGAGCTTGCAGTTGGAAAAACTCTACGTTTAATTGCAGGAAATCAAACACTCAGTGTTAAAATATTGCGTATATCAGATCAACCGAAGGGAGTTGTCATTCAATTTCCTCATTATGTCGATGGATCAGCCGCCCAAAGACGTCAAGATGTGACGTGGGTCTACCTTCCCCCGACTAGTGGAGTTCTTGTTCCGAAGAGCGCACTGTGGACGCAAGGGGAGGAATTAGGTATCTATATTTCGAGTGGAGGAGTTGTACATTTTAAAAAGGTAAAAATTCTTGATCAGAATGATAGTCAAGTCTGCATCGAAAATCTGCCGATTGGTATTCCTGTCGTGATAACCCCTCGTGATGGACTGGAAGGGGTAGCAGCCAATGTAAAAAATATCTAGGTTTAGCCTTTACAAGCAGGAAACGAGGCAAGGGCGTAGAATTTATTGCAGAGGGGATATTCTGATGTTGGCAAAGGCGAGTATTGCACATAGCTTGGCTGAGGTTCGGCGGCGGATAGATCAGGTTGTAGCGCGTAGTAATAGGGACCCAAGTACCATTCGATTAGTGGCTGTGTCTAAGACCCAATCGGTTTTAAGCATAGAGGAGGCTTATTATGCCGGACAACGAGTTTTTGCAGAAAACCGCGTTCAAGAATGGTTGGCGAAAGCTCCTGCCCTACCAAATGATTGCGAATGGCACTTAGTGGGAAAGTTACAGACTAACAAGGTGAAGTATTTGGATCAAAACGTTGCTATGATACATTCGCTTGATCGGTTCTCACTCTTGGAGACGCTTAATGAACATGGCGAACGGCATCGGATGACCTGGGCAACATTAGTCCAAGTAAATATCGCCCGAGACTCGGCAAAGACAGGACTCATGATAGAGGAAGTTCCAGACTTTTTAGATTCAGTTGGAGATTACCCCCATGTCCAAGTGCAAGGGTTTATGACCATCGGGGCTTTGGAGGCCAGCCCAGCGGAAACGCAAGGATTTTTCCGTCAACTTAGGTGCCTTCGTGATACTTTGCAATCTCGAAAATGGTCAGGAGTAGATTTGCGAGAGCTTTCGATGGGGATGAGTAGAGATTTTGAAATAGCTATTGAAGAAGGGGCAACCCTGGTTCGTGTAGGAAGCCGGATTTTTGGCTCTAGGTAGAAATTATAATGGAGTGAAAAATGTGGCAGTTAACGAGTACCTTCCAACTCATAGAAGTGCGGGTCTTGGAAGTCATAAACCTAGAGAGGAATGAAATATGATGGCGAAATTGATTGACAAGGTGATTGGGATTATGGGATTTGCAGATGAGGAAACAGAAGAAGAAAATTTCGATGAAAATGACAAAGAGAAGAATGTTCAAGAAGAAGTACGATCTAGCCGTAAAAACGCTCAGGTTGTAAGTATTCATACTCAGAAACAGATGCGCGTGGTTGTGATGGAGCCGAATTCCTTTGAAGAAGCTCAAAACATCGCAGATCAGCTGAAAGCTCGTCGCCCTGTGATTGTTAACCTTGAAAACGCGGAAAAGAATCTGGCCAAACGTGTTGTTGATTTTATTAGTGGAACAACCTATGCCTTAAATGGTAATATGCAAAAAGTAGGGAATGGAATCTTTTTATTTGTTCCTAATAATGTCGATATTTCTGGTGAGATGCGCGACGAGTTGAAAGATAAGGGATTGTTTTGGCCAAAATAAGGAGGGATTCATTGTGATTTCTCTAATTGCTCAAGTTATTGATAAAGTGATAACAATCCTTATTTTTGCGATTGTGATCCGAACATTTCTTTCTTTTATACCCCAATTGAAGTCCAATCAATTAATTAGTCTGCTTTATGATGTGACAGACCCTCTCCTTAAGCCGTTTCAACGTTTTCAAATCGGTGGTGCGGCAATGGCGTTGGATCTTTCTCCACTGATTGCCATTATTGTACTGAATCTGATTCAATCGTGGATTGTGAGGCCTTTTTTCTAGAATGAAACAATCGGCAGATCGCAGCGGACTGGGATTTTGGAGTGAGAAAGAAGTGCGTTTGGAAGCAGCCCATCTTTTGGACCAAGCGGATGGGGTGCTGAATGAGGAGATTAAACAAGTTACTCCTTTTTTAAGTTTTGCTATGCGAGAGTGGGCGCAAGCGGTTCTGAGAAAGGAACACCTTGCGCTTATGGTTGAGGGAGGGTTCCCGAATGCAGAAAGGGTTCGGATCATTCTAGGTCCATGGGGAGAAACTTTGGACGCTAAAGATGCTGAGATTTCGCTACTTTGGGCGCGTCCAACGAATTCACGGGTCCGACTTGAACATCGCCAGATTTTGGGGTCTCTGATGAGTTTGGGCTTTAAGCGGGATGTTTTGGGGGATATACAGGCGGGTCAGAGTGGCTTTTATATCGCAACTACGGCAGAGATGGCCCAGTTTTTGTTAGATCAATGGAGACAGGTGGGGCGTGAGAGAATTGAGGTCTCACTCTATAGTGAAAAGCCCGAAGTATACGCAGACCTTGGTGAAGAACGCCGTATCACCGTTAATTCCTCACGCCTAGATGCAGTAATTGCCAATGCGTTTGGGATCTCAAGGTCTAGCGCGCAGGATTGGATTACGCAAGGTATGGTGAGACGAGATGGCCTTGTAGTGAGCAAAGCAGAAGTAGAAGTGCAGCCTGGTGCGATGATCTCTTGCCGGGGGCAGGGGCGTATTAAACTTTTGGAATGTTCTCAGACCCGCAAAGAACGTACGGCTTGGGAAATCGTTCTTTTTCGGTCACAACGGCATTAGGGAGGGGAAAAGATGCAGATGACGCCTCTGGATATTCGCAATAAAACATTTGGCAAAGGGATACGAGGTTATCAATGCCAGGAGGTGGAGAAGTTTCTCGAAACCGTAAGTCAGGAATTTGAATCCATCTACTCCGAAAATTTTGAACTGCGCGACAAGACAAAGGCGTTGGAAGCGGAAATTAGCCATTACCGTCAGTTAGAGAAAACTTTGCAACAGACTCTGGTTGTGGCTCAGCAAACGGCAGAAGAGGTTAAAACGGTCGCACGTCATGAGGCTGAACTCCTTTTGAGAGAAGCTGAACAGGAAAAGCAAAGCAAGGTGTCTGAAGCCCAGAAAAAGTGGGAAAAAATTCAGGAGGAGATCCAGGGACTTTCGAGGAATCGTGATTTACTTCGGACCCAACTTAAGTCTTTTTTGCTTGCGCATTTAGACTTGGCGAATTTACAGGAACGTAATGAAGGCATAGCTTAAAGGACTAAAAGTTCTGGTTGTTGCGAATCAGCTTGGTTTCGTGTTAAAATGTTCTATAGATAACTTTGAAGGAGAAGGATTGTCATCAATGAATAGAATAATTTGTGAGATATCTCCAGACTTTCTCATTCAAGGATTTGGATTGCGTAAGGATGAGAATCAGATGTATGTCGGCAAGGTAGGGCGCCAAGAGGTTCAGCTCTTCCCTACTATCGACGGGTTGCAATCAGATAACAAGAATATAAAGATCTTTAGTGTTGGGTTTGCCGAAGCGAGCCATAATTTTCGTCCCGGAGATGTGTTGATGACCGGGAGTGATGATATGCTCGATCGTGCGTTTCAGGTCATGGATAACATTGAGCAACGTTGTGTTGTTGTGAGTCTAATGTCCTCACAAGATTCGACGCATTTATACCTTTCTAAGGAAGACATGGATCCGTTCGTTCAGGAATGGAAGAGTCGTAAAATTTCTTTTCTATGTCTATGGATGGTAGATCCGATTGATTCGGAAGGGCAAGCGAAACTTGTCACCATCTTACGTAAAGTTATTTTAAAAGATTAAGGCATTTTTTTATAAATCAAATTCGAGGCTTATTACTTTCAGAAAATTTAGTAAGGCAGTAGACTAAACGAAGGAAAAGTCTTAGTTTAGAGTAAATAGTAATATTAAATATCGGATGACACTAGCGGGAGAGATCTGGAAAACCCAGACGCCGAAGGAGAAAATCTCTTGAATTGCTTTTCAAGGGGAGAAACTCTCAGGCAAAAGTACTGCTAGAGGACGGTACTCTGGAGAGATTCTCTAAATAGAGAACACCAAAGGGGAAGCCGGAGACGGCGAATCTCTCAGGTTCAAGGACAGAGAAGGTGCGAGGACGCACTTTCTCTGTCCTTTTTATGTTACCGATCAACTTCTGTCGATAAACGGGCATCACGTGCAATGGAAATAAATCACAAAATGGAGGGGAAGTCAATATGGTCGAACTAAAACGAACCCCGCTTTATGAGGAACATCTGGCAGCAAAGGCCAAACTAATTGACTTTGGCGGGTGGGAAATGCCTGTTCAGTATTCTGGCGTGATTGAAGAACACCAAACGGTTCGGACGAAGGCTGGGTTATTTGATGTTTCCCATATGGGAGAAATTGATGTACACGGTAAAGAGGCACTGGAATTTATCCAAATGCTGATTACTAATGATGTGAGTAAACTTGAAGATGGCAAAATTCTTTATTCTCCTATGTGTTACCCTGACGGCGGGGTAGTTGATGATTTGCTCGTTTATCGTTTTGATACGCAACACTTTTTTATCGTTGTTAATGCTTCTAACACGGATAAAGATTACAGCTGGATGTTGGCGCTAGCCAAAAGCTTCGAAGTGAGTGTCGACAACGTAACGGATCAGTATGCGCAACTTGCTTTGCAAGGACCTCTTGCGGTAACAATATTGCAACGTATTTCTAAAATTAATCTGTTACAAATTAAATATTACACATTTGCACGCGGAGAAATTGACGGCGTACAATGTCTTATCTCTCGCACTGGTTATACCGGAGAAGACGGGTTCGAAATCTATGTTTCTCCTGAATATGCACGGCAATTGTGGCGAAAAATTATGGAGATAGGAACGCCCGAAGGCATAGAACCAATCGGCTTAGGTGCCCGGGATACATTGCGTTTTGAGGCTTGTCTGCCTTTGTATGGTAATGAGCTAGGTGCGGACATTTCTCCGTTAGAAGCAGGTTTGACCTGTTTTGTTAAATTAGATAAGGTCGCTTTTATCGGTAGAGAGGCACTTCAAGTTCAAAAAGAACGAGGAATCCCGCGCCAGCTTGTAGGTTTGGAAATGATTGGACGGGGTATTGCCCGCTCTCATTATCCACTGCAAAAAAACGGTGAAAACATAGGATTTGTCACCTCGGGTTCGTTCTCCCCGACACTTGGTAAAAATATTGCGTTAGGACTTATCCGAACAGATCTGGTCATTCAAGGTGATGTCTTAGACGTGCTGATTCGTGGGAAAATCGTGCCTGCTAAAATAATCCCTACCTTGTTTTATAAACGAG
>OMOF01000014.1:10776-15888 GCA_900290375.1 Candidatus Desulfosporosinus infrequens
AAATATTAGGAGGATGATTACATGAATCCAGTAGAGTTAAAGTACAACAAAAACCATGAGTACGCCAAGGTTGAGGGAAACATTGTGACGTTTGGGATTACGGATCATGCGCAAAAAAGTCTGGGAGATGTTGTGTTTGCTGACCTTCCCGATGTAGGGGCAATGGTGACGGTTGGAAAATCCTACGGCACAGTGGAATCGGTGAAAGCCGTCTCTGATCTTGTGGCTTCAATCAGTGGCAAAGTCGTTGAAGTGAATACTCTGGTTTTGGATACGCCGGCTTTGCTCAATAGTGATCCTTATGGTGAAGGCTGGTTGATTAAGGTGGCAGGGGATGATTTATCCCCTCTTGAAAGTATGATGACGGTTGCCGAGTATGAAACTTTGTTGTCCGTGGAGGAACATTAGCATGAATTTTGTACCAAATACGGACAGCCAACAGGAACGGCTCTTAGCCCGTATTGGGGTTAAGTCGGTAGCGGATCTCTTTACCGATATACCTGAGGAAGTCCATTTGAAACGTCCTCTCGCTATACGAGGAGGAATGTCGGAGCAGGAATTGGTTAAACACGTCAGCGGGTTGGCCAAGCAAAATAAAACAGTGGAGGAATACAGCTCTTATCTCGGAGCCGGTGCTTATGAACATTTCATTCCGAGTTTTGTGGACCAGTTATTACAACGTTCCGAATTTTATACAGCTTATACTCCTTACCAACCGGAGATTAGTCAGGGGACGTTGCAGGCTATTTATGAATATCAGACGTTAGTCTGTGAATTAACCGGGATGGATGCGGCAAATGCCTCGATGTATGAAGGCGCTTCGGCTTTAGCGGAAGCGGCCTTGATGAGTTGCGATGCGACACGACGGCAAAAAGTACTTGTCCTGCAAACAGTGCACCCCGAATATCGCGAAGTCCTGAGGACCTATCTGCCAACCCGGGGCGTAGAACTAGTTGAAATCCCCTATTCGGATGGTGTGACGGATATATCAGTCCTCGAAGCGGCTCTTCAAGAGGATATCGCGGGTGTGCTTGTTCAAAACCCCAATTTTTTTGGAAGTATTGAAAAGGCGGAAGAAATCGTGCAGCTTGCGCATGCTAAAGGGGCCCTTGTGGTCATGGCGGTCAATCCAATTTCGTTGGGATTACTAAAGTCGCCAGGAGAAAATGGAGCGGATATTGTTGTTGGGGAAGGGCAAGCCCTTGGTAACTCCCTGAATTTTGGGGGTCCTTATCTGGGGTTTTTGGCCACCCGGGACAAATTTGTTCGGCGAATGCCCGGGCGTATCGTTGGTGTTGCGACGGACAAAAATGGGAGAAAGGGCTATGTATTAACCCTACAGGCACGCGAACAACATATTCGGCGAGAGAAAGCCACGTCTAATATTTGCTCTAATGAAGCGCTCTGTGCGTTAGCCTTTACTATGCATTTAAGTGCACTTGGGAAAACTGGAATTCATAAATTAGCTTATTTGAATTTGCAAAACGCTCACTATGCCGCTCGGGAAATTGCCAAAATTCCTGGGATGAGGTTGGCTTTCTCAGGGGCATTCTTCCATGAATTTGTAGTGGAGACAAAGCTTGCACCAGCTAAAGTGAATGCCTTACTATTGGAAGATCAGATTATCGGGGGACTTGATCTGGCTCGTTTCTATCCGGAGCTCGATCATCACCTCTTGTTTTGTGTGACCGAGACAAAGCGTAAAGCAGATATTGACCGGCTTGTTGCCAGATTGGAGGAAATCTAATGCAAGCATTAGAACCGCTTATTTTTGAACTCAGCGCCAGAGGGCGTAGTGCGGTCAGCTTACCAGACTGTGATGTGCCGGAGGTTCCAATTGAAATGATCATTCCTGAACATATGCTCAAGCAGCAGGAGTCGCATCTTCCAGAACTCTCGGAAGTGGATTTAGTTCGTCATTTTACCCATCTTTCCACCTTCAATTACGGCTTGGACACTGGCTTCTACCCCTTGGGGTCTTGTACCATGAAATATAACCCGAAGGTCAATGAAAGGCTGGCTCGTCTGCCGGGCTTTACGGCTCTTCACCCTTACCAGCCTGAATCATTGACTCAAGGGGCTTTGCAACTCATGGCGGAACTTCAAGAAGATTTCTGCGAATTGACGGGAATGGACAGGTTTACTCTCCAGCCTGCTGCCGGTGCCCATGGGGAAATGACCGGAATGCTCATCATTAAGGCCTATCATCTGCACCGAGGAGATACCGAACGCACAATCGTAATTGTTCCAGATTCGGCTCACGGTACGAATCCCGCGACGGCAGCGATGGTCGGATATGACATCATTCAGGTTCCTTCCAATGAGCGCGGAGGGGTTGACCTTGAGGCTTTAAAAAAAGTCGCTAATGATCAAGTTGCCGCACTCATGCTGACGAATCCCAACACGGTAGGTCTCTTCGATGAAAATATCTTAGAAATAACTAAGTTGATCCATGATGTGGGAGGGTTATTGTACTACGATGGAGCGAATACTAACGCAGTGATGGGCATCGCTCGCCCAGGAGATATGGGCTTTGATGTTGTGCATCTCAATTTACATAAGACCTTCTCGACGCCTCACGGTGGCGGAGGGCCTGGGGCTGGCCCAGTCGGGGTCAAAGAATTCCTAGCACCTTTCCTTCCCAAACCAATGGTGCTTCGTCGGGAGGATGGGGTATTTACGTTGGAAGATGACTTGCCACTATCGATTGGTCGTGTCCGGACGTTTTATGCCAACTTCTCTGTCCTCGTTAAGGCCTATGCCTATATTCGAAGTCTTGGTGGGCAAGGGTTGAAGACTGCATCGGAAAATGCGGTCTTGAATGCGAACTACTTAATGAGTATTCTTAAAGAACATTATTTTCTGCCGTATGACCGAATATGTAAACACGAATTTGTCATCACGCCTAAAAATCTAAAATTCACGGGGGTCATTACCTTAGATATTGCCAAGCGCATGTTGGACTATGGCTATCATCCACCGACCATCTATTTCCCCATGATCGTTGAAGAGGCCATGATGATCGAGCCAACGGAAACGGAAAGTGTTGAAACGCTTGACGAATTTGCGAAGGTTCTCATCCAGATTGCAGAGGAAGCTCGCAGTCAAACAGATCTCGTCAAGAGTGCACCACATACCACATTAGTGACGCGGCTAGATGAAGTGGGCGCGTCGCGGAAACCCAATTTGCGTTGGCGGCAAGAGGGATAATAATGGAACGTCATTTTTCCAAGCATTGAGATTAATATTCTTTTGGACCCCAGGCAGGATTTCCAGATGAGAAAGTTGAATCTATAACCATAATTATGATATGGCGAAGATATACATTCTTCTAGAGCAGACATGTCGTAATCTTAATCATCAGGGATAGGGGTGAGGAGCATACAGATTGAAGTATTACCAAATGCGGGTTCGCCGCGGTTGCCCTATCTAGAAGATAAATTAGTCATCGTGATAGATGTTTTAAGAGCCACAAGTACCATGGTAACTGCTTTAGCTAACGGGTGTCAGGCTATTATTCCAGCGCTTACACCGGAAGAGGCTTTGGCAAGGCGTTTAACCCTTCCAGGATCTTTATTGGGTGGGGAACGCCAGGCATTGCCGATGGAAGGGTTTGATCTCGGCAATTCACCCTTTGACTATGTTCCGGAAAAGGTGGGGGGCAAACGGGTCATTATGACGACAACGAATGGCACACGGGCCATTCGAGATGCAATTGCTGCGCCTATGATTTGGATGGCTTCTTTTCTAAACATGCAAAGCATCATTTCGGCTATTCTTGGTTTGTTTGAAGATGATTGTAGATTCCAGGGAATTGTGGTGTTTTGTGCGGGTACAGAAGAACGTTTTGATCTTCCGGACACGCTTTGTGCGGGAATGCTCATAGATGCATTAGGACCGAATGTTGTTCTCAACGATTTGGGTGAAGCCGCACGCATGTTATATCGCAGTTCAGAAAATCATCTTGCGGATAAGATCCGCGATTCAGTTCATGGCAAGAAACTTATCTCTTTAGGATATGAACAAGATGTCGTTTATTGCTCTACTCTCAACATTTTGCCCATTATTCCTGTCTTTGAAGATGGCGAAATTGTCTGGTTCACTGAGGAAAATGGTTAGCATAGTCAATGGATAATTAACTTATAAAATGTGCCTAACGTTAGGAGCGAACCTTAAAGAAATTTTAAGGGTTCGCTCCTTTTTATCATAACATTAAAGGTCAAATGTCCTTCGCCCTTAATAACAAAAGAAAAGCCCGACGAAACTCGGACTCTTCTTCCAGGAAATTCAAGATATATTAAATTTCTCTAAGGATTGTTGCAGCTCATCCGCCATTGTTGCTAAAACCTGACTCGAAGAGGCAATTTCCTCTACTGAGGCGGTCTGCTCCTCCGTTGCAGCAGATACTGTTTGTGTCTGAACTGAAATATCCTGACTTGTCTCATATATCTCAGCAACAGAAGTAACAATTCTTTTACTACCTACTGCCATTTGTTGAATCTCTTCTGAGATTTATCCAACCTGAGACGATACCTGGTCGACTAATGTCTTAATTTCTATAAATACTTGACCGGCAGTTTCGACGACTTCTGTCCCCAGTTTGACCTGGTGGGTTCCCTCATTCATCGAAATTACAGCATTTTGAGTGTCTTGTTGAATTTCTTTAATCAGTAAAGCAATTTGTTGGGAGGCTTCTTGTGATTGTTCTGCTAACTTACGCACTTCATCCGCGACAACAGCAAACCCTCTACCTTGCTCTCCTGCTCGAGCAGCCTCAATCGCCGCATTTAAGGCGAGAAGGTTCGTCTGTGCAGCAATGCCCGATATAGTATCGACAATCTGTCCGATCTCCCGAGAACGCTCCCCTAAATTAATGACAACATTGGCAGAACCTGTCACTGTTTTTTCAATACTGATCATTTGCTGAATAGTTTTATCGATTGCCTGACTCCCCTTGAGAGCTGAAAGCGCCGTTATGCCTGTGGTCTCGACGGCTATCTTCGTATTTTCTAATATCTGTTGGATTCCGGCAGACATTTGCTGCACCACCGCAGATGTTTCATTAACTGCATTGAGTTGTCTTTCTGCCCCTAGGGAGACATCCATGATAGC
>OMOF01000014.1:15898-32284 GCA_900290375.1 Candidatus Desulfosporosinus infrequens
GACGAAGCAACCTGCGTTGAGGACAAGGACACTTGTTGAACAAGTTGGGTTAGGTTTCCCGTCATAGTATTAAAAGCCCTACCTAGCTGGCCAATCTCGTCTTTGGAATTATTGTTAAAGTTGTTAACTTTTAAATTACCTTTAGCTATTTCTTCGGCATTTTCAGCAACCTCAACAATTTGCCTGGAAATTTTATTGCTTAAAATGATGCCCAGCACTAAAGAAACCCCGAAAGCCAGTACGATGGAGACAAGTGTATAGATTATACTGAGCTTGCCTTTTTGTTGATAATCCAGTGCTGGACCAGCCAAGTCATCTTTAAAATCACGGTGTAAATTTTGCACCCGAGGGGAACACTAAAATTGATGTTTAATATGGGGTGAAAATGTGACTGATATAAATGAAAAAGACAAATCAACATTATCTTCTACGACGAGCGAAGAAGACACTCCTTTGCAAGCACAAGAGTGGACCTCCTTAAAATATCAGCTCACATTATTAGCAGAAACTCTTGAAACGATGAGATTGGCAGATTATATAGCGTTTCTTAGTCGTCCTGGACGCCTTCTTTGGTTAAACTTTCTAGTCGGGCTTGTGCGAGGATTAGGGACTGCGCTGGGAGCGGGACTCCTCGCGGGAGTTGCCTATTTTCTTTTAAAACGTATTGTGGTCCTCAATTTGCCAGTTATTGGCGGGTTTGTCGCAGAACTGAGTAAGTACGTGATCAGCCATAGATAAGAGAGGCAGCATGCAAGCAGGGTCGGTTCTCGGTTGCACTCGTGGTTGGATAATTTCTCAGTCGGTTTGGAGGGCTTATTGCAGTACTCATTAAATCCGTTAAACGGTACAGATAAGATAGGAGGCAGAGATTATGGGAGAACAAATGCGTTATACGAAACTAATTGAGAGGCTGTGTGAAGAGAAAAAATATTTGCTGGAAACTGCGACAGAACTTATCACTGAAGATATGCGAGAATCCTTGGGTGAATTATCGCTCATAGACAATCATCCGGCAGACGTTGCGACTGAGGTTTATGAGCGGTCTCGAGATGTGGCTCAACATGATCGTTTGCTCCACAGGGTTGAAGCAATTGATGTTGCTATATCTCGCTATGACCAAGGCAAGTATGGCTTATGCGAGCATTGTGGTGAAGAAATCCCGTTTGAACGGCTCGAAGCTTTGCCCTACACTACTGTATGTATGGAATGTAGTCGCGAGGAAGAGAAGGAAGAGCAACACTCGTTACACCGTGAACCGGTCGAGAACGAACTTTTGAATCGCCCCTTTTCTCGAACTTTCAACGATGGTACAGATAGGGTTGGGTTTGATGGCGAGGATTCTTGGCAGGCTGTGGCTCGCTATGGGACTTCGGATTCCGCTCAAGATTTGGGGACAAATCGAGATGTTCGGGATCCGAATGAGGTATATGAAGATGCGGACGAAGTCACCGGGGCGGTCCAATTTATCGAAACTATTGAAACTGAAAAAGAACCGGAAGGGAGGGGGAATTCAATCCACTATAGTAAGGAGCATGGTCGGACATAGGGAGGAAGTGCATAGTCCGTTTGTACACGAATAGTTTGCCCCGGCGAAAACCTTGTGTTAAGATGAAGAAAAACACTGGGGGGTTAGAAGGTTGCTGGTTTGGCTTACAATGATTGGAGTATGGATTATTGATCGCTTCTTAAAAGTATTAATTCAAACGAACTTCTTTCCGGGAGAGACGTTGATAGTCATCCCCAAAGTATTTCATTTGACGTTTGTCTTAAATCCAGGCGCGGCGTTTGGTCTGATGGCTGGTCGAACCTGGATTTTTGTTATTACCGCGTTATTAGTTGTAGGCGGGGTAATTTATGGCCAGTTTCATATTCCTCGCAGAGAAATGCTCACACGTTTGTCCATAGGAATGATCGGGGGCGGGGCTTTAGGAAACCTTTATGACCGCCTTATTATCGGACGTGTGGTGGATTATTTGGATTTTCAGATTTGGCCCTTTGTTTTTAATTTTGCAGATAGCATGATTGTTGCAGGGGTGGCGTTATTCATGCTCCGTTTATGTCTGGAGGAAAGGGTCAAGAACAAGGCTATTTTGGAGAAGTGAATTAATTCAGATATTTTTGAGAGACTAGCTGCCACTTACTTCTAATTCATAATGTAGAAGTTAAGTGGCAGTTAGTCATCGAGATGAACTCACAAAATAAGATTTTAGTTTTATTAAGGCATATGAAAGAAAATAACAAGTCAAAGATGTCAAAATAGACTGGCAGACTGACTGGCTATTTTCTTGAATGTGCCTAAAGAATTGGCGGGATAATGAGAGTGGAAAAAGAGATACAAGAATCCGCCCTAGAGGACTTCGAATTTGACGAACAAGTTTCTGACGAAGAGAGTCCCTTTTCAGGCGCTGAACTATTGACTGAACAGGAAACTTTTGAACTGCCAGAAGGAATTCGACTGGATATTGGCTTGACCGATATTCTAGGAAAGAGTAGATCTTTCGTTCAAGGAATCATTGCTCAAGAATGTGTAATAGTGAATGGCTCAGCCAAAAAAGCCAATTATAGGGTGCGGCAGGGAGATAAGATTGAGGTGGCGTTTCCTTCCCCGCGTGAAGCGACAGCTGAACCTGAAAATATTCCGATTGAGATCCTGTATGAGGATGAAGACGTTTTGGTTGTGAATAAGCCACAGGATATGGTTGTCCATCCTGCTCCGGGCGCCTGGACGGGAACCTTAGTTAATGCCTTACTGTATCACTGTCATGATCTGTCAGGTATCAATGGGATATTACGTCCAGGGATCGTACATCGTATTGATAAAGATACTTCGGGGATTTTAGTCGTTGCTAAGAATGATATCGCTCATCAAGGGCTCGCCGCTCAGCTTAAAGCGCATACTATGGATCGGAAATACTTGGCGTTAGTTCACGGGGTGGTTTTAGAACCCTCCGGAACGGTAGACGCTCCGATTGGACGTGATCCTGCAGATCGTAAGCGGATGGCCGTGGTTATGCAACATTCGAAACTTGCTGTGTCGCATTATAAGGTGTTGGAACGGTTTAGAGAAAGTACCTATGTAGAAGTGCAATTAGAGACTGGACGAACTCACCAGATTAGGGTTCATATGCGCTATATTAAGCATCCGGTTCTTGGAGACCCTGTGTATGGACTTAAAAAGGATCGATTTGGATTGCAAGGCCAAATGCTTCATGCTGCGCATTTGGGATTTGAGCATCCTAGAAGTGGAAAGTGGATGAAGTTCGAGGCTCCTGTGCCCAGAAAGTTTGCAGTCTTGATCGAAAAGTTAAGGAAAGAAGTGGGAAGGATCAATTCAGAATAATGAAACTATTGCGATTCTACTTATTGATATATCCCGAGTACAAGGTGTATAATACTTTTAATGAAAAAAATGTAAATGAAGGAGGAAGTTAATTATGTTTGAGAGTATGATTGCAAAGCTAAAAGCTAATCAGAAAAAGCTTATTTTAACAGAGGGATTGGATTCAAGGATCATTGAGGCGGCTAGTCGGCTACATAAGGAAGGTATCCTTGCTCCTGTGCTTTTAGGCAATCCTGCTGAAATAGCGGTCGCTGCTGAAAAATGCGGATGCTCGATAGAAGGTATTGAAATTATCGATCCACTGAACTATGCCGGTATAGATGCAATGGTTGCTGAGATGGTTGAGCTGAGAAAGGGTAAGATGGATGAGCTTGCTTGTCGTGAAGCTCTGTCAAAGGCTAACTACTTCGGGACAATGCTTGTAAAGCAAGGCTATGCTTACGGTCTTCTGGGCGGTGCTACCTATTCGACTGCTGATACAGTTCGTCCTGCTCTTCAACTTATCAAAACCCGGCCCGGCAACAAGATTGTATCGAGCTGCTTTATTATGCATCGTACTACTGCAAACGGCGACGAGAAGTACGTAATGGCTGACTGCGCTATTAACCTTTTTCCAACCGAAGATGAGCTTGTTGAAATCGCTGTAGAAACTGCCAGATCAGCAAAGGCTTTCTCTGTTGAGCCAAAGGTTGCCATGCTTTCCTACAGCACAATGGGTTCAGGTAAGGGCGAATCAGTTGATAAGATGCGTAACGCTACAGAGAAGCTAAAGGCTA
This sequence comes from Candidatus Desulfosporosinus infrequens, assembly GCA_900290375.1. Classification (GTDB taxonomy): domain Bacteria; phylum Bacillota; class Desulfitobacteriia; order Desulfitobacteriales; family Desulfitobacteriaceae; genus Desulfosporosinus; species Desulfosporosinus infrequens. Next base: position 20,015 of record OMOF01000014.1, read on the forward strand.
TGAACCTTGATTTCCCGGTGGATGGAGAGCTTCAGTTTGATGCTGCTTTCTCGCCTGAAGTTGCTAAGATTAAGTGCTCGACCTCACTTGTTGCAGGTCAAGCTAACACCTTTATTTTCCCGGATATTAATGCAGGTAACATCGGCTATAAGATCGCTCAGCGCCTGGGGGGCTTTGAGGCTATCGGTCCAATTCTCCAAGGTCTGAATGCGCCTATCAATGACCTTTCCAGAGGGTGTAACGCAGAAGAAGTTTACAAGATGGCTATTATCACTACGGTCCTTGAGTAAACTATAATTTTAAATATAAGAGGCTGCTTCTTTAAAACACTAGAGACGCAGCCTCTTTATGACTAAGAAAATACGTATGAAAATATTCTTGGAGATATATTTTTAGCCTATCAACTTGACAGAATACCTGAGAATGAGCCGTTTCTGTCATTTTTTACCTCTCCGATATGACGTTTGTATTTAATTATTTCACTTATTCCTGTTGACCGATTTGGTTAATGAATTCTACTGCTATTAACCGAAATGGTCAAATATTAAGTCGGTCTTATTGACTTTCAGTCGATCGTAAAGTAAACTTAATTAAAAGTGTTAAGGCCTTTAATGAAGTCCCGAGAGGCTTGGGAAGGCAGACGGAAGCGAGGGAGGACTGTCTGCTGTTCAGACGGTTTTTTTATTACCCTTCTTTTCAAATGTTTTGATTCAAAGATAAGCTTTTGGCTGAAAGGAGTTAGTAAGTTGTGGAAGTAGGCACGTTTAAAAGCAAAATATTAGATGCGGATGGGATTCGCAGGGCGGTAACTCGCATTGCGCACGAAATCGTGGAAAAGAATAAAGGAACAAATAAACTTGTCTTGGTTGGGATTCGTCGACGTGGGGTGCCATTAGCGGAACGAATTCGACAATACATTGAGGAATTCGAAGGGGTAAAGGTTCCACTGGGAATTCTAGATATTACTCTTTATCGTGACGACCTAAGTACTATTGACATACATCCGGTTGTACACGAGACGGATATTCCGGTAAGCATTGAGGGGAAAACCGTGGTTCTTATTGATGATGTGCTGTATACGGGGCGGACTGCCCGCGCGGCTTTAGATGCGACGATGGATTTAGGGAGGCCTGAACGCATACAATTGGCGGTGCTCGTAGATCGTGGACATCGAGAGTTACCCATTCGTGCTGATTATGTCGGTAAGAATTTACCTACATCGCGGCGCGAAATCGTGGCGGTGCGTTTGCTGGAAGTTGATGCGGAAGAAGATGTACTTTTACTGGAACGTGAAGAGGACCCGAATTGAATGAACTTTAACCTTTAAATGCTATCCAGAGAGATAGTCAAGGGGCGAGTGGGATTTAGGTTATGCCTATTTTGAATCCTCTCCCGCTTGGGAAGAGGTTTTTTTGATGTTTAAGGGATAAGTCATTGGGGGATAGTGGAGAGATTAAGGGAAGCGTGCCTGGTGGAATATGTAAACAAGGATGCAAGCAAGAACCGTCCCCATTTGCACCTTTTGCCCACTAGCTTGCCCTTGGGATTAAGTGTGGGTTTATACGGGATAATAAAATTGAAAGAAGTAAGGGAGGGCTATGGATGAAATGGCAGCGTAAAGACGTTCTGGCGATTGAGGATATGAGCGTGGAAGAGATTCGTCATATTCTGCATACCGCGAAGGTGATGAAAGAAATCTTGATGCGCCCGATTAAGAAGTTGCCCACGTTAAAAGGGAAATCAGTGGTTAATCTTTTTTATGAAGCAAGTACACGGACTCGAACTTCCTTCGAAATGGCTGGAAAAGTGCTGGGGGCTGATACGACAAGTATAGCAGTTGCTCAGAGCAGCGTGAGCAAAGGGGAGAGTTTATTCGATACGGCCAAGACAATTCAGGCAATGCGAGCGGACCTTGTGATAATTCGGCATTCAAGCTCAGGTTCTGCACAATTTTTAGCGGATATCCTTGCTGCGGGGGTTATTAATGCAGGAGACGGTCAGCATGCGCATCCAACCCAAGCGTTACTGGACATTTACACGATGGAGGAGCAGTTAGGAGACCTAGAGGGTAAGAAAGTTGTCATCGTTGGGGATGTTTTGCATTCTAGGGTTGCCCGGAGCAACGCTTGGTGTCTTCAGAAAATGGGTGTGGATGTGACCTTTGTGGGTCCACCGACTCTGGTTCCCGTTGAAATGGAAGGTCTGGGGGTTAAACTAACCCATGATCTGGACGGCGCTTTACCTGGAGCGGACGTGGTGATGGCACTTCGCCTCCAACTTGAACGTCAGAAAAGCGGCCTATTTCCTAGCCTGCGTGAGTATAGCCATCTCTATGGCTTGACGACAGAGCGCTTGAAGAAAACAGGGAAACAGAGTATCGTATTACACCCCGGACCTATGAATCGTAACGTAGAGATTTCTGATGATGTGGCGGATAGCGCACAAGCTTTAATCGAGCGCCAGGTTACGAACGGTGTGGCCATTCGCATGGCTCTAATTTATTTACTGATTGGGGGGTCTAGCAATGTGGTGGCTTAAAGAGGTATGGGTAATTGATCCGAGCCAAAACCTATCTGCTCCTCGGGATGTTCTCGTTAAAGGCGGGCAAGTGTTAGAAATGTCTTCAGCGTTGACAGAGGAAGAGGTCTTGGAGTTAGCGCAGGGAGAACAGGTGGAAACGATTGATGGTAGAGGAAAGTTTATTTTTCCGGGGCTGATTGATGTCCACACTCACTTGCGTGAACCTGGACAAGAGGAAAAAGAGGATATTCTCAGTGGCTCTCGCGCCGCAGTACGTGGAGGGTTTACAACGATTCTGGCCATGGCGAATACCCAACCGGTGATTGATAATCGGGCCCTGGTCGAATTCGTGCGCTTGCAGGGTGAACGCGCAGGATATGCCCATGTCCTACCGATCGGGACTGTGACTAAAGGCATGCAGGGGGGCGAATTGGCCGAAATGGTGGATATGAAAGCGGGTGGAGCCGCGGCCTTTTCCGATGACGGCAAAAATATTCAAAATGCCGAAGTGATGCGGCTCGCTTTAGAATATGCCAAACTGACGGGGCTACCTATTATCAGTCATTGCGAGGATAAGGACTTGGCTGGAGAGGGGCAAATGCGTCGCGGGATGGCCTCAGCACGGATGGGCTTAAAAGGGATCCCTGCTAGTGCGGAAAGCGTGATTGTAGCTAGGGATTTGCTTCTAGCTGAGGAAACAGGCGGAAAACTGCATCTGGCTCATATTTCTACAACGGAGAGTGTCGATTTAATCAGACAAGCCAAAGCACGGGGTGTCAATGTTAGTGCAGAGGTCAATCCTCACCATTTGATCTTCTGTGAGGAAGAGCTGAGTATAACGGATACGGCTCTGAAAGTTAATCCACCCTTAGGTTCCAGAAGGGACAGAGAGTCACTCATTGAAGGACTTCGTGATGGGACATTAGATATGATCGCTACCGACCACGCTCCACACACTCAGTCAGAAAAGGCTCGGCCCTTTGCAGAGGCTCCTTTTGGGATAGCAAGTTTAGAGACAGCATTGAGTGCGGTATGGCAATATCTGGTGCTATCAGGACGATTGTCATTAGATAGGGTGATTGAGGCTTGGAGCGTATCTCCGGCCAAGCGGTTCGGTTTGCCTGGAGGATCGTTAAAACCTGGAGCTCCAGCCGATATGGTGCTCTTTGATCCAGATTACTCAGAAGTGATTGATTCGGCTCAGTTGGTTTCGAAAGCGCGCAATACCCCGTTCTTGGGCAAAACCTTACAAGGGTTTCCGGTTATGGTCTGGGTAGAAGGCAGACTTGTCCAAAGAAATCGAAGCGTCATATAACCTAAAATCCCGTATTTTTTTATACCTACAAGGAAAAACACTGTAAATTCGCCTTGGGGAATTCTGAACGGGGAACCACAGATTGCACATGAAAAGAACGATAAGAGAAACCACAGATTAAGAAGGATTAAGTATAGAAAAATGGCGAAGATGGGAGTCGTTGAAGAAGTGATAATTATCAATTATCTCAAAGCTACAGGATTAAATCGGCCTTTTATCAGCTTTGGCGAATATCAATTGGTTACAAGCGATTTATATTTTGAGCTAAAAATGTATTTTTTTAATCTGTGTTAATCTGTGTAATCTGTGGTTAAAATCAGGGTTTGTTAATGTAGGCTTCGAAAGTCCCTTATCATTCAACATATTATTGATTAATATTAGCAATTAACTACGGTATAAAAGGAAGTGTCGAACATGGCATATCTTGTTTTCAAAGATGGGACTACCTTTGAGGGGGAAGCCTTTGGGGCTTGGCTTAAAGACTTAACCTCGGTGGCAGCGCATGAAGTGGTTTTCAATACGTCAATGAGCGGCTATCAGGAAATGGTCACAGATTTGTCCTATGCCGGGCAGATTCTCGTCCTGACTCAACCTCAAATAGGAAATTATGGGTGGCACCATGAAGAAAATGAAGCGGATAAAACTCGCCTCCAGGGCCTGATTGTACGGGAACTTTCCCAGGGAGAGGGAAGTTTGCATGGCGAAGGGTCCTTGGAGGATTATTGCCAGCAACATGGTGTCCAGGGACTAAAGGGAGTCGATACGCGGGCGTTGACAAGGTACCTGCGTCAATTCGGGACATTACCAGGCGTATTGGTTCAAACTCGGGAGGTCGGGTTAGAGTTCTGGGCGAATTTCCAAGTAGACGGCGATGTAGAAGGGACAAGCGAACACTGGGTTTATCGGTCAACAGTCAAGGAAGCTTACGAAATCCCTGGATCGGGTCCTCTGCTCGCTGTCATCGATTTTGGGGTCAAGCGAAATATTGTTCGTCATCTTCAGCAGAGAGGGTTTAGGATCATGGTATTCCCGGCCGGATCAACGCCTGAAGAAATTTTAAGTCATCATCCCAGTGGAATCGTTTTAAGCAATGGTCCAGGGGACCCTGAAGAGTTGCCGGAATGTGTCGCTACCGTACGTAGTTTGTATGACAAACTACCCGTATTAGGTATTTGCCTCGGGCATCAACTCTTGGCTTTGGCCGCTGGGGGAGAAACCTATAAACTTCCCTTTGGTCATCGTGGCGGCAATCACCCCGTCATCGATATACGTTCGGGGAAAGCGACCATGACGTCCCAAAACCACGGTTACGCCGTGCAGGAAGCATCTTTAAAGGGTTCCGGGTTTGAAGTGACGTTGCGTAATCTCAACGATGGAACGGTAGAAGGGATGGAGCACATGACCTACCCGATTCTATCCGTACAATTTCATCCGGAAGGTGCCCCAGGACCAGAAGAAAACGCTGAAATCTTCGATCGGTTTAAAGAAACTGTCGAGAAGAGTATATCCAGAAAGGGGAGACTGTTATAATGCCCAAGCAAGATTGGAAAAAGGTTCTGGTGATCGGATCAGGCCCCATTGTCATTGGGCAGGCTGCTGAGTTTGATTACGCTGGCACGCAGGCTTGTCGTGCTCTGCGCGAAGAAGGGGTAGAAGTCATTCTCGTGAATTCCAACCCAGCCACCATTATGACAGATCGAGAAACTGCGGACCGAGTCTATATTGAACCATTGACGGTTGAATCTGTAGAACGAATTATTGAACGGGAGAGGCCGGATGGCTTAATCCCCACTATGGGAGGGCAAACCGGCCTGAACTTGGCGTATCAGCTTGCTAAGCGAGGGGTATTAGATCGCTGCGGGGTTACTCTGATGGGAACCTCGTTGAAAAGTATCGATCAAGCGGAAGATCGAGAAAGTTTTCGGGCTTTGATGCAGGAACTCGGTGAACCGATTCCGGAAAGTAAGATTGTAGCCCGGGTTGAAGAGGCGCTGGTTTTTGCGAATGAAACCGGATACCCACTCATCGTACGTCCGGCCTTCACCCTGGGAGGAACCGGGGGAGGAATTGTACAAAACGCTGAGGAACTGGAGCAGATTGCAGAGAGTGGTCTGCAGGCCAGCCTCATCAGCCAGATTCTGGTGGAGCGAAGTGTGGCTGGTTGGAAGGAAGTTGAGTTTGAAGTCTTACGGGATGGAGCTGGGAATTGCATCACGATTTGTCATATGGAAAACATGGACCCAGTCGGAGTGCATACAGGGGATAGTATTGTTGTAGCGCCCTGTCAGACCTTGACCGACCGCGAGGTTCAAACCTTACGCAGTGCCTCACGACGGATCGTGAATGGACTGGGAATTGAAGGGGGCTGCAATGTCCAGTTTGCTCTTCACCCCTCACGTAATGAATATGTCGTGATCGAGGTTAATCCTCGATTAAGCCGTTCTAGTGCCCTCGCCTCTAAAGCCACTGGCTATCCGATCGCTAAAGTCGCTGCCAAGATCGCTTTGGGTTATAAGCTGACCGAAATTGAAAATACAGTGACAGGGAAAACCTCGGCTTGTTTTGAGCCAGCCTTAGACTATGTTGTTGTGAAAATCCCACGTTGGCCCTTTGATAAATTCACGGAAGCAGATCGACGCTTGGGAACTCAGATGAAAGCTACCGGAGAAGTAATGGGAATTGGTCGGAACTTGGAGACCGCCCTACTCAAAGCCATCCGTTCTTTAGATATAAAAGCCTATGGGCTCCGCTTACCGGAGCTTGAGGGACTAACCGACGTTGAACTTAAAACTGCTTGTCTGCAACCTGACGATCGACAGTTGTTTGTTTTCGCAGAAGCCTTAAAGCGCGGCTGGACAGTCGATTGGCTGGCTGAGGCAACTGGCTGGAATCGGTTTTATTTGAATTTTCTCCATCGTTTGGTGGATTATACGGCTTTATTAGAACAAGCACCCTGGGATAAAGAGAAGTTGCTCCGTGCCAAACGGCTGGGTTTCGCGGATCTAGAAATAGCGGCTCTCTGGAAAAGCACAGAAGATGAGGTTTATCGGTTCAGACTTGAGCAGGATCTTCGACCTGTTTTCAAAATGGTCGATACCTGTGCCGGAGAGTTTGAGGCTACAACGCCCTACTTCTATTCCAGTTATGATGTGGAAGATGAGGGAGAAGTTCATAAGCGACCTAAAGTGGTCGTCTTGGGATCCGGCCCGATTCGGATTGGGCAGGGGATTGAATTTGACTATTGTTCCGTGCACGCGGTCCTAGCACTGCGTAAAGCGGGGTTTGAAAGTATAATAATTAATAATAACCCTGAGACAGTTTCGACGGACTTTGACACTGCTGATCGGCTTTATTTCGAACCGTTGACCTTGGAGGATGTCTCGGCAATTCTGGACAAAGAACAGCCCGACGGTGTAGTCGTCCAGTTCGGGGGGCAGACGGCCATAGGTTTGGCTAGCGGCTTAGCTAGGCGAGGCTACCAGATCTTGGGTACGACGGTTGAAGATATTGATCGGGCAGAGGAACGGGGGACCTTCGACCGTGTTTTGCAAGAACTTGGAGCAAAACGGCCTCGCGGAGGTGGGGCTACGAGCATGGAACAAGTGGAACGTGTAGCCCAAGAGATAGGATTTCCTTTGGTGGTCCGTCCGTCGTATGTGTTGGGTGGAAGGGCTATGGACATTGTCTATGAAGAGAAGGAATTAGAGGCTGTAGTAAAGCGCGCTTTGTCGGCCTCCTCGGATCAGGAGATCTGGATGGATCAATATCTGCTCGGAACCGAGGTGGAGGTCGACGCGATCTCGGACGGAGAAAACGTTTTTATCCCTGGGATCATGGAGCATTTAGAACGGGCAGGCGTTCATTCTGGGGATTCCATCGCAGTCTATCCACCTCAAACCTTAGACTTGAATATGCAAGAACGTATCATAGCTTTGACGGAATCGTTAGCTCGATCGTTGCAAATTAAAGGGTTACTGAATATTCAATATGTTATTTATCAGAAAGAACTCTTTGTCCTAGAAGTTAACCCTCGGTCAAGTCGTACGGTTCCCTTTCTGAGTAAAGTTACCGGGGTTCCAATCATTGATTGGGCAACTCAGGTGATCTTAGGGAGAAAATGGGAAGAGATTAAGATTCCGCACGGTCTCTGGCCAACGGGTGACCGGGTCGCCGTTAAAGCACCTGTGTTCTCCTTTTCGAAGTTGCAACGGGTCGAACCGTCTTTAGGGCCAGAGATGAAATCCACTGGCGAAGTCATGGGGATGGATAGAACGTACGAAAAAGCGCTTTACAAAGCCTTGCTGGGAGCAGGTCTGACCTTTACGACGTATGGTTCTGTGTTCGTGACCTTGGCAGATCGTGATAAAGCAGAAGGGGTAGCACTCGCGCAACGTTTCGCTGAACTAGGTTTCCGCATTTTAGCGACGGAAGGTACGACGCGCTATTTAAAGAATGAGGGACTGAGAGTGGAACAGATCGCCAAATTGCATGATGGTTCCAATGAAATCATTGACGGAATTCGCAAGCAAAAAATTCAATATGTGGTCAATACAACTACCCACGGTCGGGTACAGGAAAGTGATGGGTTTGCGATCCGCAGAGCGGCTGTGGAACATGGAATCCCTTGTTTCACGAGTTTAGATACGGCGGCAGCGTTACTCCAGGTTTTGGAAAGTATTTCTCCGGGTCTTTTACCGCTGTAAATCGAAGTCCGATGTACGATGTCCGAGGCACGAACACCGAACAACTACAGGCTGAGTTCTAAACTCCACATGTAGATTAAGCGATAGCAATAGAGATTTCTTCTGGTACTTAGTTTTACTTATCAGGAAAAAAGTGCTATATTCGAAATTCGGACTTCAGACCCCGAATCGCGGGCCTTGTATTATGAAAGGAGTGGGTGAGATGCTCACAGAAGGCCTAGTAGTCGTTCATGAACGACTTGGAGATAAAGAACAAGGGCTTAGGCGACTGGTTCTAAAAGGACCGATTGCCCAAACCGCACAGGCCGGACAGTTTGTAGCCATTCAGGTTCAGGACTCCTCGATTTCGTCCTTTGATCCCTTGTTGCGGCGGCCCATCAGTTTAGCAGAGATTTCGCCGGAGCGCGACGAGATCACCTTGCTTTACCGCATTGTGGGTCGGGGAACTGAAATCTTAGCTCGAGCAAGGTGTGGTGAGAAGCTCAGTGTAATGGGGCCGTTGGGGCAAGGCTTTTCCCTGCCGGAAGAAGGGGAATTGTGGCTGATCGCCGGAGGAATCGGCGTATTCCCTCTCTATGCATTGGCTCAAAGTGCACTTGCGAAGGGTCTAACGGTGCGTCTGTTTTGGGGAGGAGAAAACCAGCAGTTTTTGGAAAGTGCGGGATATTCTCACTGGCAAGCCTTGGGTATCCCAATCCATCTTAGTACGCTTGATGGAAGTATAGGGCAAAAGGGTCTTGTGACCGAGCAAGTACAGGAGCGTTTATCTCAGTTGGTAGGGCAAGTTAAACAAGAACAAGAACAAGAACAAGAAAAACTTTTCAATAGTGAGAAGATTAGTGTCGCCACCTGCGGTCCGAAAAAGATGATGCAGGCGGTTACGGAACTGTGCAAGAATGCTGGGGTCCCTGTGGAGGTTTCTTTGGAAGAACGTATGGGATGTGCAGTTGGAGCCTGTTTAGGGTGTGTATGTACGCTGATCGATGAAGCAGGTTCTCTGATTCATAAAAAAGTATGTCAGGATGGACCGGTTTTTCGAGGCGAGGAGGTTGTCTGGGATGTGTCCTGTTGATCTAACAACAAACATAGCGGGAATAACGCTCAGAAATCCAGTCCTGACGTGTTCAGGAACCTATGGATTTGGGGAAGAGTATGCTGCTTATTGTCCAGTAGAAGCTTTAGGAGGCATAACCCTGAAGGGGCTTACCCCTAAGCCACGGCTAGGAAATGCAGTTCCTCGGTTAGCGGAAACGCCAGCAGGCTTATTAAATGCGGTCGGGTTAGAGAATCCGGGGTTGGAGGAATTCATAAAATCTTATCTTCCTAGAGTGCGGAAATTGCCTACCGCGGTGATTGCCAATGTTTCTGGTTTTTCGTTAGAGGATTATGTACAGATGGCTCGGGCGTTGCAACGAGAATCCGGCTTAGCCGCGCTTGAAGTGAATATTTCCTGCCCCAATGTCAAACATGGCGGAATGCATTTCGGCACGGATCCGAAGAGTGCTGAAGAGGTCATCGCGGCAGTTAAGGCAGAAACGGACCTTCCAATCATCGCGAAGCTTTCACCCAACGTCACAGATATTGTCGGGATGGCCAAAGCTGTTCAGCGTGGAGGCGCAGATGCCCTATCCTTAATCAATACGCTTTTGGGGATGCGAATTGATATTGATCAACAACGTCCCGTGTTAGCCAATACGTTCGGGGGGCTTTCCGGACCGGCTATTCGGCCAGTGGCTGTCCGTATGGTCTGGCAAGTTGCGCAAGCAAGCGATCTACCAATCATTGGCATGGGTGGGATTACCACGTGGCAGGATGCGGTAGAATTCCTCTTGGCTGGGGCGACGGCCGTAAGTATTGGCACGGGGAATTTCGTTAATCCTCAGGCTCCGCTAGAAATCCTACAGGGAATAGAAAAATACTGTACAGATCGCGGATTCGCTTCGGTACGGGAATTGGTAGGAATGGCGCATAAGGCTTAGTGTACAGATAGAAATGGAGGAGAATCGTTTGGATGTGACAGCAAATAATAAGCGCGTCATTGTGGCCCTTGATGTGCAAGGGCGTGAGGATGCAATGGACCTAGCAAAGGCCCTGCAAGGCAGTGGGTGTTGGCTTAAAGTGGGCCTGGAACTGTATGCGTATACGGGTCCAGCGATGATCCAGGAACTGAAAGCGCTGGGATTTCCCATTTTTCTGGACTTGAAGCTGCATGATATTCCGACAACTGTGGAAAGGGCAATTCGTGGCTTCATTCAATCAGGCGTTGACATGATCAATGTCCATTGCAGTGGTGGATACGACATGATGGCTCGGTCGGCCCACGCTGTAAAGGAAGCAGGAAGTAAGCTGGGAAGCGTACCGAAAGTGATTGGGGTTACGGTCCTAACAAGTATCTCAGAAAATCAATTTAGACAAGAGATGGGAGTACAACGCAAACTGACAGATCATGTGGTCGAACTCGCTAAACTTGCAGAAAAAGCAGGCCTAGATGGGGTTGTTGCCTCTGCGCTGGAGGCGAGGGAGGTAAGAAGGAACACATCGCCCGGGTTTCTCATCGTTACACCTGGGATTCGTCCGGCCTGGAGCGAAGCGCATGATCAAATGCGGGTTCTCACCCCCTATGAGGCTTTGGAGGCTGGTAGTACGTACCTGGTGGTGGGACGACCGATTACACGTGCCGAGGATCCTCGTGATGCTTTGGAACGACTTTGGGTACGGTAGGAAAAGGAGAGAGTAACAAGCATGGATCAACAATTGAATCTAAGAAAAACCCAACTCACACCAGAGGAATACCTGGATTTGTTCAGAAAAAGCAAGGCCTTATTAGACGGACATTTTCTCTTAACCTCAGGAAAACATAGCGCTCAGTATATGCAGTGTGCTCAGGTACTGCAATATCCGGAGCGGGCAGCCGTACTGGCCGAGGGGCTGGCGCTTGCCTTTCGCGATCTGGAGATTCAAACTGTTATTGGACCGGCTATGGGAGGTATCTTAGTAGCCCATGAAGTCGCTAAGGCCTTGGGTGTACGGGCCTTGTTTACCGAACGGGAAAACGGAATCATGCGTTTGCGCAGAGGATTCACACTTTCTCCGGGTGAACGCGTCTTGGTCGTTGAAGATGTGATCACGACGGGCGGTTCTGTTCGCGAGGTCCTAGCTGTAGTCCAGGAATTCGAGGCTATCCCGGTAGGTGTTGGAATTCTTGTTGACCGAACAGGCGGGACAGTGGATTTTGGACTGCCGATGGCTTCGCTCATTCAGCTACACATTCAGGCTTATGAAGCTCAGGAATGCCCACTTTGTGCACAAGGGATTCCTGCGATTAAACCAGGAAGTCGAAAAGTTTAAATAGAAAAACGAAGCCTTGGTACGCAATGACAAACTCAACATCAAAAAAAATTATATTCATCATCTAAAAAAGAAGGATATAATAAGTCGGTGTGGAATGTATTCTAGTATAAGGATTTCACGATAGGGAAATTATTATGGAGGAGGGGTTTATTTTGAAGAAAATATTAGTGGCAACAGATGCTTCAGAGTATTCACGGCAAGCCTTAAAAAGTGCTTTGGACCTCGCTAGGAAATTCCACTCGGAAGTCGAGCTTCTATTTGTCATGTACAAACCGCTGATGTTTGATGGCAGTCTCGTTGAGGAGGATGTCATTGCGCAGAGCCAAACTGAACGGCGGGGGGAGTTGGCAATTCAAGCCACTCTTGAAGGCATGGATATTA
>OMOF01000744.1 GCA_900290375.1 Candidatus Desulfosporosinus infrequens
AGGTTAATTAAACACAGGAAATATTTGGAGAGGATGAGGGAAAATATGTTTAAAACAATGGGTAGGGCCTTAATGTTGTTACTTGTCATGACCTTGTTAACGGGTATCGCCTATCCTTTAGTAGTTACCGGTCTAGCGAAGGTTATCTTCCCTAAACAAGCTGAGGGTTCTCTTGCTTACAAGGGTGGACAACCTATAGGTTCTGTCCTAATCGGGCAAAACTTTAGTGATGCTCGCTATTTTTATAGTCGTCCCTCAGCGGCAGGTAAGGATGGCTATGATGCAGCCAATTCAAGTGGTTCTAATTTAGGACCAACAAATAAAGTATTTTTAGACTCCGTAGCCAAGCGAGCGGAACAGGTGAGAACAGACAATGGATTATCTTCAACGACTCCAGTACCAGGAGACTTGGTTACAGCTTCTGCTAGTGGTTTGGACCCCGATATTACACCCGAAGCTGCTCAAATTCAAGTAGCCAGGGTTGCTAAAGCCAGGAATGATAGTGAACAAGAAATTAAGGCTCTTGTAGACCAGTATACTGAGGGTAGACAGTTCGGATTTCTGGGTGAGCCACGGGTAAATACATTCCAATTAAATATGGCCTTAGATTCACTATAAGTCGGGTGAAGGTTAAATATTGATTCATCTCGGCATGGGACAAATATCCTGCACATTTGATTTTCATCGCACTTTCAGTGTTACTTATAATTGGTTTGGGTTATAGAGGAAAAGAATACTACTATATTGTCAAACGCCAGTAAATGAACGGAGGATATTCATGTCTGAACTTGAAGAACTAATAAAACAAATCGAAGAATTGCGCTTAAGAATGTTTAAGATAAAAGAGGGTAAATCATATTCGGATCCGGAGGTCGTGGCTGCGAGCCAAGTGTTGGATGATGCCTTAGATAAGTACCAAGTAGTGTTAATGAAAATGAAAAAGAAAAAGTCGGTCAAGGATTAAGAATAGCAAAAGCCCTTGTTGCTGAGGGTTTTGAAGGTATTGGTAGCCAAAATGGTACCCAGAA
>OMOF01000573.1 GCA_900290375.1 Candidatus Desulfosporosinus infrequens
GGTCGACTACGCGCAGCCTCTAAAACTTGATCAAGTTTGGACTCAAGGCGGTCGAATTTTTTTTCCAACATCGGCTTCTAAAGAGTTTAAACGACAATCCTGTGCCTCATTTTTGCTTTCCAAAACTGCGACTCGTGTATTGAGTTCCTCTTGCTCACCCAGATGATTCAACTCCTTTCATGGATATAAAAATAACGCCCGATTAAAGGCGTTTATCCTGTAAAATCATTCTATAGTGTGATTATAGACTCCCAACTTTTCGGAGCAACTTTGAAATGGCCAAATCCCCTGGGCTCGGATATTTTACCCCTGGGCAAAGATCCATTCCAACTTGTCTGTATGCATCTGCCCATAGAGTTGAGCATATGCGTACCGTTTTGCCCTCTTGGTAGGGAAGCATACAATGGAACATATAGCGAATAAATTCCCAAGCAAACAAGACGTAATCGTAGTGACCTCCAACTTCTTTGATTACATAATCCACGATGGCTTTTCGTTGCTCATCCGTCAAGTCATTACAGGTGTAAACGTCAATTCTACCTGCATAATAATCCAAAGCTTGATAACCAATCTTTTTAAACCCATTCGCTTCAATTAGTTCATGCTCTTTGACTAGGCCAGCAGTATGGCTATATGCGCTTCTACTGATATCCTCAATTGCATCGCTAATAAAGTCAGTACCTTTTTCAAAAATTAAATCACCCAGTTTGATCTCCACATCCCACACCCCACTTAGCCAAATATTGGTATATTATATGATTTTTAATTCGCTTATGTTCTATTTCATCCTCGGTACCAGGGTGTACCGATTTTACCTCTTTCCTTTTTATGGTGTCCGAAATCTCCAGAAGTTGGGTAGATTACCACTCGAACCCGATTTTAGTCAGTCGATCTTTTCAAGCTTTTGCGAAGTTTTAGCCTCTTTTAAAAGTTTTTCCAAAATTTTGGTTTTTTTTAACTCAAAAAATGTCCCCGGGTTCTAAGCGGGTATGGAACACGGCAGCAGGCTAGCCTTCTGAAAACCGAGGTGGGGGGGTGTATTTTGCCTCGTATGGTCGTTCTATACACTTACCCCAGAGATATCAATGAACGCCTCACAGGCCAACCTAAAGCGACACTGGGCAACCCCTGCTTTAGGTTGGGCATAGGAAAAGGAACCCCTTTCGAAGTCCCCTCAGTTTATGTTGTGAGTTTATTTATACTATCCATCCTTCTCATCGAACCTGTCAATCAGTTCCAGATCTGCTTTAAATCCTCCTGAGCATCCAATATCCACAACACACATATCTTTTCAATAGCGGTCGTTGATAGCCCTTTCTACATCTTCGGTCTCAAGTTCTAGGTTCTCGTTTGTAGTTGCCTGCAGTACTTTACGCTTCTCCTCAGCAGCTTTCCGAGCTTCACCGGTCCGGTAGGCACCATCGCCAGTCAACCTTGCGAGTAAAATCTTGCGTTCGGTTTTGTACGCATCCCCTATAAATCCTAGTTTTAAAAGGAAGCAGCGGAAGGAGTATTTGTCATTGACCACTTCTCTCTGTTTGGTTGAAGAAAACCTTTGCTTCTTCCCTTGCTCATTTATTAGCTGGCATAAAGTGATGAAGGCAAAGACCTCATTGGCATCAAGACTAGCGTTTGAGAAGCTAAAACTTAGTGTCTTGTCTACCGTGTCAAACTCTAATTCGCTATTCCCTTCGATTTTCCCCACATCAATAGCAGTATTTACGACCTCCGCAAACTCTTCCAGCGTATCAATTGGCACGGAGTTGATGGCATCAATAAGGCCCTCAGGTACGATGTCGCTCTCACGACCGAGAGCTTTTTGGATGAGTTTTTGCTTATACCAAATGAGGTTAGCGATATTCCTTAGTGCATTTCCGTTGCTACCTTGCAGGGATAATATTACAGTTCCATTCCCTTCAGCATTTGTTTCGACAGTTTTTAATGCACCCAGTACCGTCCGAAGGATTTCATTGTCCCCTATTTCAGGGGAAGTAACTACACCACTTCGTTCAATTGTCCAACCTGCTGTCCGATAGGCGAATGTTGGTGGCCCTTGGTATTTTACCTCCGCGCTCAACGCCTCAGCAATCACACTGGCAATTTGCTTACGTTCGACGCCACTTGCTTTGAATGAGTAAATAAAGCTGTTGTTCTTCATTACATGTACACTACCTTCCCTATATTTT
>OMOF01000675.1 GCA_900290375.1 Candidatus Desulfosporosinus infrequens
TGTATTTTGCACACCTACTGAATCGAAATACATAATTTTTTACCTCACTTTTCATTTGATAGTTGATACATTTTATGTCCAAATTGATCTTGATGAGCTCTATGATCCCTAATTTTATTTAGTAACAGCAATTTTACAATGGTCCATTTCCTTGTACCCTTTAGGATTGTTTTTTATTGTTATATCCCCCGCAGATACGTTACAAGCTAGTCCAGAATAATGTTTGCAGACCCCTGAACTGGAGAAAGTAGTTCCTTCACCTTCTGGCTTAACGCAGTACTTGCATAACCCTAGGCAACGACACCTAAAAACAGATATGCTAGCGAGGTACCTTTGCATTTCTGTCATAATATATTGAGGTAAGTTGTCTACTCCCCCCATATCTGCCAACTTGTCGTTAGTGAAGGTTACGACTACTGGCGCTGAATCCTGTTTGTACGCTAACCAGAATTCTACAATATTACCGGATTTTCTTTTTGAATCCTGTATAGACCAATTCTTTGCTGCCATCACACTAACCAACTTTCTTCAAATCAAGCGTATCTATCCACTAATACTTGGTTATTTGCTAAATAACCCTGCTCTGATTCTATCAATTTTAGTCTGCAGAGAAAGCTATGTAGCCTTAGCAGGTTACTACTAACAACCTCTAATTTGGTTAGTTAAGAATTCTTTCACTAATTACACCACCATGATTATTATATAACATTTTACACGAGGGGCCCAATTATTGAATAGCTTTTCTAAAGCTATTCAATAATTGGGCCCCTCGATTTCATACTGGCGCCTTGCCCTATTTCTCATCTCCTCGATAATTACCTACTTTTAATTTCGTAATGGGCATTCCGTCCTCTGCCATCAACCCCTCGACCACAGTTTTCCCTTGCACGATGCCTAGTTCAAGGTTATTCTTATAGAGTAATAATTAACACCGTATGTAATGAAGAAAACTCAATACTGGAGGCTTATATATGGCTAAAGAAGATCAGAAAAAATACCGTGACGCTTTGGAACATGCCAAACGGGAATTCGCCAAACGTAGCTTGTCAAAAGTGCTGGAACTTTCCGGAGCAGAACCTCATGGCGAGTCGGGGTTGGTCATCCGCTACGGGGAAAGGTTGTACCAAGTCCAGTATCCAGTGGGCGAAATCAGCCCTTGTGAATCAAAGGAATACGGGGATTGGGTCGAAATAACCGATCGGATTCTTATTCTCCAATACCTGACTGAGGTTTGTGGAGTGCCGCCAAGTGGTAGATGGATCTCTTTTCGGGAATTACCGTGGGGAAACAACCACTACGCAGCCTTTAAACTGGAAGCAATGGATCCTTTGGCTAAACGCTTTGGTTCCTCCCCAGCCGAGTTTGAGCTTGCCTGCCTAAATCTTGGCGGCAAAAAACTGGCCATGGGAGACTTGGCATTTGCCCTCCCAGTTCTTCCTAGGCTGCAACTTGCCTTCATTCTATGGTTGGCAGACGAAGAATGGCCTGCCCGGGCCAACATCCTCTTCGATGCTACTGCAAGCATGCACCTCAATACGGAGGGTTTAGAAGTTCTGGGCATTAATATAGCGGAGAAAATTATCGCCTTAACAGATAAGGAAGAGTCAGGAACAATGATTAAGTGATCAAGCGTAGGGTCTTTTATTTCTTCTATTCATTTCCTAATCACTCGTCACTCCAAAGGCGATAGATAGCGATAAATATTTTGATAGTAATCATCTCAAATTCCAAACATCATTTCTGCGTTTCAGGAAATACTATAAGAGCTAAATATTAAGGAGGTGTTCTTTTTGAGCAATAATAATATGTCTGAAAGAGAAGCCGATGTTAAGGTAGTCAGCGATTTAAGACAGCTTAAAGATGAGTATTACGAAATGAAGGTAGTCAGCAAATTAGGAGAGTTCAAAGACAATTATCACCAGATAGATATTTGATAACCAGTTGAATTGTAGCTTAGTTGGTATATGCCCTCGGCAATGCTGGGGGCTATAATAATTGATTCTTCACCTTGAAATAAATATGTGCGCCTGTAAACCCAAAAGGACCGTAATGTGTCATTATAACTCTCATTTTTTCAGAACATACTTTGCTACCATAGAATAGAATTCATCTGCATCGATAGGCTTTGCTAAATAATCATCCATCCCTGCATCCATACATTTCTCCCTATCGCCAACTAACGCGAAAGCAGTAGTAGCAATAATAGGAGTATGCCTATTAAGAAATTTTTCCCTATCTCTGATGATCTTAGTGGTCTCAAGGCCACTTATATCAGGCATCTGGATATCCATAAATATCATATCGAAGTTCTCTTCGTTCAATAAATCTAACGTTTCCTTGCCTCTAGTTGCTATTTTTAAGGTGATATTTTTTCTTTCGCAGAGCATTTTCATAACTTCTCCACTCACGCAATCGTCTTCAACGAGTAAAGCTGTGGAATCGGTTATAGTAATGTTCTGAGCACCTTCATTATTAGCTTTATAGATCTCCTTCGCTTCCTCTGTCTGCATGAAAATGCCAGTAAATGTGAAGTCAGTCCCCACGCCTAACTGACTTTCCACGCATATTTCTCCTTCCATCATATTGATGAGTTGTTTTGAAATCGCCAAACCCAATCCCGTTCCTCCGTATTTCTTAGTAATATAATCATCGCCCTGTGTGAAGTAGGTAAACAGCTGTCCGATTTTATCAGATGCTATGCCAGTCCCCGTATCTTTTATGAAAAAAATCGATTGTATCTTATCCTGATATGTTTTTCCTTTGAAAACGGACAATTCGATGCTTCCACGTTCTGTGAACTTAATTGCATTTCCCAACAGATTAGTTAATATCTGTTTAAGCCTGCCTGGATCACCAATCAGCTGACCTTTCATTTCTTTATCGATATGGGATTTATACTCAAGTCCTTTTCGGACGACTAAGGGTTGAATTAGGTTATCGACTTCATTGATCAAGCTAATCATAGTAAAATTTTCCTGGCTCAACCTAACTTTTCCTGCCTCAATTTTTGATAAATCAAGAATATCATTGATAATAGTTAATAAGTTATCACCGCTGGTCTTAATCATAATAGCCATTTCCTTCTGCTCATCATTCAGGTCCATTACCAGCAGTTGAGCCATTCCAAGAATACCATTCATGGGTGTCCTAATTTCATGGCTCATATTGGCGAGAAATTGGCTTTTTGCTCTATTGGCTGTCTCTGCATCCTCTCTCGCTTGTCTTAAGGATTCCTCATATTCTTTAATTTTCGTTATATCCTCACTGATACCCACAAGTCTAATCGCTCTCTCATTTCTGTCAAGAATCGGAAATGTCCTTCTCCAAATCCATCGGATTGTTCCATCAGCTCTGATAATCTTGAACTGTTCATCAAACAAACCTTTCAAAATATGGTTCTCTCCCCAATACATTTGAACAATTCTTTCTTTATCATCAGGATGTATGGAGTCAAGAAATGAATGGGGATTGTTATATAAACTTTCGCAGGTTTTCCCCCATACTTTCTCGTATGCTGAACTGATATAAACCAGTTGCCCTGCCTGACGGACCCAAATAACCTCGCCGAGGTTTTCAGCAACTTCCCTGAATTTTGCTTCACTCTCCATTAGTTTGAGTTCGCTTAGTTTTTGCTTTGTTATGTCCAGAACAACCCCGTACCTTCGAACCTGCTTTCCAGATGAATTATACTCATATTTAACTTTTTCACGAATCCATATTGTCTCATAATCTTGTTTGATTACTCTAAATTCAAGTTCGCGTTCATTGCCGTTAAATGGCTCTTCGATGGCTTTTATCATAAAATCTCTGTCATCGGGATGAATTATCTCAATAAAATCCTGAAGGGTGGGTATGAATTTCTGTGGCTCGTAGCCATACATGCGGAATAACTCATCAGACCAGGGATATA
>OMOF01000485.1 GCA_900290375.1 Candidatus Desulfosporosinus infrequens
GACACCACTAGGTCGATCTTGTGAGAGCCGATGCTCGCATAGGCGATCGTTGGTGAAACTGATCCGGTGTTAAACGTTCCTTGGTTCACCCCATCAACGTACATAGTGTACTGTTGCTGGGTTCCCGCCGTAGGAGTTACGGTAATGACCGTATTGGTTGTAAAGGTGTACGCATAAGAATAGACACCGTTGGCAAACGTTGGGGTCNNNTGTCAAACTTAATCCGCTAAGTCCCGATGTCACTGAGGTGCCAATATTGGGTTGTCCGGATACTTGAAGCGACATTTTAAAGTCCAAGGCTTTCGTCATATCCACATTGGTCGCAAGGTCTAATTCGTCAATAAAAGCCGTCGCCGTCCAGCTTGCTCCCGTTATGGAGGGGAAGGTTAGGGTGTAGGTGTCTACAGTTCCGTTTACAAACTTGTTATAAAGTAAGTTCTGTCCTGAATCCGCCGTATTGAAAAAGCCCTCCGCAGTGATCTTTCCAGGGTCGGCAAGTCCTGCTAAAAATTGTTTGAACCCACCTGGACTAGACAAGGTGGTCACATCAATAGCCGTTCGTTTCATTTGCGGGCTGGTGATTTTCGTGATTGTACCAATGTTGGTCGCGCCGACGACTAGTGTCGCGCCGATGCCATTTGAAAGATTCGCCAGATATCATCACTTCCTTTTTTAGTCAGTATTGTGAATTACCTCGAAGTCGAGGACACCTTGATATACCCTCGTCCTTGCTTCTTGCAGTAATGCTGGGATGGTATGGAAATCATCTTGCACTGCCAAGCCCTGCACAAAAATACCACCCACTGTTGTGAGTGGTAAACCCTCCAGAAGCTTTCTTATGCGTTGCTGTAAATCCAGAAGTGCCCATGAGTCCGTGTGGTAAATGTTGATGACGTACCCGCTATTGAACAGCCCATAGGTAGAACTTAAATCCTGTTCAGCCTCCCTTTTGTATCGCCTGAACACACAGTAAGGCGGGGGAACAGGATCAAATACTGCCAAATAGTACATTTGGTATTCGTTAGTGCCGTTGAAATCTGGGATGTTCGTTTTTATGAGGGAGTACAAACCGTCTTCAATTATTTATCTCCCACCACCTTATCGATGCCCTTAGATAGCTCCTCAAACATGGCATCCCTAATCTCATCGTAATGTTTGGTCAATGCATACTTGAGAAAGTGACTGCCCTCTATCTTTTTACCGCTGCGCGTTGTAAATCCTAGGTCTTTAAATTTTGCATACCAAGTTGTATCAATCGCATAAACCTTCTGACCTTTGACGGTTTTTTCCACCTTAAGTTTCATCGCTTTTGCAAGATCGCCGCCTTGGTGTTGCTCCTTCTTACCCTGTCTACCCAAGAATTCTCCATTAACCGGTTGAAGGTTTGCTAGGGCAAAGTCTAAGGCCATATTCGCACCAGTTTTGGCAGCTTTAGTGACAATGGACTGAGGAACATTCTCCAACTGTTTAAACTTAGCGATTAGCTCATCGATGCCTTCAATGCTTGATTCAGATATATCCACCACCTACTTTTCCAATTTGCAGACGATCCTTGTCTCGCGGTGTAAGCCGCTAACGTCCTCCGCCACCTGAACTAAATACCTGTTGTTATTAAATAACACGTACAACCCCTGCTGGGGAAGCGAACTGTACCTAATCCGGAATTCACAATCGGCCTCAGTGTGCATCTGCGATGCGCCGACGTACATCCGTCCGTTATTGGGTACATAGGCAGCTCTGAAAATAGCGATATTGACATAGCCTTCACTCTGGTTTCCTATTTGATTTTGAGCACCAGCCCGGCTCTGCAACGTGATACTGCTCCGCATATCGTACTTCAAGAACTGCTCACCACCTGATACGTACCGGAATTCATAAGATAGATTTTTAGATTCTCGTAGGAACTCGCAAACGCCTCCGCATTATCGGTGTCGTAGCCGAAGTTCGCTTTACAGTAAGTCGTAATAGCCTTTTTTATGAGCGAATCTGTGGCGGAACCTACCAACGTAGGATCAATTCCTACGTCGATAAGCTCCATTTGCACAGCGCCAATTAAATCCTGAATCTCTACATCAAACGAAGTATCGCTCGCGTCAATTCTCAGGTAGGCCCTGACATCGTCTATAAGCGCCATGGCTTAACCTGGAACGTCTAGAAGTATATCCAGTAGGTTCCCAGCCAAAGTACTGGCTAGGGTAATCGTGTTGTTGCAAAGGTTGACCGGATCTGGAGTAGACATTGTTGGAGTTGTGGATTCTAGCACGTTGTTGTTATATGCCTTACTGAGCATGTTTTTCGTGAAGGTGTAAGGTAGGCCCAGCTTTGAGCCTATCCCAACACTTACGCCATCGCCTGCGCCCGATGTAACGGGCAGAACGATTTGCATCACAGCAGCAAAGGCTTTATTACCTGCAACGACAGTGGTTCCGCTGAGTGCGATGGTCTCCGTGATAGCATTTCCTCCGATATCAGTGCCCGTCACGACAACATTCCCTGTGCTAGTGGCGATCGCGCCTTTCACGACAGTGTTTCTTGCGACATCAGGATTCGTGATGCCTGTTGCAAGTGTCTGAACTGATGCTGTCAGTGCGGTGTTGGCTAAAACGGTTGTATTATTTGGGGCAATCGGGGATATTTGATAATCTACCTTTTGTAACCATAGACAATTTAAGCCCGTTACATTGGTTTGAGCTACTTCCCCCATGAAGGGATTCATTGGAGCCATTGACACTTAATCACCTCTTTCTTATGCGTGGGGAATCGCCTCAACAAACGCTTCAGCCTGGGATACGCCACCGTCGGCCAGGAGCCATCCTTTATAATAAACATCATTCGAACCGAAGCCGAATTCGTATGATTTTTCAATCAAGACATCTACCGACAAGTTGAAGTGGTAGAAGCTCAGGTCCCCAAAGAGAATCGTTCCATCGGTGATGTAGGGGGACATGATCACCGGATTGCCTAAAAGTCGTCCAACGATGGCCGATTTAGCATAGTCCGCTTGTTCCCCGTTCGCGACACTGAGTCCCCATTGAGGGTTTTCTAGGAAGATCGGACGGCCTAAGGCGTCCTTAATGGCGCATACTCCAGAATAGAGGCTGTTGCTGGACATAATCCAATAAGCTCCCGGATGATAAGGGGCCGACAGCTTACCTTTGACCTGAGTAAAGGTATCGTAGGTTAAT
>OMOF01000486.1 GCA_900290375.1 Candidatus Desulfosporosinus infrequens
ATATTTGATCCAAGTAGCGGAGGACGTTAGCGGCTTGCACCGGGAAACTCGGATCGTCTGCAAGCTTGAAAAGTAGGTGATGGAATGACGTATTATGTCCCAGGCTCGAACGCATCAGAATCAAGCTTTGAAGGTGTCGACGAGTTTATTGCCAAGTTAAAACTGCTTGAAGTTCTACCACAAGCCATCGTTACCAAAGCGGCCAAAGCGGGTGCATCGTCGGCTTTACGATTTGCTTTGGCAAACTTGCAACCCGCGAACGGTTCCTTCTTAGGCAGGTATGGGAGAAACGAGTGGCACGATGGCGGCAACCTTGCAGAGGTAATGAAGCTTAAGGGTGAAAAGGCTCGTAAAGGTAAAAAGGTCTATATTATCGATACTGCTTGGTATGCCCATTTTGTAGACCTGGGCTTTACAACCCGAAACGGAAAGCATATTGAGGGTAAGCACTTTCTCAAGTACGCCTTAACCAAACACTACGACGAAATCATGGACGCCATGCTTGTGGAATTATCCTCGGGCATCGATAAGTTGGTGGGGTCGACTTGATCGAAGGTGGATTGTTTTCCCTTATACAAGCGAACGTCCCTGATTTCAACGGTCTCACAGCATATCAGATGTACTATCTCGCTGTATTCGATCCCGTTCCCTTACCTTACTGTGTGTTTAGACGATACAAACGCGAGGCTGAGCCGGATTTAAGCTCTAATTATGGCCTATACACTAGCGGCTATATCCTCAACATCTACCACGACGATTCATGGGCGCTCTTGGATTTACAGCAGCGCATTCGAGTAATCCTTGAAGGTCTACCAAACACCACGCTGAGCGGCACTTCTATTCAGGCATTGATTGTGCTGGATGATTTCCACACGGTCCCGGCCTTGATGCAAGAGGCGAGAACGAGGGCCTACCAAGGGGTGCTTGACTTCGAGATAATCCATCCCAACGTGTAAGAAAGGAAGTGGCATAATTGGCTAATACTTCGAGTGGTATTGGCGCGACACTTGTTGTTGGTGCAACGAACATTGGCACGATCACTAAAATTACCAGCCCGCAAATGAAACGGACCGCCATTGATGTGACTACCTTATCCAGCCCAGGCGGGTTCAAACAATTCCTCGCTGGACTTGCCGACCCTGGAAAGATCACTGCAGAGGG
>OMOF01000488.1 GCA_900290375.1 Candidatus Desulfosporosinus infrequens
GCATATTCTTCACATAAAGGACACAAAATGGTAACAAGTTTCTACTATGATTAGAACAACCGAAACTTGCTCGTAATTTTACGGTTGAAATACAGACCTGATCTCATGATTTTCCCTCTTCACTCCCCCTTCTCGTGAGGGGGTTTTTTATGCAGTGCGTTCACAAAAGGGGGGCGGATATAGCAAAGATATTCAAATAATTTACACATTACGACAAACATTTTGCTTTACCTAATAGCCGCTTACATTTATAATTAATATAAGAATTAGTGAAAAATAGAACAATCACCCCAGAACAACGTAGGTGGAGAGAAAGTATGACAGCACAAGAAAAGTGTATCATTGAAACTATATTAACTGACGTTGGACTGGACTCTTTACCTGTGGGGCCAACACCAAGATTCTAGAACAAAACCAGTATCTCGAACTCATATAACTCGTCCTGTTCTGAAAGAAATTGTGATCTATACTGCATTTTAAACTCTGAATCCTTGGAATATACATATCATATCAAAATGTAAGATTAATAGTGAAATAATTCACGTAGTTTGTAGTGTGCAAAAACTTTCTTTATTTTCAATGACAGTTAAGTCTAGAAAAGAGGAAGCAAGATGATTGTTGAAACACAGACACCTATAGTATATGTGTATTTATATTGTGATCGGGAGTATAAGCGAACGGAGGACGCTGAGAAATGTGGATCTCTTTGTGCTAAATTACTTAGATCGCCCGATATATGCGTTTTAGGTTTAACCTCAAGAACCTATAACCTCCTAAAAATCGCAGGGATCGATACCATTGATGAAGTTCTTAGAAAAAGAGATAGCGAGTTATTACGGTTAAAACATTTTGGACAGGGAAGCTTATATGATTTACATCATCAACTTGAGTTATTTGAGACTAAAGCTAAGGAGATGGTCAGTCGAGGACAGTATTAATTCAAAAGAAAGTTGCAGGCTAGAGGCTGAATCATAACCTTAGAATTAATGAAAAAGAGGAACTTCGATATAAGCTTAAGAAAGGGGTATATGCAGAATGAAATTGATTATTCTCTTAACTTTTATCGGTATGATTCCCTTAATGATAAGGGGATGGGTATCAGTTGATTAAAAGTCAGATTAGTTGAGGTCAATGATAACTAGAGCAGGAAAACTACTGCCAGCTTAGGACACACCAGACTGCTTCGAAGGGTGGTTAGGGAATTGGAGATCATTGATATATAGATTGGTTTTAAGTTAAGGTAAGTTAAGGTTAGAGTTTATCTATGAACTAACGTGCGATGAAAAAAGGAGTGCATAATTTATGTTAGCGCAAAAGCTTGGATTCAAAGTTAGTCTATCTCATAGCCACCAGTACCAGTTTCAAGTCGGAGACCGTGTCGAGACGTATAATCACTGCAAAGGAACTGTTGTTCGCGTTGATATTGAAGAAGGTGGAGTATTTATTGTAGTGCGCTTAGATATTCCATACGGCGAATTTGTATACGACCCATACGAGTTGGAAATAATTCGATGACATATTTTGTTCTGTATAGAAAGAGAGGTAGCCAACTTGTCTCGAAACCGCTTAAGGCCGAAAGCTTTAGGCGGTTTTTTCACGCGTTCCACCACTATCAAATAAACCCGTCTAGGCAACGCCCGGCGGCTTTGAATTGTGTGTCTAAGGATGGGGTCCTGGTGGATTGGGGTGTCCGCTCGAAATTCTCCTATCCCACGGAGGGTGGGAATACATAAACAAAGTTTAGGCTCAGCAGAGATGCTCGGTCTTTTCATTATAATCCCTATAATGAACTGAATTTTTAAGTGCCTTTTCAGCACGATAATTAAATTTATTAATTAAGGGCATATTGGTAAGTGATATACAAATTACTAACATAATGATAACCTAGTAGCTAGTTAAATATTTACAGGGGATTGAGGAAGAAAATCAAAGAATAAAAGATTGAGGAGAGAAATATTTTTGGAGCATTATGAAAAGTTTGCTCATAAATATGGCTTTAATAACTATGGAGAAATGACTAAAAATAGTTTGACCGTAATTTTTGATTATGGTGTTTCTTGGATGTCTACTTATACTCGCTTTGGCTGGTTGGCTTGGGTTGATAAACTTCCTGACATCCCCTTGAAAACTTTCCAAACTTATGAGGAGGCAATTCGTTACATTAATGAAGTTTTTGAAGCTACCGAAGTAAATTTTAAGGAATTGATAGAAACATGTATAGTTCAACATGATAATAAACTGATTGTATTAAACTAGGTATTGGCAAGAGGCAGAAATCAACCGGATACGACAACAGGCAATGAGAAACTTCAAAAAACTAACTTTACTCTCTGTACTAGGAACGTTTTTTGAAGTCAGGCGACATGTGATATCTGTTTAAATTTTCTGACCGTTCCCACGCCATAAATATACCAGTTTCCCAGCACATCCGGCGGCTTCTTGAATGGTGTGTAGGTGGATTTTGGTGTTTTAGGTGGGGCGGGGGATGGGAGCTTGTAATATTTATCCAACCGCAACATATAAAACAATCGGTGGCTTTTTGAATGGTTTGTTGGGTGTCTTTGGTTAATGCATAAATATACAACAAATAAACCTATCGGTTAATACTGATAG
>OMOF01000697.1 GCA_900290375.1 Candidatus Desulfosporosinus infrequens
CGAGAGTTGATTTTGCGGAGTTAATGTGAGATTCTATGACTTGCTCAGGATGTTGTTGTGCCTTAGTGAAGAAGTATTCTACCTGTGTGCCTGATGGAGGCGGTTGGGCGGTTGAAAACTGGGTGGAAGATGGGCTACAACCAGACAATATAAGTGTAGCAAACACTATAACGGCAATAATGGAGAGTATGGGGATCAAGCACCCAACTGCGGCACCTGCTTTACGCTGCCTTCCAGATCTAGTCATGGGTATTCCAGTTTTGCGAGAGATTCTTTGCTTCGCTTTAGTTACGCCGAGTGCTCGCTTCCATGAGAAGCCGCCTTTGTTGGTCATAGAATTCCTCCTTGTCGTTTGATTACTAAAGTATTTTGGCGCACTAACATGGTTATTCCTATTTATTCTTCATTAATTCTTTAAACTCATTTTCCCCTTGAACCATTCTTTCGCAATCCCATAAATGCTCAATACCAAAATACAGAAGAGCTTTTTCAAAAGTCGTTACGCGGTATCCTTGCTCCCTAAAGTTGTTAACATTTGAAAAAATTCTATTATAGGGGCTAAGAATTATCACGTATTTAGCCTTATTGGATTTAGATTTATAATATTTTCCATTATTGTTCTTACAAATGGCCGCAATTTGGCTTTCAACCTCATTAAATTTTTCGGCTATCCCCAATGGTTCAGCCATCCCCGATTTGCCAGTGATAAAGCAATTATATATTTCATCGGTTATTGGGTCATAATCGAAAGGCGTAAGCATAGCAGTCTTAGTGTCTTCTTTAGCAGTTTTCTCTCGTTTCTTTTTGTCTTTAGCCATCATTTTATGACGCTGATTAGCAACCTTCATAAATCGTGCTAAGTCTTTAGGATTAACCCAAAACTTATTTTTTGGGGTTGCAATTCTATAGTAAAGATTGTCGCTGCTTAGTCCCTCATTTGTAACGTAGTAGGCATTAAAAACTCTTTCCTTGCCATTTATAAATATATTTTCGCTATCTACGGGGAACCTTACTTCTGCTTTTTCAGTGGTCTTTCCCGTTGCCCTTGTGCTGATAAAATCAATAATAAATATTTCATCTCTACACTGAAGCTTGGCCTTGGATTGTGGTGTAGGCTTTATCGCATCACTGATTGATTTAAGTAGTTTCCTAAACATAGATCCCGCCCCTCCCGATTTTATATGAATTCCATCATAAAGGGCCATTCCCTGCTATGTGACATTCTTAATTGTTTTGCGACAAATATGTAAGAAAATAGAAAGACCCCAGCAGACGAGGGATATTATGTTCATAATTTAGTTTAGTATGCGTGATAACCTTAGAGACCTGAGAGCAAATGACCAATGTTGAAAAGATGGCTCCTGATTAACTAACTGAATTCATGTTTTTCATTTACAGAGTCATGGCAAAGGGGAAATACTTACAGCAGAATTGAGAAGAACTGGCATAGCTCTTTGCTTTGCGAACGCTATCACATTCCTAATTTTCCCCTTGGTGACCAGAAGTATCTCCAAGACCCATCTGGAGTTTTAGCAAGGTGCATAGTAGTTCTAATCAGAGAACCATTGGTGAAATCTAGCATGAAAGGTACTTCTGCTACATTCTTGTATTCTTTATCGTCTCCCTTTGTGTTCGACCATGTAGGGAGTAGAGTAGCAGCTTCAACCTTATAATCCTTAATTAGTGCGAACATCCCGCCTTTCTCCTTACTATCTGTTATAAATATCTCTTTAGTATACTCACCTTGGACATCGGGGTGTAAGTAGGCGTACAGCTGATCCCACTGTCCATAGGCTGATAATTCTATGATCTTGTATGCGACGTCCTCAGCGCTTTCAACCTTAGGCTTTCCTGTGGCATTAGGGTTAACCTTCGCGGGGGAGGAACAACCAAGGAAAGCAAGTAGTGTTAGGGTAAGAATTAAGTACATAGCCTTTTTCATTTTTCAACTTCTTTCTTCTTCTTTGTTTCAAATCTATATT
>OMOF01000758.1 GCA_900290375.1 Candidatus Desulfosporosinus infrequens
TGGCGGATATTTGTATTGGTGGGCGGTAGATCAAGAGGGGAGAAGACTATCAACAACCTCGTTTAGCCCTATAGGAGGAAATCCCGGTAATTCGATTCAGCTAATTGCGGCGTCACCATTGATTACCCCTTCGTTTTCTGCATCTGGTACAGACATAACTACAGGTCAAACGGTTACCTGGCAAACTCCCTTTGCTGTAGTTGGTTCTTGGTCTGGCGGTGTAATTTCTCAGCCTCTCTATACTCCAACTAATGTTTTCGCAACAAATTATGATTATCGCACTACGAAGGACGCACCCAATGCTACCAACGACATCGTAACATCCTCTCCTGCTTGGAACCCACATACAACCGCCGTCGGCACCCAAGGGGCCGCCGTTTTCGGTGTTGATGCAGCCCAAAGTGGCGAGTACCGTCTAATCCTTATGGACCCGACTACTGGCAATTATAAGAGTGTCTATCAATCCGGAGGCTCCCCCATTTTCTACGGTCCTATCGACAGTTCACCGGCTATAGCATCTAACGGGACTATTTTCGTCCCTGACCAGGGCGCTGCGGTGTATCAATTAAGTGCTAACGGTGATTACGAGGCTGATGACACCTCAGCCATGGATCAAAACAATCCCTGTATCGCCAATATCGCCCTTGACGGCAAAAACGTTATATGGGTAGGAAATGGACATACGACGATTAACGCAGCACCTATTGACATATTCGGGCAAGGCGAGGATTCAATTAGCGGATTCAACGGTCTTGATTCCCCGGCAGTAGTCAATAACGGAACAACTGATACCGTGTTTCTTGCTTCAACGGGTAAGGCTGGGTTACTGGTTACAAATCCAGTAAGCATTGCCAACTTACCCGCATCCTTCGATCAAGACAAGTTCACTTGGCAACAAACCTGGCAAACCCTCGGCTCTCTTACGCCGGCTTATACTTCGGTCGCCGCCGACGTGGGCACCGATTCAACGGACGGAACCCTCCTGCATTATCTTGCTACTTGGACCGATT
>OMOF01000494.1 GCA_900290375.1 Candidatus Desulfosporosinus infrequens
GTGTTCAGAATCGAATCCCCTACCGTAATAACCCGCGAGTTAGCTTCAAAACCACGTTGAGCAATGATCATATCCGTAAATTCTTGGGCTAGATTGACATTCGACATTTCCAAAGAACCAGACACAATCGTCGGCTGACCATTTAGCCCGGCCGCCCCGACCGTCGCCACCCCTGAGTTATTAGACGTTGTGTAGAAATTCCCCCCGACGTTCATTAATCCTGTATCGTTGGGGAATGTCGCTGTCGCGATTTGGGCAATTTTATGGGTCACAGTGTCCGTCCCGTTACTGTAACTCCCTGTAATCACTCCACTTTGGTCAATTGTGAAGCTGGATAAGGTGTGGGGTGCATTCGTGAAATTATAGCTAAGTGTCGTTGGATCAGCTGTTGTAGCTGTGGTACCGTCTCCAGAAGTACCAAAAGTAATTTGATATTTACCACCCGCAATTGGTGTTACAGTATATTGCAAATCTCCTGGTGTTGTAGAAGACGACAATGTATAGGCAATTGGAATAGTTGTGACACCATCGGCAGCAGTAGTAGTACCATTATTCACAGTTGCTCCAGGGGCTGGAGGATAATTTACCACAACTGTATTAGTATTTGTCGCGCCAGCAGTCATTGTACCCATACTTGTCAGAGGCACATAACTCAAGTTCAATCCCGCAGGCGGAGTAGTAGTACCATCAGGAGGAACAAAACCTGGGGCAAAGGTTATAACACCTCCCACTGGATTAAAGGTAAATTGACCTGTCGTAGGTGTCGTCCCCAGAGCCACCTCCGTCATTCCGCCAATCGTTACATTCGCGGCTCCCACTAAATTTGTATCTGTATAGTTTGCAGGAACTTCTGCTGTTCCTGTTGCTGCAGGAGTTTCGGGGGTATATGTTCCTGTTAAGGTTCCTGTTGGTTGGGTGTTTAACAACCCAGCAATAGTCGTCACAGGCAAAGTGCTATCTCCCGGCATCACAGACCCTATTTGAACATTTATGTTCCCATACCCTGACCCGCTCCAAGTCGGTGTAGTTGTATCATCTACACCCCAACTATATCCTTGGACCTTGGCCCCTGTCGCTGGATCTTCGAGTGTACCATTACTATCTGTACCAAAACCACCAGCGCGCGTGTAGACGGTTTGAGAACCATCATTCATAACAAAATAGCCTGGACCTTGCAGCATTAAATCAGTATTTACTCCCGTCGTCTCAGCACTGCCCTCGGACATATTCTGAGCGGTGGTCAGCGTTTGTCCTAATCCAATTTGAACTGCGTTAGTCCCCCCCAAATTTGTCGATGTTGATGGAGCAGAGGCCCCTTTCATGGCTTGACTGAGTGTTGTTGCAAACGCCACACTGCTGGATTTAAAACCAGTGGTGTCCACGTTGGCAATGTTGTTGCCGAGGACATCCATTTTAGTTTGAAACCCATTCAGCCCAGATATAGCTGAATATAAGGAACGCATCATCAGAATTTTCCTCCTCTGTTATTGATTATTGAATTTTACTCCACGCATGCGACAGTCGAAGATGCACTTATGATTTAAGTTTGAGGGGTCGTTGTCTTCGAGGTCGCTGGATCAGACGATTGATTTTGCACCGCCGTGACTTGGCTCAAGGCCATCGATGTTGTTGTCCCATCATCCTCTAGGATCTGCAACTGTGCAGCACCATTCGACACCGTCACTGAATTGACAATCCCTGAAATCGCAGTTACTCCATCCGTTGCTAACCCACTCACGGATTTTCCGATCAGCGAAGCTCCTTGGGTAAGGGCTGACTGTTGCAGGAAACTAGTCATATTGGTGTTCAAGGTATTCATGGCCGTTGAGATATTACTCATTTGCTCTAAAGAGCTAAATTGAGCCATTTCTGCGATCGATTGGGTGTTATCCGTGGGTTGCATAGGATCTTGATTTTCTAATTCTGTAGTTAAAAGATTGAGAAAGTCGCTTTCATTCAGCGTTGGTGTTG
>OMOF01000495.1 GCA_900290375.1 Candidatus Desulfosporosinus infrequens
TTGCGCCAAAGCAGGAGCATCATTGGTACCATCACCCGTCATAGCAACTAACATGCCTTTTTCTTGATATTCACGAATCAAAGCCAATTTTCCTTCTGGAGTAGCCTCTGCCATAAAATCATCTACACCAGCCTCAGCCGCAATGGCAGCTGCCGTTAATGGATTATCACCAGTAATCATAATGGTTTTAATACCCATTAGTCTAAGTTCTCTAAACCGTTCTTTAATACCGCCTTTGATTACGTCTTTTAAATGAATGGCTCCCAATACTTTACTACCTTCTACTACAACTAAAGGAGTACCACCACTTTTAGCAATCATTTCACAAGCAGTATTTACATTATCAGGTAACTCACTACCTTGCTCTCTTACATATTTCTTAATGGCATCTACGGATCCCTTCCGTATGATCCGATCCTTTAAATTTACGCCACTCATCCGAGTATGCGCACTAAAAGGCACAAATTCAGCTTCTAATTTCGTTAAATCCCGTTCACGCAAATTATATTTTTGCTTAGCTAATACCACAATACTGCGACCTTCTGGTGTTTCATCCGCTAACGAAGCGATTTGTGCTACATCTGCTAACGCTTCTACCGTCACCCCATTTGCTGGCATGAATTCCGTCGCCATACGATTGCCCAAGGTAATGGTTCCCGTTTTATCCAGTAGCAATACATCCACATCTCCAGCTGCTTCTACCGCCCGCCCTGACATCGCAAGAACGTTGCGTTTCAATAAACGATCCATACCAGCAATCCCGATGGCACTTAATAATCCACCAATTGTGGTAGGAATCAGACAAACAAGTAATGCCACTAACGTAGTAATCGAAATACTAACCTCCGAATACTTTGCGTAGGGAGCTAATGTGGCTACTGCCACTAAAAAGACAATCGTTAAGCCAACCAATAAAATCGTTAAGGCAATTTCATTAGGAGTTTTCTGGCGCTTAGCCCCTTCCACCAAAGAAATCATCCGATCAAGGAATGTCTCTCCTGGATTGGCAGTAACCTTTACCTTAATCCAGTCTGATAACACCCGTGTACCACCCGTAACAGAAGATTTATCCCCACCTGATTCACGAATAACCGGTGCCGATTCGCCAGTTATGGCGCTTTCATCGACACTCGCCATCCCTTCAATAACTTCCCCGTCACTGGCAATAATATCGCCAGCTTCCACTAGCATGATATCGCCTTTTCTAAGAGTAGTTGCCTCTACGATTTGCGGCTTATCATTGACCAATTTTTTCGCTTCGGTTTGGGTGCGAGTATTACGCAAAGCTTGAGCCTGCGCCTTCCCACGCCCTTCCGCCAATGCTTCTGCAAAATTGGCGAATACTACAGTAAACCACAGCCAAATGATAATTTGCACGGAAAATCCTAAGTTAATGACATTTCCCTGCATTAAATCCTTCGCTAAAAATATCGTCGTCAATAACGATCCTACTACTACGATAAACATAACTGGATTGCGTACTTGCACCCGAGGATCCATTTTTTTTATGGCATCTTTACAAGCCTGCCACAAGATTTCTTTATTAAAACTGTTACTACTTGTACTCACAGTCGATTCCTCCTCACTAACATCCCACATTTATTGATTATCAAACCCTATTCCCAAGTTAAAAAACAGTTCCTTCTAACATCATCAAATGTTCTAGCACAGGTCCTAATGCGAGTGCAGGTAAAAAGGTCAGTGCCCCAACCAACAACACAACACTTGCTACTTAAAATACAAACAATCCACCAGCTGTCGAAAAAGTCCCTGGTCCTGGAGGTGAAATTTTCTTTTCTACCAAGCTACCTGCAATGGCAAGTACAGGTAAAATCACTCCAAACCGCCCAATTAACATCGTAAAGGCTAGCATTACATTATAAAATAGCGTATTGGTACTTAGCCCTGCAAAAGCGCTACCATTGTTCCCTGCTGTCGAAGAATAGGCATATAGTACTTGACTTAACCCATGAGGTCCCGAATTTGAAATCCCTTCTACTCCGGCGGGAACAACAAT
>OMOF01000496.1 GCA_900290375.1 Candidatus Desulfosporosinus infrequens
CCGGATGGTCCAATAGCACCGGTATCTGGGGTCCCGTGGCCTGGGTCTATCGCAATTGTTTTTCCGGCTAGCGAAGTTGTCGAAGCAGGTGTTGTGGAGGAGGTCGTAGAGGAAGTTGTGGAGGTAGAAGTCGTTGGAGGATTTGGAGAAGAGCTTGTAGTCGAAGCTTGTACATTTTTAACAGCTAGATACTGCCCGAGAACCCAACCAGTTTGATTATTGTAGGTGACGTTATACCAATTGCTGGCGTTTTTAGTAATTATATCTACCTGAGAATTTGTTGGTATCGAGGTTATTATGTTTGAGCCAGTATTGGCTGACGCTCGAAGGTTAAGTGCTGAAGCTGCAGTTACAATTCCAACGGATTTCTGGTTAGGGTCAGTAGTGGAGACCGCAGGCTGAGGTGCTTCAATACTTACTATTGAGTTACCATCGGCATCAGAAACAACACCCTTACCGCCTAAAATATAAACAACGCTATTGTTAGTATCGCTATCAGTTTGGTCTATTCTTGAAGTTAAAATAGAATAGACAGGAGCAGGTATACTCAGAGGCATCGTTATTAATAAGGGTGAATTATTTTTCGATGCCAAGACGGTCCCCACCATGGCGTCAGGAAAATTTTCACCTGATGCCAGATAAATATCTGCTGAGGTATACGAATCTTTAGAGAAAGCATATATCTTTGCTGATGTATCATACCTATCAACCCCACCTAATCTCGTTTCGATAGATATTCCGTTATTTGAGAGTAAACTAGTAGGAACCACTGCTTCTCCGCCGACAGCGATTACATGCGCAGGTTTCTGAGTGTTAAAATAATTCACAACAGAATCAGGTAGCTTGTTAGTTATTAAAATTATAGGTATCTGACGAATCCCTGCAAATGAGGCGCTAGCTAAGGCATCTGGGAAGTTATCACCATACGCAACTATGACTGTATCACTTTTTATCCTCGCAGCGATCAGCGTAGATGTCTCGTATCTATCGCTACCTCCAATTCGTTCATGGGGAAGCTTAAGTTTGTCTAGGCTGTTTTCTATGGCCAAAGTAAGACATCCTTTGCCGCCCAGTAGAATTACTTTCTTCGCTTGCAAACGTTGTAATTCTGAAATCACACGTGAATCCAAGGACGTTCCTGCGGTTATTAAAATTGGGGCATTCAAATTTACAGCTAACGGAGTGGCAGCTATAGCATCGGGATAATCATTGGCTTCGTCTAAGATAACAGTATCTGCAGAACTCCATCCTTTAGTTGACGCGGAAATTGATGTATCTATGCGGTCGTTCCCGGCTAGTCGTTGAACCGAATAGACAGGGGTATCAGCGTATGTAATTTTAGGGACTGTTAACATTGCTATGGCTATCGTTATAAGTATCAGAACTTTCTTCAACGGCTTCACCTGTCCTTATAATTACCT
>OMOF01000405.1 GCA_900290375.1 Candidatus Desulfosporosinus infrequens
TTCAGGGGCGGGTAATAAAACTCGCCTGTTCTACGGGTGTAGCTATTTATCCAGAGGACGGCCAGAATGCCGAGGAATTAATCGAAAACGCGAATGCTGCCATGCATCATGCCAAAAATGAAGGAAAAAATAGAAATTGCTTTTATGAGCTTTCAGTCAAAACAGCACATAATAAACGGACCGAAATGGAAAGGGAACTGAGCGAGGCCTTGACCAGAAAGGAATTGCGCTTGCTCTACCAGCCACAAGTAGATCTGCACACCGGCCAAATCACAGGAGTAGAAGCTTTGCTCCGCTGGGATAGTTCGTTTTATGGTTGTGTGTCCCCGTTAGAATTCATTCCGCTCGCTGAAGAGTCAGGTTTGATCATACCGATCGGGCTTTGGGTCTTAAAACAGGCCTGCCAGCAAGTAGAACGTTGGCATCTGCAGGGGCTGGGGCATTTGACGGTTGCGGTTAATCTGTCACCTGTACAGTTGCATAACGAAGGGTTCGTTACGGCGGTACTACAACAACTTGACCATATAGGATTGGCGTCGTCGTCACTTTGTTTTGAAATAACGGAAAGCGTTTTTGTGGATAATCTGCCCCGGGTATCAATAATTCTGAGCAGGTTTAGAAATATGGGCGTAAGGATTGCTCTAGATGATTTTGGGACAGGCTATTCTTCCTTGAATTATATGAAAAATCTGCCACTGGATATTCTGAAAATAGATAAAACATTTATTGATAATTTTCATAATGGAGAGTCAGAAAAAGAAATCACCCGGACAATCGTGTCTCTAGCGCACATTCTCAGACTGGAGGTTGTCGCCGAGGGCGTTGAAACCCAGGAACAGTATGACTATTTGCGTCAAATTGGCTGTAATAAAGTTCAGGGGTATTATTTGAGTCGCCCTATTCCGGCCGAGAAAATTATAACCTTCTTGTCCTCAATGACATCATAACAAGAATGAGTAGGGGCACGATTCATCGTGCCCCTACTTTGTGACCTTTGGGATTTCCCCTCCATATAATATAGGCAAGGTGCCTTATCTAAGGGGGGATGAGAGTGTTTAATTATCGAAAGCGTTTATTTTATCCCGTACATGTTGAACGTCAAGATCCGATTTTTGCAAAGGTGTTACTCGAGCATTACGCAGGAAGAGATAGTGAACTATCATATACAAACATCACAATACTAAGAGACATTGATAACACTAGTTTATATCAATGCCTCTTAGTATTGTGACTTTATAAACGAGCTTAGCCTGAGCTCATTAAAGCGCTTGTTTAATTCGTTCAATTTCTGCTTCGTGCTGGATTGATCTTGTTGATAATATTTTAATAATGCCAGTTATACTTGAAATGTCTTCTTTGGTAGCCA
>OMOF01000497.1 GCA_900290375.1 Candidatus Desulfosporosinus infrequens
CTTTAAGAATATAAATGGAGGTGTTGAAGAAATGAAATGGTTTATTGATCTAAAAATTGCTACTAAGTTAATCGTTGGGTTTCTTCTTGTTGCAATTATAGCAGCAACAATAGGCGTGGTAGGCCTACTGAATATAAGTTCTTTAGATAAATCAGATACTATACTATATCAAAACTATACAGTGCCGATTTCCGAACTAGCAGATCTTTCAACTCAATTCCAACGGTCTAGGGTTAATCTTCGTGATATGATACTAACGAGTGATCCTGTAGTGATGAAAACCTCGTTGGACGCATTCAACCAGAGACAAGCGGAGGTTGCTAAGGATTTAGGGTCTTTTGAAAAAACTATAATATCACCCGTTGTGAGAGGATTATTCAACGATCTGGTTAAGAAAAATGCTACCTTTGACCAGCAGATTACTAAATTAACTGAGTTGACGAACCAAAACAAAGATGCTGAGGCTATAGCATTAATTAGCGAAACAGGGTCCACTGGTATCGCTGCCAGAGAACTACAAGATGCGATTGCTAGTGTAGTCAAAGCAAAAATAGATGACGCGAAGATACTATCCGAAAATAATACTAAACAGGCTAGTAGTACCACGGTGATCATGATTATCATCATCCTTGTTGGTGTTCTCATTGCGGTAGGTTTGGGCGTGTTCCTCAGCTCAATAATTAGCAAGCCTATCAAGCTACTTGCTGAGGTTGCAGATAAGTTAGCGGTTGGAGACGTTGACGTCGATTTAAAAGTCAAGAGGAAAACTAAAGACGAATTAGGGACATTAATGGAATCCTTTGAAAAGATGGTTGAAACAGTGAAGGATCAAGTCAATGTCACTGAAAAAATCGCAGCCGGAGATCTATCGGTTACCGTTAATGTGAAGTCGGATAAAGATGTGCTGGGTAAGAAATTGGTAGAAATGCAAGATACGATGAAAGCTCTTTTAAATGAAACCGACAAGCTAGTTCAGGCAACCCAAGACGGAAAACTCGATACCCGAGGCAATGCCAAAGCGTTTGCTGGTGCCTGGGGAACCTTGGTCGGAGGAGTGAACGACTTAATCGATGCCTTTGTTGGACCGATCAATGTAACGGCAGAGTATGTCGACCGGATCAGTAAGGGTGATATTCCGCCGAAGATTACGGATAACTACAACGGGGACTTTAATGAAATTAAGAACAACTTGAACAACTGCATTGACACGATGAGTGGGTTATTAGTCGAAACTGACAAACTGATCAAAGCAACCCAGGAAGG
Organism: Candidatus Desulfosporosinus infrequens; assembly: GCA_900290375.1. Taxonomy (GTDB): domain Bacteria; phylum Bacillota; class Desulfitobacteriia; order Desulfitobacteriales; family Desulfitobacteriaceae; genus Desulfosporosinus; species Desulfosporosinus infrequens. Next base: position 1,264 of record OMOF01000497.1, read on the forward strand.
GAAACTTGATACCCGAGGAAATGCTAAAGCGTTCGCAGGCGGCTGGGGCACCTTGGTCGGAGGAGTGAACGACCTAATCGATGCTTTTGTCGGACCGATCAATGTGACGGCAGAGTATGTTGATCGAATCAGTAAGGGAGATATTCCTCCGAAAATCACGGATAACTACAACNNACAACTTGAACAACTGCATTGACACGATGAGTGGGTTATTAGTCGAAACTGACAAACTGATCATAGCAACACAGGAAGGGAAGCTCGATACCCGAGGCAATGCCAAAGCGTTTGCAGGCGGCTGGGGCACCTTGGTAAGTGGAGTGAACGACCTAATCGATGCCTTTGTTGGACCGATCAATGTGACAGCTGAGTATATCGATCGAATCAGTAAGGGAGATATTCCACCGAAGATTACGGATAACTATAACGGGGACTTCAACCTGATCAAGAACAATCTCAATCAATTAATTGAAACCGTTACCATTATCATTACGGGGTTCGGTCGTATCGCAGATAATATGAAAAACGGCAAATTGGATGATCGAGGAAATACGAGCCTCGTTCAGAATGACTGGAAAATGATTGTCCTCAATATCAACGCGGTTGTAGACAACTT
>OMOF01000791.1 GCA_900290375.1 Candidatus Desulfosporosinus infrequens
AAGCCGCTTCTTGTCAAAAAGTGTTGGGCGGGGATGCGAATGTTGCCATTGAATATGCAACCAAAAGATATCGTAGTAATTTGATCAATTGGGGGTTAGTGCCATTTACGATTGCGGAAAGTGACACTAATAAATTTGCAACCGACGATTATCTCTATATTCCAGGCGTTCGCGTAGCAGTCGAGAGCGGTGCTAAAACCGTACAGGCTTATGTTATCAAAGCGACTGGGAAAGTAGCCGTTGAACTTAAGCTTGAAAATCTTTCCCAAGATGAAAGAGATGTTATTCTGGCTGGTTGTCTAATTAATTATTATGCTCAATAACTAGTAGTGATTCGCTCAGCTTCCGCCTGAGAAGGTGGAGGTTGAGCCATAAAAAATAACTAATATAGTATGAAGGAGAATAATGATGACTAAAAAAATTCAAATGACCACCCCCCTAGTTGAGATGGACGGAGACGAAATGACGAGGATTATCTGGAAATATGTCAAGGATATTCTGTTAACTCCATACATCGATTTGAAGACAGAATACTACGACCTTGGCCTTGAGTATAGAGATAAAACCGATGACAAAGTAACTGAAGAATCCGCATTGGCGATCAAAAAATATGGTGTTGGCGTTAAGTGCGCAACCATTACTCCTAATGCCGATCGTGTGACAGAATACAATTTGAAACAAATGTGGAAAAGTCCAAACGGCACAATCCGTTCCGTCCTTGATGGAACTGTTTTTAGAACACCTCTTATTGTGGATAGCATTAAGCCTTTTGTAAAACCATGGGTGAAACCAATTACCATTGCGAGACATGCTTATGGCGATATCTATAAAAATGTGGAACATCAGGTTACTGGTAAAGGAAAAGCGGAACTGGTTTTCACAAGTGAAGCTGGTGAAGTGACTAGAAAAGTAATTCATGAATTTAAAGGGCCTGGCGTATTAATGGNNAAGAGCTTGTTTCAACTATGCCTTAGATCTAAAACAAGACTTGTGGTTTTCAGCGAAAGATACCATTTCCAAAACCTACGATCATCGATTTAAAGATATCTTCCAAGAAGTTTTTGATAAAGACTTCAAAGAAAAATTTGCAGCAGCTAAGATTGAATACTTCTACACACTTATTGATGATGTAGTTGCAAGAATTATGCGTTCTGAAGGTGGAATTATTTGGGCTTGTAAAAATTATGACGGCGACGTAATGTCCGACATGGTGGCAAGCGCATTTGGTAGCTTGGCTATGATGACATCCGTCCTTGTATCTCCTGAAGGGGATTATGAGTATGAAGCGGCTCATGGTACGGTACAAAGACATTACTACAAACACCTTAAAGGGGAAGAAACCTCCACAAACTCAATGGCAACTTTGTTTGCATGGACTGGAGCGTTAAAAAAACGTGGCGAGCTTGATGGAATCAATGAGTTAGTTGATTTTGCGACTAAATTAGAAAAAGCTGCAATTCAAACCATTGAAGATGGTGTAATTACAAAAGATTTAGCAGAGCTTTCTTCTGTGAGTAAGAAAACTGTAGTTAATACCGAAAACTTCTTAAAAGAAGTGAATAACCGTTTGGTAGCACTTCTGTAATAGTCGAATATAGGTAGCGTTGATTTTAAGTTTACAGAAACGTTTCATTAAGAAAATTCATTACAATGGCTGTGCTGAGAATGTATTTCAGTACAGCTACATTTTCAAGCAAATTCAGTAAAAAATTCACAAAAATAGAATATACATGAAATAACTTCCATTGTAAATTGTTTTAAAACTAAGAAAGAGTTAGGCTTCGACCGACCTCTGAGGACTTGGTTGAAACCAAGCTTTTTCTTATCATTAAAACTTAATATTAATAGAAATGGTGGGGTATTTATGAGTAAAGTACGTAAAACAGCCCAAGCTGGAACAGTAGAATCATCCGATATTATGATTATGCTGGCCCCAGCAGAAGCTGGAACGGGAATAAAAGTAGAACTAGTATCTCCTACAATGCAACAATATGGCAAGCAGATGATCAATCT
>OMOF01000498.1 GCA_900290375.1 Candidatus Desulfosporosinus infrequens
GAAATATTTTCTCTGTTAACGGGCCTCCGGGCACTGGCAAAACAACCCTATTAAAAGAAATTATCGCAGGGAATATTGTGGAGCGGGCAAAGCTATTATCTGAGTATAGCGATCCGGATGACGCCTTCAAAAAAAAGCTTTTTCTTGATGGAGACAGATCACAAAACAGTTACAGCAAGTATCATAACGCGTACTATGATTTTAAAAACAATGAAATTAAGGCCTATGGAATGTTAGTCGCATCCTGCAACAACGCTGCTGTCGAGAATATTACAAAAGAACTGCCCGACGGAATAGCCCTTTGCAATGGGGTTTTGCCGGCAGGTGAAGATCCGCTTCCTGTTCAGGAGGGGCTTAAAGAGGTACGAAAGCTGTTTGATTTACAGGAAGCGGCCAGTGAATCTTTTAATATATGGGACAGAGAGTCCGGCAGGAGTGAACCCAAAACATTTCCAGATGTTTATTTTACTAAATATGCAAATGACATGGTGTACAAATCAAAGGACAAATGGGATCGATGGGGCTTAATCTCAGCGCCATTTGGAAAGTTAAGTAATATATTGCGGTATGCGCAGAAGGTTCTTCGTCCTTACACCACGGATTTTGGCACCAATGATAAAATATCCGCCCGAAAAGAAAAATATGCGGAAACTGTGGTTCAGTTCCGACAGCAGCTCGCCAAGGTGGAAAATTTACAGCGGCAAATTGACGCCGTAAGCGGCTCCAGGAAACGCTTTTCTGAAACTAAAATTTGCCTGGAAGAGCAATGTATACAATTGATGCACGCTATCCAAGAAGAACAACAAAAGGCAAGTAGAATCGAGAACAAGATAAACGATTTGGGGTGTCAGTTGCAAAATATTCAATGCGATCAGCAAAAAGCGAAACAAGCACTGCATTCTGTCCAGATGGAGAAAACACAGCAAATGAAGCTTGTGCAAGAAGCTGAGAAAAGTCTCCCATTGCTCCAAACTGAAATTATGGAACTGGAGGGCAAGCGGAAATTTAAGGATTTTCTTTTCAATTTGATCGGAAAGGAATCCATGTTATCCCGCCTAATCTGTGAAAAATATAATGAGTTGAAACAAACGGAGTGTTTAGCAGATGAAAGAAAAAAACAATTTGAAACGCTAATCCAGCAGATTCATATGCAGGTAAACTGGAATTGCGAGCTTGAAAAACAGATGAATCAGCTGACTCACGATAAAGCTGATCAAAGCAAGCATAAAGAATCTTGCTTTTCACAAGCACAGCAGATGCATCAATCTATTTATGAACTGAAAGAAAAAATCCAACAAGCTCAAACAGGATATCTGGAAGTTTTGAATGCGGCGGCACGAACAAAGGATGCGTTGCATCAGATGACTGTTCTTGACGAGGCGTTTTGGCAGCTTTATGACAGTCCAAAGGAAGAGGAAAATACGAAGGCGCAAGTGCTGAATCCATGGTTTACGGAGGAATATAACCGCGAGCGGGAGAAATTATTTTACCTTGCTTTGCAGCTCCATAAAAACTTTTTTCTTGCTTCAAAAAACTGTTGCTGGAATGTGAAAAATCTTCTTTTGATGTGGCGCGTCATAAAAAATGATGAAGAAAAGCTGGTACAGTTTTCTCCCCGGGATCGGCAAAACTGTTTCGGAGCGCTGTTAAATACGATTTTTTTACTGACACCGGTGCTTTCCACAACATTTGCATCGGCAGGTACAATGCTGGGCGATATCAAGCGTCCAGGAGAAATTGGATTTTTGATTATTGATGAAGCAGGGCAAGCTCAGCCGCAAATGGCGCTGGGGTCTTTTTATCGTTGTCGGAGAGCGATTGTCGTTGGAGATCCCAAGCAAGTTGAGCCGGTTGTGACCGAAGAGATGGACCTAATAAAGAGGATCATAAAAAACGACTTTAACGCGCCCTATCAGTCGAAGAGTCATTCCGTACAGGAGCTTGCGGATCGTATCAACCCCATAGGAACCTATTTTACCGAACCGTTGGAAGACAGGCGAATTTGGGTGGGGTGCCCTCTGACGGTACATAGAAGATGTATTAGCCCTATGTACGAAATTTCTAATACCATTTCTTATGACAACACAATGAAGCAGCAAACAG
>OMOF01000551.1 GCA_900290375.1 Candidatus Desulfosporosinus infrequens
AGGCTCTACTATCCAGTATTCCTTAACTCCCACTTTTTCATAAATATTAAATTTTAAGAGCCTATCATTTCTCACAGAAGAAGGTGATAATATTTCAATAACCAGGCTAGGAACTCCATAATAACCAGTTCCCTTTAGGCGGCTTTTATCGCAGACAACTAATAGATCTGGTTGATAAACCTGCGTAACACCGTCTTCATCGTCTTTTTCTTCAATCTCAGGCAATCGTAAATCAAACGGTGCCGTAAACACCTGACATTGTTTATCACTCAAGTACCCGCCAAACTGCAACAATAATTCTCTAGTTATGCCCTGATGCTGCCAGGTTGGAGATGATTGCATATAGGGTATCCCATCAATAATTTCCCATCGTTCATCATCTGGGAATTTCAGATAGTCAGCATATGTGTATTTCCTATCTACTTTTGATAATGGCATTTGCTTCCCTCCTTATCTTGTATTATACCAAATATTTGAATTAATTTCATCTTCCTTAAATTATAGCCCACCCAGACGTACCTTAGTCTACTTTGCACAATCCGGTCGACTATAACTTTCATAGTTATAAATAAACATTCAAAAAACCGCAACTATTGCGGTTCAATTTGGCTTTAATCGGTGTCTTACCACCCTTGAACAATCCCTCATCCATTGGGCACATCACTAGCCTGCATACATTCTATACGAGCGAATCAGATCTTCCAGAAGTACTTTTGTGTAGATTTTGGTCGTTTTGAGATTTGTATGCCCGAGCATTTCACTGATATAATTTATATCGGCTCCTTTTGATAAGAGATTCGTTGCATAAGTATGGCGAAACCAATGAGGACTGATGCGATGGTCTAGCTCAGCATCTTCTCCAAGTTTTTTCGTGATGTTCTGAATTGTACAGAGAGTTAGCCTCTTCTTCTGATGATTAATAAAAAGGGCTGAAATTCCCATTGGATGAACCGCTAAATATTTATGGAGTAAATGGGCGCATACTTCGGAAAAAAACACGTGCCTTACTTTTTCACCCTTTCCCGTCACAATCGCTATCCGGTTTTTGAGGTCAAGGTCTTGGACATTAAGGCCCCGTATTTCGCCGCAACGACAACCTGTCGAGATCAACAATTCAATGATCAGACGGTTACGCAGTGATGATTTTTCCGCAACCATCTTGATCTTGGCCAGTTCATTATAATTCAGACATCTCGGTGTTGTTTGAGGTTTTTTGGGGCGCCAGCGCCGTTTCACTAATACCTGGTTAACGTATTCCTCTTCACGACAAAAGATTAAAAAAGAAGAAATGATACTCATGATCAAATTGATTGTTCCTTCCTTTTTACCCCGAGCATTTTCTTTAAGCCAAGTATGCACATCGTCTATCGTAAGTTCGGAGAGAGATTTACCAAAATCTCTTAAGAATTTTTCGAGTTTAAGACGGTAATAGTAGATTGTTGACGCTCCCTTACAGCTCAGTTTCATGCTATAGAGGAATTCGTTTAAAACCTTTCTTAAATCCTCCTTGATTCTTGTATCTTCTGAAATCCAATAATTCACATTCATCGCGTTCCTCCTATTGATATTGATCATACTGTTTTTTTCGAGCCAGAACATTAAGGCGGGAATAAATCTCGGTCGTATTAATATCAA
>OMOF01000699.1 GCA_900290375.1 Candidatus Desulfosporosinus infrequens
TTTGAATCTGTTCGGTATTGAGTAACATTAGATAAGGTTATTTGCTGGATATTGATAGGCACGAAATTAGGCAAATCTTTAATAGGCTGAGTAACAGAGGGGATGGGTATAAATCACTGACTTGTTCGGAATTTGTATTCATCCCCCCGCTTTAACCATCGTAAGCATGCTTAAAACTATTTGTAGCATGCTTACGATGGTTAGTCGCCCTTAGGATTTAGGACTAGTGGGTAAATTACAAAATTTCTTCGCGGCGAAGGAGAGGTTACCTTACCTGAAGTGGAGAATCGTTGAAGGGTTACTTTTATAGAAGTGCCCGCTCAAGGCTCTGGATTAATTTAAGGAGGAATAATGGAAATGGATCAACTTGAAGAGATTATGCAAAAGAGTACTGAACTTGGAAAATCTATTGCGCTCACACCCATGTACCAAGAATTTAAGAAAGCAGAGTATGATCTTCTTCACAATCCGGTAGCTCGTAAGTTAATCGAAGATTTGCAGAAAATGAAGCAGGAACATTATGGAAAACAAGCTGCCGGAATAGAATTGAGTAATGCAGAACAAGATACTTTGAAACAAATGGAATATACCTGTCTAAAAGACCGTCAAGTACTTATATCCAACGATGCTAATACAAAGTTTCAAGATTTTATGGAGCAGATATCCAATAAGATCAAAGATGGAATTAAGAGCGTCGAAAAATAATTAGCAAATAACCGTCATGCTTCAGGTGTTTGTTAAATTAAATAGGCAGTTAAAAATAAAAGGTAGTATTCATGAGCTGTATGAATACTACCTCTTTATCTGATTTTTGAAATAATTGTCTAGCTTTTGACAAGGATTTTCGACCTCTTAATTCGTAATTATTATGGCTATTAATGCTGCGGCTTGACTTATTAGCTGGATGTTGTAAAGAAGTTTGTCCTAAATTAATGGACAATTCCGTTGATTATAGCGTTTTGTCTACAATGTACAGCGCTAACAGACAAGCGCTAAGTTATAGGATTCACGTAAAAGCGACATGGAAATTTACTATCAAATAAATTCACCATATGATATATTTATACAGTCATATTGACTTGCTATGACTTCAGTGCTAATCTTATTTTGTTAGAGAGTTAGGATAGAGTTTGTGAAATTTATAATGTATTTTAAACAATAAGTCATGCTTTGGAGTTAAAGAAAAGAGGTAAAAGGATGGCATATAAGAGTATTCTAGTGGTTGGAGGAGGAATAAGCGGGCTTACTGCCGCAGTGGAAGCTTCC
>OMOF01000620.1 GCA_900290375.1 Candidatus Desulfosporosinus infrequens
AAAAAAGCCATAACGGAGGCAGAATATCTCGGTGCACCAAATGGTACAGCACTATATTTTACAGTTGACTACGATGCACAGTTGGCTGATATGGCGGCAATTATTGAGTATTCGAGAGGGCCTTGCTGGGCAATATCTTGTAGGTGCGTATGGCTCTTTTTCTGTTTTAACAGCTCTAAAAAGTTCAGCCTCCGCACCAGATAAATATTGGCAGACCTATGCGTGGTCGGGCGGCGCGATATTTCCCTCTAATATTTATCAGTTCCAAAATAGCGTAACGATTGGCGGGGTTTCAGCAGATAAGGACACTGTAAATACCGCGCCGGGGGCGTGGCCTGAAATCGAAATGGAGGTGAATGAATTGAAACTTCAAACCTTGATTCTCTACAGTGGTGATGCTGACTTACAGATCGCGGCAGATTTGGCCCAACATTTTAGCTGTCCGATTGTTCAGGCCGTCTATGCTACGTCTGACCTGCTCAGTTCCGCGACGACTAAATACCAAGTTGGGGGCGCATCGGCCCCTGCGGGTGTAACTCTCTTGGGTGGAGCCGATCGCTTCGGCACGATGGAAGCAGTTCTAAAATCAATCGGAGAATGAAAGGGGATTATTAAACATGGATAGCCAAACTCTTATTTCTAGTGGACTAACTGATATTGTAACTGCACTGACTGGTTTGCTTGTTGCCTTCCTGATTGCCTACGTGAAACAACATTTCTCCGATGCCCAAATTAACACGGCAAGTGGGATCGCGACAGAGGCAGTGAACTTTGCAACCCAAGCCGCCAAGAAGCTCGGCGTAACTCAGGATTTAGCTAAATATAATTCCGCCCTGACGAAAGCCAAAGAACTGGCATCAAAAGCAGGAGTGAATTTATCCGATTCCCAATGGGAAACTCTTCTGGAAAGTGCCTATAAGAAAGCAAAAGAAGGATTGCAGTCGCTTCAAACTGGGACGGTTACTCCCGATGATATCACGAAAATAATTACGACGGAAGTAGGGAAGATCGTACCAAATGTTCCTGTCGATACGATAACGAACTTGATTCAGCAAGAGTTGAGCAAATTAAGCCTTTCTGTGAATGTTGCTCCTGTTCAACAAGTCACTTCTGTTCCTCAACCTGCTCCCGCGAGCGTTTCTCCGACGGAGGTGGAAAGTTAACGATGAAAGATATATGTGTTGATTGTAATAGACAAGCGTACTGCATGGAACCGTGTGAAAAGTGGCTCATTGAGAACGAAAAATGCCCAGTGTGCCAAAATAAGCTGATACGTGTTGGAGGATGTTGTGAGTGTATCACAGGGGATTGGGCGAAATGTGGTGGGTAACAAGATAGGTAATTGAAATGGCGGACTGTCAATTAGTAGTATATATTGTAACACCGAAATCAAATATCTGATTTCGGTGTTATTTAAGATGTAGATGTTCCGCTAAATTGTGAGGGTTATAGTCATGTTTCCACGAGATGGCCGGTTACGCAAATTGTCTCTATACGTTGGGCTCTATTATAGTAGATTGATTATGAAGTTCAAATGCCATTATAATTGTAATCGAAAAATGGGGAGCTGTATAAAGCCACTCGTCCAAGTTATTTGGCTCACTTAAAGAAATAGTGGTCAACTTATCCATATTTCCCATTGGTCTTCACACATTCTCCATAAACTGCTCATAGAACGCTAACAATTATATATTATTATAAAAAGCATCAGATGATTATTACTCGCTAATTAAGTGGGTAATATAAATTCAGCCTCTATACATAATGGTTTTAATAAAAATGTTGGAAGGCGGTGTGTAGGGTTGTTCCTGTATAAATGTGTAATGTACTTTACATAAGTTTTAGTCATTTCAAAATTAGAAAGGGGTTATTAATAATGAAAAAAACTAACATAAAATCAGTAGTGCTAATTGCTGCTATCACAACATTTTTATCAACAACTGCCGTTTTTGCAGATACGACAAG
>OMOF01000499.1 GCA_900290375.1 Candidatus Desulfosporosinus infrequens
TTCCGCTCAGGCTGTTAACTGTTACGACAACAATTTGAGCTTTCGTTTTCTGAGCCAACGAAGCCGACGTTTGAATAATAAGTTGTTCCGTTGTTTGATCAAGCACATTGGCCTGATCTAAAACATAAAAATCATGATTCGGTTGAGGGATGCCTAGGTCTGCTGCTCTTAAAGGGGTGATTGCGATAAAAAATAAAATTAACACCGCAAGAAGGGATATCCTCTTCATGTGGTTTTCCTCCGTTTTACTCTTTACTTCTAAAATTTAACTGCTGGGGCATTTTCTACATTAACAGTCGGTTTGAAGTACTCCCTTGATCCAAAACCTAAGATTCCAGCATACAGCGATGTCGGAAACGTCTTAATTTTGGTATTATAGGACTGAACTGAATTGTTGTAGTCCATACGAGCTGTGGCAATACGATTTTCCGTACCGGCTAGCTCATCCTGTAACGCACGAAAGTTGGCATCCGATTTTAGCTGTGGATAGCTTTCGACGATCTTATTTCACCTTATCTTACCAAACTCGCAAACTAGCTTGATATTTTACCGGCTTAGTCTATAATTATTTAGATATGTATTCCAAACTATTATCTCTAAGAGAGGAGAGCTACTGTTGTCCGATAAAAAGATTAACCTTTTAATGGTATTGACGTCGTTTTTCTGGTCTGGTGCCTTTATTACCGGCAAAATTGCTGTCGGAGAATTCCCTCCATTTGCCCTAACTTTCTTCCGCTTTCTTTTTGCTTTGCCATTTATTTTTACAATTTTGTATCTCAAGGAACCGAGTAACCTTGTACCACGCGGTAGACAATGGTTGCCATTAATCTTACTTGGCTTTATCGGCACTTTTTGTTATCACTCATTGTTTTTCACGTCGTTAAAATACACTACTGCGATGAATTCGTCGCTCATTGGTGCTTTGAACCCTATGGTTACAGCACTTCTGGCAGCCCTGTTCTTTAGCCAGCGGTTAACTTCTTGGCGGATAGTTGGCATTATTTTGTCTTTCATAGGAGTTTTCGTTTTTATTACAAATGGAGACCTGCAATTACTCTCACAATTTCGCTTCAATAAAGGAGATGTAATTATGGCGATCGCTGTTTGTTGTTTTGCAATTTATTCGCTGCTTAGCCGTCGCTATATGCAACAATATCGTTTATCACCACTCATGGTTACTGCTTATACTTTTTTGATCTGCGTTGTCATTTCCGTTCCCTTCT
>OMOF01000500.1 GCA_900290375.1 Candidatus Desulfosporosinus infrequens
AATTAGCTATTATCCTTTATTGATGAAAATTATAACATAGTCACTTATAATCTGCACTATTTTTCCAATTGAGTAATAGACTGACCATATCCATTCCCTAAAATCTCTCAAAAGCATGAGCACTTGACATAGGGTCAAATTATGCAACGAGGTACCAATTTGACCTATATGATGGGAATTATTGAATTGCCAGGTGTACCGACGCACTCAATGCTACTATCCGGAAAAGGTATCAATAAAGAATACTTGATCACAAGTTTTTGCATAATTGAACGAAAAAGGGGTTGCCTCTCCATAGAAATTATATTTCTATTGTGAGACAGCCCGTCCGATTGAATGAGCATTGGGTACCCCATTTTAGTATCCTTTGAAGTGAGCGAATCCACCAAAATTCTTAGTCCGCCGGCGAACTGCAAAAAGCTCCTCTCTCAATTTCTTCTTAATTATAGACCTAATGATCGAAAAATTTTATTTGCCATAACTCTATAATCCAAGCTAACCATAAGCATTTTGTTATCTTCGTTTGACATACTATTTAAATGTTCCTTCCAACCACCGAATTCATACTCCTTAGCAATTTCAGAAGACCTTCCACCAACAGATCCTATGATAAAAACAGGCAAACCTTTTGCACGAGCTAACTCAATCTCTTCATCAACTCCTGGTTTATGGCCACCAGCCTTTGTTTTTCCGCCCAGACAGATTAAAGCTAGTGCTTTATTATCTTCAATCATAGTTTTTCTCATTAAACTCAAGCTTTTTTCTCTGTCCTCTTCCACATTTTCTGTTGCAGTAACAGCTGCATAACTATTTAAATCTCCAATTATCCCAGTAGTAGCAAAATACTTTGAAATATAGAGATGTATATATTCCTTATAGTTATTTGGATATAGTTTCTTACCTAAATTAAAAAACAAGTGTTGAAAAGTTGGGTGTGCACCAAATATGATAATGCCTTGCCTTTGATATATTTCATTCGCAAACGCAAATAATGCATTGTGTAAATTTTGCTGATATTCAGGTTCACAATCAGGAAATGCACCAGAGACAATAATACCCTTTTTCCCATTTGATTGTGTACTTATTGGTTTTAAATAATTTTCAAGATAATAAAGATAATCATCAAATGATTCAGTAATACATGTATTCTCATAACAACTATTGTCATCACCTATGGGGGCTAAAAGAATAGTACTATCATAAAAAGTTCCATGCTCTGGATGTTCTTCATACCCTAACTTAG
>OMOF01000504.1 GCA_900290375.1 Candidatus Desulfosporosinus infrequens
TCTGCCGTAGCAGTGCAGCGACACGTTGCTGTACAAAATTGTATGTGGGTTAAATCCTGCAACAAAGTAAAAACAGCGGGGATTAATAATCTCTAACTGATAGTTCGAGGAGTGGAATGATCGGGTAACGCCGTGAAACGCTCCCCCTGAGACTACGGCAAAGGGGAACGTTTGTAATAACAAATCCTTGATGCAGCCCGTCGAAGTCGGCGGAATTCTGCCCCAACAATTGCTGTTGTGGAAATCGGCTTGGAGGCAAGCTGTGCAGATGATACGCCGGGGGTCTATAAATTGCTTATGGTGAGAATGTGGTGTAATGGCCACTGACGAAAATCCGAACGGAAGGGTCTACAGGCGGAAATGGTAGAAATGCCATTGCTGTGCAATGCGGCGTATGTGGGGAAAAGTAAAATGTGTTTCTATGAAATTCCCTATACTATTAAAGGTAGTATCAAGCATACAGGCTCAAAGGATAACCTAAAAGCATATGTAAAGATAGGACTACCGGAACGTGGGAAGGTCGAAACGCAGAGTGATTACACACAATGAAACGTTGACAGGGAAAGCATGAAACTATGTATAACCTGACTTTATTCGGCGGATAGCGCAGCCAATATACCTATGAAACGGGGATAATAAGCCGTGGAGGGACAGGCTGTAGTCACAAAAAGTATAAACATCTAAGTGCATAGTATTCGAAGGTTCGAGTATGACTAACAAAGGTGAAATCCCCTGCAAATGTAAAGGAGAAAGTAACCGACTTTGACAACTGAAAAGAAGCTTAAAAGGCAAAAACTGCGAAATGCTGAATATTACGACTTCCAAGCAATTCAAGATGAGCTATATGAACAAAGCAAGCGAAATAAAGTATTTACTGATCTAGTAGAACTAATTACGACGAGAGAAAACATCGGCCTTGCTTATCGCAACATCAAGAAAAACAAGGGAAGTAAAACAGCAGGTGTCGACAAAAAGACGATTGATGATTTGGCAAAATGGGAAGATGAGCAACTTATTGATTATGTGAGAGCCAGACTACAATGTTACAAACCTCAAGCAGTCCGCAGAGTAGAAATACTGAAAGATAATGACCCAACGAAGAAGCGCCCATTGGGAATCCCCACTATCATGGAAAGGCTTATTCAGCAATGTATATTACAGGTATTAGAACCAATTTGCGAAGCAAAGTTCTTTGAACGAAGCAATGGATTTAGACCGAACAGAAGTGCAGAACACGCAACTTCGCAAGCGCATAGGTATATGCAACTAATGGGACTACACTTTGTAATAGACATTGATATTAAGTCATTCTTCGACACTGTGAATCATGCAAAATTGATAAAGCAGTTATGGACGATGGGTATCCGAGATAAAAAGCTACTCTGTATTATCTCGGAAATGCTGAAAGCTGAAATTGCAGGAATAGGCTTTCCAGAACAAGGAAGCCCCCAAGGCTCGGTGATTTCGCCATTATTTTCTAACGTCGTGCTAAACGAATTAGATTGGTGGATAGCTAGCCAATGGGAAACGATACCTACACAGCACCGATATAACTCGGAATATAAAGGCGCCAAATACAGCGCGTTGCGGAGGACAAAATTAAAGGAATGTTACATTGTAAGATATGCTGATGACTGTGCGCCACGAAGGCGCGTTCATGCGACAGGAACGGTCGCATGAATAGCAGCTATGCTGCAC
>OMOF01000687.1 GCA_900290375.1 Candidatus Desulfosporosinus infrequens
ATCGAAACAGCCCAATATGTATAGGCAGTTTTTCCTAAGCTCATATGGAGTTGATATAGAAAAGTTGGTATTCGATGTTGAAGATTGGAAAAAAAGAACGATAATGATTCCTTCGTTGCCTGAACAAGAAAAGATTACGTTGTTCTTTCAGCGTCTTGATAATCTCATCACCCTTCATCAGCGCAAATTAAATAATGTGAAGAAATTGAAAGCTGGACTGCTTCAAAAAATATTTCCGAAAGACGGCGAAGATTTTCCGGAAGTTCGTTTCCCGGGATTCACTGACGCTTGGGAACAGCGGAGACTTGGGGAACTCGCGGAATTCTCGAAAGGAAGCGGCTATACAAAGAATGATTTAACTGAAGGTGGCTCACCAATCGTATTATACGGTCGTCTTTACACTAAGTATGAAACGGTCATAAACGATGTTGATACATTTGTAGAGATGAAAGAGAACTCTGTAGTCAGTGAAGGAAATGAAGTTGTTGTCCCTGCATCTGGCGAAACAGCAGAAGATATTTCAAGAGCTTCAGTTATTGGTAAGTCTGGACTTATACTTGGAGGAGACTTGAATATCATCAAAAGCAATCAAGAAATTGAACCTATATTCTTGGCTTTGACGATTTCAAACGGCACACAACAAAAAGAAATGTCAAAATGTGCTCAAGGAAAATCTGTTGTTCATTTGCATAATTCTGATTTGAAACAAGTGAACTTGCTCTATCCTAAATTGGAAGAACAACAGCGAATTGGGAAGCTCTTTGTTGAAATCGACCACCTCATCACCATTCACCAGCGTAAGCTGAAACACCTGCAAGAACAGAAGAAAGCATTACTGCAACAAATGTTTGTCTAGGAGGAAAATAACAACATGAGTAATAACTTACAAACTATTACAGCAAAGCTGTGGGCGATGGCCAATGAGCTTCGTGGAAATATGGACGCCGCAGAATACAAGAACTACATTTTGGCCTTTATGTTTTATCGCTATCTGTCCGAGCATCAAGAACAATATTTGGTTGAAAATAATGTTCTTGATGTTGCTGTTGACGAATCGGTCAATAAAGCTTATTTAGAACAAGCGAATGGTGACGATCTGAATGACTATTTAGAAGATATTTCTTCAAGTTTGGGCTATGCCATTGCCCCCCTTGATACTTGGGAATCTTTAGTTCAGAAAATTGATAACAGCATGGTGGTTCCAAGTGATTATCAAACGATTTTTGATAACTTCAACAAGANNGCCGAATTAAACAAAGAAGCCGTAAAAGATTTCCGTGGTGTGTTTAACGACATCAACCTAGGCGACTCACGCCTTGGTTCGTCTACCAATGAACGGGCGAAATCACTGAACCGTATTGTCAAGCTGGTTAATGGTATTGATTACAAAGGTGAAGATGGCAAAGATATTCTTGGTGTAATCTATGAATATCTAATCGGTCAATTTGCCGCAAGTGCAGGCAAAAAAGGCGGGGAGTTCTACACACCTCATGAAGTTTCTAAGATTTTGGGTAAAGTCGTAACGGATGGGTTAGAAGAA
>OMOF01000505.1 GCA_900290375.1 Candidatus Desulfosporosinus infrequens
GTTTGGCTACATGAAAGCGATTATTGAAATGGGGCTGCAGCGGGAAGAGCTGCAACCCCAACTGATCGAGTATATGCATCAAGTGCTTAAGAAGCAACTAGGCAAGAATCGGTCGAGAAGGTCGGCAGTGAAAGAAGCTCCAATCGCGTTATAAACAAGCAAGCATATTTTTCATGCTATTGATATTTAGCTGATGAGGAAGGTCGAGAATATTGAATGAAGAAACAAAATCCAAAAGAGAAACCTTTTTATTATCATTAATTTTAATGCTCTCTGCAGTATTGAACTTTGCAAATATTGGTATAGAAGGCTATGCTAATACTTTTTATGCTGCCGGTGTAAAAAGTATGATGATGAACTTTAAAAATTTCTTCTTTGCATCGTTTGACCCAGCTGGATTCGTGACGATTGATAAACCACCGTTAGGTTTCTGGATACAAACTATATCCGCAAAACTATTCGGTTTTAGAGGATGGAGTATAATTCTGCCACAAGCTCTTGCAGGAGTAATTTCAGTTTGGGTTATCTATTATCTTGTTAAAAGGTCTTTTGGAAGCTTCTCAGGACTAATTGCAGCACTATGTCTTGCGGTAACTCCTATATTTGTAGCTTCAAGCAGAAACAATACGATCGATAACTTACTTGTCTTATCATTACTGCTTGCCTGTTGGGCTCTATTTATAGCGGCCGAGAAAGGAAACTTTATATACCTGATCTTAAGTTTAGTCCTTGTAGGTATAGGGTTTAATATTAAAATGGTAGAAGCCTATATGGTTGCTCCCGCCCTATATATAACTTACCTTCTTTCTGCTGCTCTGCCCTTTAAAAAGAGAATGAAACATCTTGTGGTAGGTACAATTGTTCTTTTAGCAGTATCACTATCTTGGGCTGTCATTACAGATTTAGTACCTGCAAGTGACAGGCCCTTTATAGGTAGTAGTACTAATAATTCAGTTATGGAACTTATAATAGGCCACAATGGATTACAGAGAATTGGCATAGGTGGTAGAAATATAGGTAGAGGTCAAAGTCAGCAAGGGGCATTAAGAGATAGTTCGAGCAAAGCCAAGCCGCAGACAGGAAACGGTCAAGTTCCTACTGCGGCACAATTGGGACGATATGGTGTTGGGGCAACGTCAACGCCTAGTATCCTGAGATTGTTTTCTAAAAATAATATGTCCGATCAGATAGGTTGGTTCTTACCCCTTGCTCTCATTGGGTTCATCGTTGCAGCAAAAGAGGAAAAATTTAAGTTTCCATTCGATAACAAAAGAAAACTATCCTTACTATTATGGTCCATGTGGTTATTGCCGGAGTTTATATACTTTAGTTTTTCAAAGAATATTACTCACGTCTATTATTTGACTACGATGGCACCTTCTATTGCAGCTTTAGTTGGAATCGGATTATCAGCTATGTGGAAGCATTTCAAAGAAGGTGGATGGAAGATATGGATTCTACCAATGGCGTTTATAGTAAATGGGCTTATTGAGATTCTAATTCTATCGTATAATTATAGTACATCAAATGGTTATAAGATTGTAATGTTAATAACTGGGCTTTTAGGCATTTTATTTTCAATAATTCTAGCTTTAGCTAATATTCCAGGTCGAGGAAACACTGAAACAAATCAAGCTATGCAAAAGGATAGTAAAGACAAGAAACTGAATAAAATACTAATGAGTATTGCTTTCGTGGGACTTTTAGTAGCTCCAACGGTTTGGTCATTTACCCCGATGTTTCACCCAATGAATGGCAGTAGTCCTTCTGCTGGATTGGAGCTTTTTTCAAGCAGACAGAGAGGCAATTCAATGGTCAGTGACAATTCAAAGCTGATAAAATTTTTAGAAGCTCATCGGAAAAATGAAAAATATCTTGTTGAAGTTCCTTCAGCCATGACTTATGGTTCAGATTTAATTCTTAAAACTGGTGAACCTGTATTGACGCTTGGAGGGTTTATGGGGTCAGATCCAATACTTACTGTAGACCAGTTTAAACAATTAGTTGCTGATGGAGCTATACGATATGCGATGGTGGCTACAGGAGGCATGAGTAGGGGAATGGGAATGATGGCAGGTGCTATGGGAAGTAACTCAAATACTGCAATTATGAGCTGGATTAAAGCAAATGGGAAGGTTGTTCCAGATAGCGAATGGAAGGATTCAACGTCTTCAAAAAACCAAACAGGAAACCAAGGATTTGGTGGATTTGGCGGTAGAACAAATTCTACTGAACTATACGATCTAAAACTTAATCTCTAATTTCAACCAAATTAAGACGAAAACGAGGAGGCGCGGACGCCTCCTCGTTTTCGTCTTAGGTTTGTATTACTCAATCGTAGAATCTATGACATTATTTCTTTAAGCACCGCAGAAATTGACGCGATCCCCTGCATTTCTGCTGGAATGATGATCTTGGTCGCCTGACCATTTGCCGCGTTTTCTAACGCCTCCAGTCCTCTGATAGCAAGGAATTCCTTGGAACCTTTGCTTGCAACTTCTTGGATTTTAGCAATGGCTAATGCTTGGCCTTCAGCCTCGATGATGCGGGATTTCTTGACAGCCTCAGCCCGGAGAATTTGGGCATCACGTTCGGCCTCCTTATTGCCCTCAGCCGTTAGTATCGCCGACTGCTTTGCGCCTTCTGCTGTGAGAATGGTAGCGCGTTTTTGACGTTCAGCTTGCATTTGCTTCTCTAATGCATTCCGAATTTCATCCGGGGCAATGACATTACGAATCTCGGCCCGCACCAGTTTAATGCCCCAGTTATCGCTGGCAGTATCCACCGCTTCTTGGAGGCGAGAGTTAATATTTTCCCGAGACGTAAGAATATGCTCAAATTCCATGTCCCCCACAATACTCCGAAGGGTTGTTTCAGTTATTTTCTCGATAGCAAAGATAGGATTTTCTACCCCATAAGCATAACGCTTGGTATCAGCAATTAGGTAATACATCACGGTATCAATTTTAATGAGCACATTATCTTTCGTAATAACAGCTTGTGGTTCAAACTCAATGACTTGTTCCTTTAGGGACATTTTCCGAACAACGGTTTCTATGAAGGGTATCTTAATGTGCAGCCCAACATCCCAAGTTTCTTTATAGGCCCCAAGTCGCTCAAGAACAAAAGCGTACCCCTGGGGGACAATCTGGATATTCTGAACAACTGTTGCGACTGAAATAATAACTAGCATTGCAATTAAAAAAGTAAAAATCATTCAAAGTCAGTCCTTTCTTTCAACTAATAATTTGACACCCTGAATTCCTTTGATTAGCACTCGTTCTCCAAGGTCAACACCCTCTTCGCTTTTATAAAGTGCTGCCCACTTAATACCATTAA
>OMOF01000490.1 GCA_900290375.1 Candidatus Desulfosporosinus infrequens
GCAAATCAGAATAGTCAGATAATTAATTCGTCAGAGTTATTCAGACGGTAAGAAAAGGAAAGACTCCACCTAGGAAGTCTTGTAACTAAGATGCTTAGATTAGATATATGAGCGGATGATATTCAATATGAATCGTCTGGAAATTAGATATATGAGAAGATCACATGGAATTATAAATATAACTGCGGGTCCAAGGTAGGCTGTTGTGCGGCCCTTTGCTGAATAATAACTGGTGTAGATCTATGTTTCCACTATGAAATGAAGCGGCACAGGAATTTAGATAGAGACGCCACATCCTGATAAAGGTTTCGTCTTTTTTCTCCCGAACCAAAGGGAGGACCTGTTCAAAGTTTTGGGTCCAGTGTTCTAAAGTCCGAGTATAATGATTTCTCAGACTTTCGACATCATAGAGAGAAAAGCCGTCTTCTTCCATATGTTGGATTAGTTCAGGAACCGATGGAATGTAACCGCCAGGGAAAATATAGGTATTAATCCAAGAGTTAGTACCGCTTCCATCTTTTCCGGTGATACTATGCAGTAGGGAAATTCCTTTATCTTTAAGTAAATGATGAACTGTGGAAAAGTACTCATCTAAGTGCTCTTTACCAACATGCTCGATCATCCCTACGCTAACCACCCGATCAAATACTTGACCTCTGATTTCACGGTAATCCAGCAATCTTACATCCACCAGTTCACTTAAATTTTCACGATCAATCTTGAAACGCACTTTATCATACTGTTCCTGGCTCAGCGTAATACCTAGTGCCTTAACCCGATATTTCCGAGCTGCTGTTAGGATTAATTCTCCCCAACCACAGCCGATATCCAGTAGGCTCTGCCCTTCCTGTAAATTGAGTTTAAGTAGAATATGATCAATTTTGTTTTTTTGCGCTTGAGTCAGCGTATCCTCAGGAGAACGAAAATAGGCACNNAAGCCACAACTTGTAGAAATCATTACCAATGTCATAATGATATTGGATGTTTTCCTTGCTTTTTCGAAGTCCATTAGATACAAACTTGGCCATCTTCAAATAAGTGGGGTTTTTGCATAAAAAGCTGTCTTTGTTATTGAAGAGGGAGTCCATGACTTCTCGGACACTGCCCTTGATTTCTAGATTGCCATGCATGTAAGCTTCGCCGAAAGCCAAAGAAGGATCACTGACTATCTCCGCTTTAGGTATGGGCTTATGCATAATAATTTGAAATTGTGCGTCGCCTTCACCATACTGCACTATCTCTTCATCCCAGAACTTTACAAGACAAGGAAGGGTAAAAAGGTTCTTAAAAAGGTTCTTAAAAAATAGCTTGTCGAAATCCATAGAGAATAGCCCACCTTTCTTCAAACTTGATCTTCTCAATCTAGATAACTAAACTTAATGCTTTAAGATTGTAAAATTAACCAAATGACTGTACCGTTATGGACTATGGTTCTACAGAGGGATCTGGAAATCCTTCAAGTTTTCTGAGAATTCAAAATTTATTAAATAATCAGTTATTTAGATATGGATTAGAATTCTCTTTAGCTTCAAGAGAGTAGGCCATTCCAAAGCTAGCTTATTCAGGCAGTAGAGCTCTCTGAAAGATATATATGTATTTAGTAAAAAAATAGAATATTCTTAACATTTTGACAAACGGATGGTATACTATAATAATTACAAACGGAATCTTCATGCAGTATCCCAGAAAAGCTGATCTATGGGCAGTTTAGATTAAATTCGAGGGGGAATGAATGTGCTGCTTTCTTTGAAACAATTCAAACCATTTGATCAGTTACCGGACAATGTTTTATTGGAGTTGAGCCAAACGGTACCAGTTAAGACCTATCCAACCGGTAGTTTTATATTCGTTGAGGGCGAAAAATCTTTGGGATCTTTATTTTTAGTTTTATCTGGTGTTGTCGAGATCCTTACAGGAAACGGCGCTGCAAGATTAAGGAGTCAGGGAGACTTTTTTGGAGAAACTGTTATTCTTACTGGCAAACGATACCCTGCCTCCGCAAAAGTACTGGCTGAGGTGACTTGTTACGTGCTGGGAAGGGAAGTCTTTGAAAATCTCATCCAAAACTATCAAGCGGTTGCGAGCTATTTTAACCGTGTTTTAACGGACCGATTGTGCGGGTTGTATACAGAAATGCTTCAAGATCAACCATTAGAGTCATTTGGTTTAGGATCTGAACGCTTTAAACAGAAGGTCTATGACATCATGTCCGTTCCCGTAGAAACCTGTCCGCCGCATACACCGATCAACGACTTAGCTCGTTTGTTCACAAAGAAAAAAATCAGTTCGATGGTGGTTACAGATCCCAATGGTAAAATGCTGGGTTTGGTTAGCGAACGTGATATTATTAGTAAAGTACTAGCCCGAGACGGCAACCCTTCGGTAGTCGCTGCTGGCGATATAATGCAACAAGACCCTCCGACATTGGTAGCCAATGCCTTCTTTTATCAAGCACTGCTTACTATGCTGAAGAGTCACGGTAAATATATTGTGGTCACGGACAAAAAACGACCTATTGGTATTGTAACTATTGGAGATTTAACTAGGGCCCGGATTACCAGTTCCCTAACGATTGTTAAAGACATAGAACTTGCCGGAAGTATCCCGGAACTGGCACAAGCTATCAAACAAATCAATAATACGGTGGCTACGATGATCAGCGAAAAAGCCTCCGCTAGTGAAATTGGGGAAGTAGTGTCAGAATTATATGACATATTAACCCGCAGATTACTTTTGCTGGCGGAGAATTTAATGGCAGAAAAGGGTCTCGGCCGACCGCCTGTTGATTATTGCTGGTTGACCATGGGCAGTGGTGGCCGTGAAGAACTAACCCCCTCCTCAGACCAAGACAGTGCTATAATGTATGCCGATGTTTCACCTGAAGAGGAAGGGAAAATTAAGGACTACTTTAGGGAATTGGCGGAATATGTAACGGATGGATTAGACAAATGTGGTCTGATTAAATGCCCAGGTAATATTATGCCCACAAACCCTGAATGGTGTCGGTCGTTAACGACTTGGAAAAGTACAGTGCAGCAGTGGGCAAGCACGCTTGATCCAGACGCTGTTCGTCAGTTTACAATTTTTTTAGACTTCAGACCAGTATATGGACAAGAGTATTTAGCCCAGACGTTACGTGATTATACGTTGCGGTTATTTCGCACCACACCTGCTCTTCTCCATTTCCTTACACAAGATGCTTTAAGCCATAGGGTGCCGCTTAACCTCTTCAAACATGTAATCTTAGAAAAGAACAAAGACCATAAAAACGAAGTGGATCTAAAAAAATCTGCCTGCGTTCATATTGTGGACTGTATCCGTATTTTTGCGATGCGGGAAAGTGTTGTTGAGGTTAATACTTTAGCGCGATTGAAAAAACTGGTCCAATTTGAAGCCATTTCTGCTGATGATGCCGAGTACTACGAAGCCGCATTTCAATCCCTTATGATGTTCAGAATGCGGGAAAATCTTCGAAAACTTGGTCTAGGATTCGCCCCGGATAACTACATTAACCCGAATAACCTTAGCGAAAGAGAACGCTCAGTTATGCGCGAGAGTTTTTTGGCAGTTGATCGCCTGCAAACCGTAACCGGATTAGCTTTCCAAGGTTAAGGCCATTTGTAAGGGAGGACTGAGAGATGAACAGTAAGAACAGTTTTTTTATGAATTTTTACAAATTCGCCTGTACGGTCGATGAGGAGGATTTTTGCCAAAAAGTAGCGGCTTTTCGTATGCGAACATGGCCTACCCTGCCTTTAGATACCAGCCGCTTTGTGGTGTTTGATACTGAGACGACAGGGTTCTATCCTCATAAAGGGGATGAAATTATTTCAGTTGGAGGGGTGGTTATTGACAATGGCCGACTTACAGAGGAGACTTTTCTGCAATTCATAAATCCTAATCGTGAAATCCCTCCTCTTGTCACAGAATTGACTGGTATCACGGATGAAATGGTAGCAACGGCGCCGGATTTTGTCGAAGTATGCAATGAATTCATGGATTTTGTGGGGTCTTCGATGCTTGTTGCTCATTGCGGCGCTTTTGATTTTAGTTTCATTAATGCCCAGTTGCAAAAAAACTGTGGAGAAAAATTATTTCCCTTAGTTTTAGACACCTATTTGCTTTCACAATTGCTTTTCCCCAACCATAAAACCCATTCTTTAGAAGATTTGGCCGAAGGTTATGGCGTGCGCTTATCAGACCGCCACACCGCTTTAGGAGATTCGATTATTACTGGTCAAATTTTTTTAGCAATGGTTGAGGATTTAAAGAAAAAAGGTATAAAAACCACGGCCGACCTACTTTATAGTTTCAAATATCTCAAGTTTAGCAATCAATGAAGAGCGGGAATCTTAGCTTAATAGTCCCTATGTTCGGCTTGTGCTGGACGAATTTACGGGAGGAAATGAATGACCTCAGGAGCTCGGCGAACTGATACACCGGGCTCTTTATGTATAATTAAATGTTGCTCTGAGGTGAATTTCTGTTTGTTGGGTTAACTTCCAAAAACATGAATCAGAAAGGTTTTTGAGATAAAATATTAATTTTTTCTATAATATATTTAAATAGACGGATTAATAAAAATAGTTAAAATATTTGCACAAATCCTAATTGTTTATGGTATTATGGTAGTAAGTAATTGGTTGATTGGTTGTTTGTGCGTTTGCGTTATATAAAGAAAATTAGTAATTGTAGCAAAGCATGAGCACAGCCGTTTGAGAAAAAAAGGATTAGGTAGGGGGTGAAAGAACGACGGTGAAGTTTTTTGTGAGGACATAGACATCTGTAAGTTTGCGTCGTTACTATCACAAATTAAAGGAGGAATTAATAATGAGTGTACAGGAAATAAAAGTTAATTATAGCGGTGCAGATCCTACAGCTTTTGGTGTTTTAGGCCTAGCGATGATATGTCTCTTATCTTCCACGGCCAAATTAGGCTTTACGGATCAGCACGCAACTGGCTTGCTTGTTGTTTGGGCAGGTATTTTGGGTGGTATCGTTCAAATCATGGCTGCAAAAATTGACTTTCAAAAAGGCAACGTCTTGGGTGGCACAGCTTTAGGCGCTTTTGGGTTTTTCTGGGTCGGAATGGCCTTTTCATGGGCAACTATGAATGGTATGTTCGGTCCACTCATGAAAGCTGCTGTTGATCCTAAAATGTTAGGATTTGTATTTATGGGTTACCTTATTTTTTCTGTTTTTACTACATTAGCTGCTCTCGAAGTGAACGTTCCTTTTACCGTGCTGTTTCTTTTCATAGACGTGCTATTTTTTTCGCTTACCGCGATAAGCTTTAACCTAGGTCCTGTCCCTGTATTAGCAGAACTAGCTGGCTGGTCTGAATTGGCTGTTTCTATTGTTGGTTTCTATTATTCAGCGGCTATATTTTATAAAAACTTCTACGGACGTGAAATATTGCCTCTTGGTAAGCCGCTTAATATTATTAAAAAATCTGCTCCGGCAACCGAATCTGATCAACGTAAGAGATTTAGTGCCTAAGAAAATATTAATTAGAAAAGGGCAAAGAAAAAAGCTCGAGAAATCATCTCGAGCTTTTTTCTTTGCCCTTTTTTGCCAAAAAACCTTTTGAAATCTATTTAAGAAAGCCATCGAGGATTGTATCTTCAGCTTCCTTCTCCGAGAATCCCATAGACATTAATTTGATTAATTGTTCGGATTCAATTCGGCCAATTGCCGCTTCATGCACAAGTTGTGCTTCGCTATGATAGGCTGAAATCTTGGGAGTTGAATGAACTTGGGCATTATGCATGATAATGGCATCGCATTGAATATGGCCACGGCCTTTATTTCGTCCAATTAAATCAAAATAGAAATCTTGTTTAGAGTTGTCCTGAGCAACAGACCGCGAAATAATTTGGGCTGAAGAGTCTACTCCTAATAATTCAACATTAATGGTGGATTGCGCTTCTTGATCTTGATATGTTAGAAGTCGTTCGGTGACCACCAGCTTGGCGTTGCCCATAAGACGGATTTCTGTATCCCTTATTGTGCGGTCAATGCCTTTGATCTGAATTAGTTCGAGTTCGGTATAGGAACCTTCTTCCGCCTCAATGATGGTCTTGGGATTTAAAATTCTCTGGCCTTTTCCGTCGCCCTGTCCATAGTGTTTTTCTACGTACTTGACTTTGGCCCCTTTCCGAACATAAAAAGTGTGTATGCCGTCATGCTGAGAGGTATGGGTTCCGCAATTGTGGATACCACATCCTGCTATAATCTCAACATCTGAGTATTCGCCAATTTCAAACGTATTATAGACAACATCATTGATGTTCTCTTCGGTGACAATGACCGGAATATGAACACTTTCTCCTTTGGTATAGGGCTTGATGATTACATCAATCCCTGACTTATCCTTTTTGGTCACGATATCAATATTTGCGGTGGTATTGCGCTGTACCCCAACGCCATTTTTACGGATATTAAAAGCCCCTTGTGGTATTTCATGAAGGTCGGCCACTTTCTCGAGCATCTGCTTATCCAACGCATTCAGCATTTTGACCAACCCCTTTCTCACAATTAGTGCTACATAGACAATTTTCGTTTTTCAAAATTCCAGCCAGAATTACATCCCGTTCGGATTGGGCACTGATTGTTCCATTGGACATCAGAATTATTTCATCCGCCAGCTGCATTATACGCTCTTGGTGGGAAATGATGACTATTGTGGTATCGTATTTCAGGTGGATGTTTTTAAAGGTTTCCGCCAGTTTTTGAAAGCTCCATAAATCAATCCCAGCTTCCGGCTCGTCAAAGACCGCGATCTTTAGATTGCGTGCCAGTACGGTAGCAATTTCGATCCGCTTCATCTCTCCGCCGGAGAGACTAGCATCAACATCCCGTTCAAGATAATCTTGGGCACACAAGCCAACATTATAGAGGAGATCACAAGTATTGAGCTTTTCAGGATTATGTGCAGCTGCCATTTTGAGGAGATCCTTGACTTTTATGCCTTTAAAGCGAGGAGGACTTTGAAAGGCATACCCAATACCCATACGAGCGCGTTCTGTAATAGAGGTTTGAGTTATATCTTGCTCATTGAGCAGAATTTTACCTGAGGTAGGATTATAGATACCCATGAGGATTTTGGCAAGAGAAGATTTACCGCCGCCATTTGGACCGGTAATAACATATATTTTTTTATCATAGAATTTTAAATTTATATTCTTTAGGATCTCAACACCTTTAGCTCCTTCAGTTTCTAGAGTAACTCCCTGGATTTCAAGCATGACTTTTCCTCCTTTGTGCTTATCTATGTTCCAGAATATCATAATCCAAGACCTTATTGTAGAAGATTTATTAAATTTTTTTAAGAAAGTTATCCATAAGGCATCTCAGCAAGTAATCGATGGAGAATAATCTAACCTCAATTAATGGGTTAGTTACTATTATTTGTAGTATACTGAACGTGAGGAAGAAGTCAATTTAATACTTCGTAAGTTCACAAGAAGGAGGGAACGTCATGAAAGTTAATGCAGGACCGCCCCTAGGTTACGTGGGCGGTCATTTTAAGCGAGGGGGGATTCAATGCCAGGAGGTATCCAACCGACTCTTTGGTTGGCTTTTATAGCGGGCTTGCTTTCTTTTCTCTCTCCGTGTTGTCTGCCCCTGTATCCAGTGTATATTTCCTATATCTCCGGAATTACTTTTTTTGAGAACGGAAAATATGTCTTGGTTCATCGGGTCAAGGCGTTGACCCATGCGTTTTTCTTCGTGTTCGGATTTTCAATTGTTTTTTTAGCACTTGGATTGTCTGCTAGCGTGCTTGGGCAGGCCTTTATCACGCACCGGGCTTTGATACGAATTATAGGAGGGTGCATTGTCGTTCTTATGGGGTTATCTTTAAGCGGGTTACTAACCCCCCATTGGCTAATGAGGGAGAAACGGTGGGAATACCACCAGAAGAAAGTGGGCTATGGCGGTTCAATTTTGGTTGGAATTAGTTTCGCTGCCGGGTGGACGCCGTGTATAGGCCCCATACTGGCCTCAGTTCTGGTGATGAGTGCTGCCCAGCCCTCTGCAGGATTGGCGTTGATTCTGGCCTACATTGCCGGATTTTCTATTCCTTTCTTTGGGTTGGCGTTTACGCTCAGCTCAGTGCGGAAATTAGTTCGTTACGGAGCATTGCTTGCCAAGCTCAGCGGTTATTTGCTGATCGGGTTAGGGATCTTATTGATAACTAATTTGATGACCACAATCACCGTCGGACTGATTCGTCTGTACGGTGGGTTTATAGGCTTTTGAGAATACCAAAGAATGGAGGATAGTCATGAAAAAGGGTGTGAAACGGTCAATTCTATTAGTGAGCTTAGCAGCGGTATTGGCAGGAGTGGTAGGGGTAGTTTGGGTGACCCATCGTCCTGGCCTGCCAACGAATCAGTTGAAATCAAATGTGCAACCAGTCAGTGTAGCCCCTATGATAGGTTACCGCGTGCCTTTGTTTTCTCTGCCAAGTTTTCCGGATACTAAACCGCTCTCCCTAGCGGATTATCAAGGTAAAGCGGTCTTGATTAACTTTTGGGCCTCTTGGTGTCCGCCCTGTCAGTCGGAAACTCCAGATTTGGTCAAGGCCTCAGCTAAATACGGAGATAAAGTCCAGTTTATTGGCGTGAATTTGACGTCGCAGGATTCCTTGCCGGATGTGAGTGCTTTTCTAGAGAAATACGGCATTAAATACCCTATTGCTTTGGATACTAAAGGGACTGTGGCCCAACAGTTTCAGACCATGGGTATTCCAACTTCCTTTTTTGTGAATCGACAGGGGATTATTGTCGAACGGTATGTGGGTGCGATCACTCCGCAAGTTTTAGAAGAAGATCTGCAGAAGATTTCTCAATAATGGGATTTTTCGATCACTGATTTGAAGATATTTCACCGAGCGTAGCCTGAACTTGATTCGTTTGTCCGTTGCGATTATAGGTTAGAGTTACTGTGCTCCCAACGTTGTATTTATAAAGTTCATGAATAAGGTCAGATGAATTTTGGATTGGAACATTATTGAGTTTAGTGATCACATCCCCTTTCACAATTCCAGCTTTAGCAGCAGGGCCATTGGCTGTCACAGCTGCAATATAGGCCCCAAGGGGTTTATTGTTGCTTTGCGCGTAAGTGTTGTATTGATCATCAGTGCTCACCAAAAGAGCGGGATGTTTGGCCACGCCAGAAGCGATTAATTGTTGTATTGTTGGCATGGCGTCAGAAATCGGAATCGAAAAGCCCATCCCTTCAAAACCTTGTTCTGCGTATTTGGCCGAATTAATGCCAATGACCAGTCCTTGATAATCCACGAGTGGTCCACCGCTATTGCCGGGATTGATGGCAGCATCCGTTTGGATAAGATTAAAACTAGCCTCCCCTTGTATATCCAAAGTGCGATTGGTAGCAGAGACGACACCTGTGGTTACGGATCGGGCAAAATCGTTACCACCAGGATTTCCAATAGCGACCACTGGTTCGCCAACTTCAAGTTTTGAGGAATCGCCTAGTTTAACCGCAGTAAGGTTTTTCGTATCGGCAATCTGCAATACCGCAAGATCTGTACGAGGATCGGCTCCAATTACCTTCGCAACAAGATTACGCCCATCACTCAAACTTACTGTGATTTTTTGGGCGCCATCGATCACATGGTTATTAGTCACGATATAGCCCTTTAGGGCATCAATAATAAAACCAGAACCGCTGCCGGCTTCTTGGAGATCTGAGGAGCTGCCAAAATAACTTTGACTAGATTGGAAATTAGAAACCCCCACTACGGCTGGACCCAAATCCTTAGCGATCTGTTCAACAGGGAAATTGGGTTGGGTGGCAGTGAGATTTGCAACCTGAGCAAACGATGAATTCGACGTTTGGATGGGGGACAATGTCTTTGCAGGATAAAGATAGGGAACCGCGGCAACTGTTGTCAGACCACCGATTACTGCGCTAATTAAACAGAGGCTGGCAGTTGCAACGAATTTTGATTTTGGCTTGTGAGAGGAGATTTGTGGTTGTTGCTGAGAGGTGAATGTTACTTCGAGTTCCTTGGTTTCACTATGAGAATTTTCTATAGAAGCAGTATTATCCTTATGAGGTGAATGAACTTCATTTTCCATGATTGTTACCCCCTGTTTCTACTCGATTTATTTAAGATACCCCTAATAGATTTGCAAATAGATCACCTAGCGTGGCTAACTATTAGTGCTCTTGTTTCACTCGGTAATTACTCTTTTAAGGATAACTGAAATATGTGAAGTTAAAAGGTGCAAATTGTGATTTTTTTTTGGGGATTTAGTCACAGTTAGGCATATGAAAGAAAATAACAAGTCAAAGATGCCTTGGATATTTTGCGTCAGACAAGGAGGTATGGTTACCTCATAGCGGGGCTATTAGGTGAACATGCCGACGCAGTATGACACAAAATAGACTGGCAGACTGACTGGTTATTTTTTTGAATGTGCCTTATACGAAATAGCGGAGAGAAGGGCAAATATAAGGGTGGAAGTAATCAATACTTCCGCCCTTGTTTCTACGCACATTCAGGCGGCCGTTTCGTATACTAGTGGACATTACTAAAAAGTGGTTATTAAAATTGGGGTTGTCTAGTTTTACTTTCTCCTTAAACTAAACCCAATGCCTATCACTACAAATAAGGCCAAGGCTGAAATTGTGGAGTAAAAAAGGAGTTTGTATTTCATTGCCTTCTCAGGTAGTTGCGCTTGAGGCGGGGTAGATACTTCTGCCCCTAAAGTGGCTTGAGTTAATGGTTCATTTCCCACGCTACTTTTGTAATTCAGCATATTGTATTGGGTAGTACTGAGGGTATCATTTCCATAAGCTAATCGATACTGAGTGTTCCCTAAATCTTGAAAGACCAGTTTATCAAGATAGTAGCTGAAGCTAATGGACTTCAGATTAAGGGGTTTATTGTCACGGTTATGAATGACGAGTCTGAGGGTATCGAAGGGGTTGGTACTTGTCCACTTAATATCCTTTTGAATTGTAAGAGAAGGGTCTAAGGGCTGATTTACAAGGGTTCCTTCTGATAAATACCATTTCGTCTCACCGTTCATTCCATAAAGGACGTAAGTTCGTTCAAATAGGTCATCGGTGTTTAACTTTAATAGAAACCCGTTTAGACGGTTTACTTCAATCGTAATCACGGTATCATTACCATCTTGAGTTGTGGCATAGGGGGTCTCTTCGGAATGAATAAAGCTTTCCTTTTCTTTTGTTGTCGAGGCATCAAGGATTGAGATGAGGAAATAGGGGACCTCATGGTCCAATTTATCAAAAATCCTTAAGTCCTGAAGTTGGAGCTGGCGACTGTGAGCATAGACTTCTTTATCCAAGATAACAGACTTATACCCTGCCAAGTCATTGGTTTGAATTGGTTTCGAATATTGAAAACTGCTCTCGGCATAGACGGGTGTCGCAATCAGAAAAAAGCTAAATAGAAGGGTTATAACTTTAGACAACATATTCACCGCTTGAACCTCAATAGCATCATGCTTACCCAAGAAGACACCTCCTATCTTGATCTCTATTATAGTACTCGTCTAGGGCGGAAAGATAGCTATCAGGTGGCCGTTAATTTCCCTTGA
>OMOF01000506.1:0-194 GCA_900290375.1 Candidatus Desulfosporosinus infrequens
ATATTTATAGGTTAAGGCATTGAGTACTGCCAGATTCGTAGCGAAACGATCTGAACCAAAGAGACGAGTAGCACCAGGGATGTCTTGTACGAGAGTAGGTCCTCCGATGATATACGTAGTGGCACCTTTGTAAGCAGTCTCCGAAGCTGGAAGACTTCCATCAGGGTTGGCTACTAAGATTGAGTAGTTGTTAG
>OMOF01000506.1:204-2511 GCA_900290375.1 Candidatus Desulfosporosinus infrequens
CTGTTGGATTAATTAGTTTAGCAGAAATCTCAGTCGCAGTTGCAATTTTATCTGAACCATTAAGTTGTGTAACATTTATGGCAAACGCACTTAATTTATCTAATACACTTTGGTTGATATTGCCAACAGCATAAACATTTTTTGCACCAAGCTTTATTATTTCAGCTTGAGTAGCAACAGTTAAAATATTCGGGTCAGTTATAAGAATTGGAGAATTTTTACCTGCTAAGGGTGCAGTTAATAATACATCTAGCAAATCAGCATCGTCAGATGAAGCTAAAATAGCCGTGCCTGCCGTTGTCCAGCCAGTATCTGCTACTGCAACGGCTGTTCCAATTCGGTCCGAACCGAAAAGTCGTGCAGTCGTTCCAGTGGTTGTAAAATTAAACGGGGTCCCAATGTCTGCAAAGGCATTAAACGGGGCCAATGATAGGGCCATACCCGTAATAGCTAAGGAAGATAAGGCTTTTTTTACTATTTTCATGTAATGAATCGCTCCTATCGTCTTTGAATATCAGGGGTGATTTCCGTTTTCGCAGGGTGGAAAGAGAGGCAGTTCAACCACTCCGTTCACATGAACACCATTTATTCCTATTTATGGTCTATTCTCCGATCCTATACATGTATCCTTCCTAATCTGACTGGTTCAACGCAACTTATTCATATCGGTAGCAAATTATCTGGATTTAGATTAGAAAAACGCTCTCCCACGTTTATTTACTTGAGAGGGCGTTGTTTCTATGTTGTTTATATTTTCGATAAATCGCTCAAAAACCCTTGACATTTCCAAAATCGACCCATAATCGCGAAGGATACTTTTTTTTAGGGTAAAACCTTCCAGTAGTATATTATTCTCTATTCTAACCCAAAAACCCTTTGCTTGTAAATATTTCAAGATGTATGAAAATTCGAAGTTGGTTTGCATGGCGTAGCGTCTGCGGGGCGGAGAGTGTGCCTCTTGAGTAGTGGTATGTTTGACCGAGGATTGAATTCAATTGAAAGGTGTGGTAGCGTATAATGCTTGAACTGTCCTCAGACTCAAAAGTAATCGATTGTCTTATGTGTAACTGAATAGGGCAGAGAGTGTACGTGAAGTAACCAATGTATGAGGCTGGTACTCGGGCTTTGCTCTGCCTCGCCTAATACCGCCCATAGGGCTGTGGTATCCTCTGATGATTATCGTGATTTTCCTGCTACCGACAGGAATATTGGCTTTGCGATAAAGAGCAAATATGCCATAAAAAACAATCATAATATTTTGTTGACTTTTTGTTTATTTAGGGTTTTGAAAAGTCAACAAAGGCAAAAGAAAAAAGGCCCGTAGGCCTTGTGTTTCTAAATGGTGCGGTCGAGAGGACTTGAACCTCCATGCCCTTGCGAGCACTAGAACCTGAAATTTGCGTTTTACATTGCCGTTAGTCAAAACCGTAAAAGCCCAAGTACATCACGGTTTCGGGCGTTTTAGAGCTGTTTAAAATATTGCGTTGTCTGAGTACGTTAATCTAAATCTATATTAACATATTTAAGCTAGATAGGATAGGGGAAAAGTGACAACTCTCAATACCCGGCAATTGAGTTTAGAATGATGATTTAGAAAAACGAAATACAATTCTTTTAAAATAATGGTATAATTAAACTGACCCCAAGAAGTGATGGGAGGTTATTAACGTGTTACCTAAAGAAAAACTTCAAGAGGAACTAAAACAGCTAACACAGTCAATGACAGCAGAGCAACTAGGAAAAGCAATGATATATATAAAATCCCTAATATCCCAAAGCTGGGATGAATACCTAAAAAATATTCCCTATGACGATGAACCTTGGACGGAAGAGGACGAGATAGCTGTTCGGGAGGCTAAGAATGATATCGAAAGAGGGGAAGTTTATTCACTTGAGGAAGTGATGAGGGAGTTAGGGGATTTATGAAAGTTGTTGTTACCAAGCAAGCACAAAAAGACTTGGCTAAATTAAGTAAGGATATTAGACTACTTGTCTATGCCGAATTATATAAATTTGCGGAAAGAAAAGTAGTTGATTTGAAGAAGTTAGCTGGGAAATCAGACAAGTTTCGTATACGCGTGGGTGATTATCGGGTGTTAATAAGTGTCTCAAAAGAAGCAATTACAGTTTATGCTCTCAGGGTGCTTCATCGTAGAGATGCTTATCGTTAATTGCATTATAGGGACAATTTAAGAAAAGCAAGCTGAATACGGAAAACGCGCCTTGGGTAAGAAGCCTAAGGCGTGTTTTTTCTATAGTGCATGGAGTCAATAACTTTTTTAAACGCTATAGCTTATGATATAATAT
>OMOF01000837.1 GCA_900290375.1 Candidatus Desulfosporosinus infrequens
GGTTCATAGCAGAGCAAGTACTTCAAACACAACAAGATTATATTAGATTATTAAGTATCTATATAAATCACACTAAGTAAACTACATGCGCAAGCATAACCTTTTTATGGTATTTTCTTGCACTTTGTTAATGGAATCAATAAAACCTCTTACAGCTTTACGTATCTCTTTTACTGAAGAATAAAAAACATTGTTTATTACTGTAGATTTGAGCCATCCCCACAATCCTTCAATAAGGTTAAGATTTGGGCTATATGGCGGTAAAAACACAAGTTGAAGTCTGTCTTTATTCGTTTCTAAGAAGGATATCAGAAGATTTGCATGGTGAATTCTGGCATTATCTAAAACCATGACGATTTTCCCTTGAGGATATTGGTTCAATACTGTGTTGAGGAAGTTTAGAAAAACTTTCGCATCATATTGTTCTTCTTCAACACAATACACCTTTCCAGTCTCATAGTTTAGTATTCCAAGAAGCTTTACTCCCTGGTGTTTTCCATAGGTTGGAATAATTTTTTGCTCACCTTTTAAAAACCATGTTTTTTGTATGGCTTGGTAGTCACGAATCATGGATTCGTCTTCAAATAAAAGGTGGTCAATTTTTCCGTCAATAAGCTTTTTTTAAAACCTCAAACTCAAGCGCAAAAGCTTCTTGCTTTTGGGAGTCGGCTTTGGCTAACACATAAGTGGGTCTGGTGTAGCTTAAGTTTAATCGGTGCAATAATTTTAGCATTCCACTAGGGCTGTATTTGATTTTAAAGTGGTTATACACCCAGTGGTTAATTAATGAGACATTCCAGTTTTTACGTGATGGAAAGCCAACTTCATCAGGTGTATGACTTGTTACAACTTCAACTAAATGTTTTTCTTGCTCGGATGTAAGCATACGAGGAGCACCCGATTTTGGAGCGGGAGTTAAGGCATCAAGCCCTTGCGTCTTATATTTTTTAATATAAGTGCCAACGGTATGCTTACATAATTTAAACATATCTGCAATTTCAACATTGAGTTTACCTTGTAAATGATGATAAATTGCCATATATCTCACATGCATACTTTTATCTTTATTTTTACTAATTGCCGTTTTTACTTCTTGGATTTTTGTACTTTTATCATCAATTATAAAATGTGTGCTTATGTTATTCATGGTATCACCATCCTTTACTTTGATGGTTTACATAATAACATAAATTCGGCTCAATGTTACGTGGTAATGATTGGAGTGTAATTTACTTGGTACGATTTATATAGTAATCTTTTGGCGAATGCTTCTGACAAAATTGCAGGATTGCCTTTAGAACATATTTATACTACGCCATTTCAAGATTTCTATATGCAATTAGGTGGGTCCGGTGCTACTTTAGCATTAGTCTTTATGTTATTGTGGAGTAAATCAAAACAACTTAAGGGAATAGGCCGTATCGGATTATT
>OMOF01000509.1 GCA_900290375.1 Candidatus Desulfosporosinus infrequens
AATTCTGAAGCATATTGCGAATGGACATTCGCATAAAAGCAGCATCATCAACAATAAGTAATTTCTTCATCAAACACCATTCCTCCGTTAACTCAGCTTTAGGTCCCACTTTTGATTCTAAAACTATCTAACAGCATTTTTAAAGCTGTCAAAGTGCGTTCTTTTAAAGAAAAATTATAGTTGCCAAAGCGCCATCTCAGAACAACAACTCTTTCTAACCCAATAATAAGGTCTGCCAAACTTTCCGAATCGACATCCTCCGAAATTTCATGTTGACATTTAGCATCCTCAATTAAAGAATGGATTGTATTGACCCTGTGGTTGAAAATATTTTTAACCACATCACTGAGCTCCGCTTCATGCATTAGTCCCTCAAACGACAGGGTGATAGCCGTTATTTCGGGATAATTCTCATAATATGTGACATAAGCTTCTACAAAATATGTAATAGCTTCAATGGGTTTTAACTCTTTCAAGCATAACGATTCACTAATTGCTTGATCATATTGAGAGAAATATTCGAGGACCGCCAGAATAAGTTCGTTCTTCGATTTATAATGCTTGAAAATAGTTGATTCGGAGATACCCTGCCTTTTCGCCACCTCTCTAGTCGTAAGGCCTTGCAGACCATGCTCACTAATAACTTCGATCATCGATAAAATTAAACTATTCTTAGTGTGTAAAAATTTAGTCAACATGCACCCTCCTCGATAGTAATCATTCGCTTGCCTTTTTATTTATATAATACTAGTTTTTATTCTATAATACCAGTTTTGTTTTCCAATACATTTCTCCTTTATATTACATTTTATGCGTTGTTATTGCTTAATTAATATTTAATTCGACAGTGCAAGATGCTATTCACGGATTATTCTATTCGAATTCGTTATTAGAAATACTTATTCAGACTAGTTCTTCCTCTAAGGCATAGCATTTACCTTTCCTGAAAAATACAGGGGGGAAATTGACTTTTTATGTAGAATATTAATAATAGTGCATAAGCCTCTGACTTTGTGACTATTCAGGTACTCAGTTAATCAACCACAGATTACACAGATTAACACGGAATAAATATATTTTGGCTCTAAACTACAAATCGCTTGTGACTCAATCTAATCGTTCTTTATCTGTGTAATCTGTGGTTCCCCGTTCAGAATTCCCCAAGGCATATTTACAGTGTTTTTCCTTGTAGGTATAAAAAAATGCGGGATTTTAGGATATTTAACTTGAGGAGGTATTTTATGGCATTCACTTATTTTTTCAGAGACTTACAGACACTCGAGATGATCTGCGAGTACGCCTTACCTGAACTAAGGACAAGAAGATATATTAACATTTGGGATGCTGGCTGTGCAATGGGCCCTGAACCCTATACGCTAGCCATGCTCTTGAGAGAACGAATAGGTCATATGTATTTCAGAAACATTCGCATACAGGCCACCGATATTGATGGCAGTGACTTATTCGATGAAATCATAACGAATGCCGCCTACCCCAAAGATCAGGTCGAACGAATCCCTCGGGAGATTTTCGAAAAATACTTTGTATCCGATGAACAAGACGGGTATTTTAGACTCATTGATGAAATAAAACGAGTCGTTTCGTTCCAAAAACATGATTTACTTTCTCTTCTTCCAGTGGCCCATGATTTTGGGCTCATCCTTTGTAAAAATGTCCTCTTACATTTCAATGAATCTCAACGAGTTGACGTGATTAAAATGTTTCATGCTTCTTTAATGGACGGAGGATTTCTGACCATGGAACAAAC
>OMOF01000513.1 GCA_900290375.1 Candidatus Desulfosporosinus infrequens
TTTTTGTTTTCTTGACTGGCTTGAGAACGAACGTCATTGCAGTGTTTCCACAAGAAACCAAAGACTAGCCTGTATCCGTTCGTTTTATAAGTATGCCAGTATAATGGATTTCACACTAATGGCCTATCGGAATGAAATCTTAAAGGTTCCACTCAAAAAAGATGCCCAAAAGAACACTTTAGTGAAATATATGTCCGAAGAAGCGGTAAGTGCAATACTTAAACAACCGGATATTACCACGAAAAAAGGGATTCGGGATCAGTTCTTCATGATTCTCATGTATGATACGGGTATAAGAAACCGTGAGATACTAGATCTGTGCCTTAGAGATTTTGATGCTGAATCAAAAACGCCATGTGTTCATGTAACAGGTAAAGGTAATAAGCAGCGAATCGTACCAATTATGCCAAAAACCGTTGAGCATTTCAAGAAATATGTGGAAATATATCATCCGGAAAATAATCCTGATCAATTTCTGTTCTATTCTGTAAGGCATGGAATGATTCAACAGATGTCTGATGACAATGTAGCAAGATTTATGGACATCTATAATCGAAAAGCAAAGCTTGAATGCAGAGAAGTCCCTGATCATCTCCATCCGCATATATGGAGACACTCGCGTTCAATTCATCTTTACAGGGCTGGAATGCCACTGCCCCTTCTGGCAGAATGGCTGGGTCATGCACAACTGGAAACTACTCAGATTTATGCTTATGCCGATACAGAAATGAAACGTGATGCCATAAAAAAAGCAACGGATAAAATGAATCCACTTATGCTCAAAGAAGAAAAATCCTGTTGGAAAAACGAAAACAGCGAAGAACTCATCCGAAAGCTCTATGGCTTAAGATAAAGTTATTCCGACTTTATTAAGAAAATTATTTCAGTGGTATTTATTTTACCGTACTTTTATATCTGTATGCATGAAAAACGGAATAATAAAAAAGTCGGAATAACAAGTATGTAGTACCGATGTAAAGCCAATCTTCGCACCGAGATATTTCTTGTCAGCGGCTAATTCGGCAAGGGTTTCAGCAGCGGCCTTAAATAAAAGGGTATATACTGCTCTTTGATTTTGATAGAC
>OMOF01000863.1 GCA_900290375.1 Candidatus Desulfosporosinus infrequens
GATATTAGCCTGTTAGGGTGCGTATTTTTGACGGTATATGAACTCCTTTAATAAAATAATCCAAACTACAGTATAAAATATGGAAAAATATATTGAATCAAGTATATTCCCAGCCCACGGAGTAAAAAAGCGCGACGTAATCCATAGATCCAAATCCATAAATTTACCAGTTGCTACATCATAGATTGGAATAAGCCAAAGTGATTTCCGGATTATTTCAGAAACTACATAAACAAATAACGGATTACTTCCCAATATAGACAGCGGTTTAAATACTTTCTTGTAATTTATAATATCTACAAAGAAATAAATTATAGAAATAAGTATATAGGCGATTCCTGCTGTTAATAAAACAAATGAACTGGACCATAGATTTTTATTAAAGGGAAACCATCTATCAGCTATTACAGCAAGAAATATTCCAACGATCCCTCCTAAAAAAATAATTTGAAACTTTCTAACAAATGTACTTTTGAGTTGAAATACATGGCCGATAATAGCACCCGCAAGTGCAGAAGCAATTGCAGGTATCGTACTCATTAATCCTTCTGGGTCCCAATCCGGCGTATACAAATGACCTTTAAATAAAAACAAATCAACATATTGAACAAGATTTTTATAGCCTGGAATTTGCAAGAATTTTATAAGGACAAAATAAATCAGAATAAGAAAGAACGCTAATCCAATTTCTATCAGAATATGGAAATATTTCTTTTTTGTATATAACTTGATAATTAGGTCAATAGTTCCGGCAAAAAGGTATGTTATAGCAATACGTTGAAGTACACCAGGTATCCTTATCTGAGATAAATCAAACAGCGGAAACCCATTTAAAAAAAGCCCGATAAAGAATAACATAATGCTTCTTATAATTATATGTTTAAGTATTTTTAGCTTATTGTCCCCTCTATTTATACGCTTGTCTATTGAATTAGGTATTACCATTCCCATTATTATTATGAAAAAAGGAAAACCTAAATCAGCTACAGTCCATCCATCCCACACGGCATGTCTTAGTTGTGGGTAAACACGTAAAGGATTACCAGGATTATCAGCTATAAGCATTAAAGCAATTGCAATACCCCTAAAAGCATCAATGCATTCTATGCGATTTGTTTGTGTGATTTCTTGAGTTTTAGTGGAACTTCTCATTAGGCAATTACACCTCACTAAAAATATTTGATGGTTATAAATACCATTTCAATACCTCTAAATAAATTCGCCCTTAAAACGTTCTAGATCTTTTCTTCATTACCTCCTAGGATTGCAAAAAAAGTGAACTCGTTCAGCTAAAGCTGAACATCGAGACTTCGGTAGTTAGAAAGACCACCAGTAGCCCAATTGCTACCGGTGGTCTTTCTAAGGATGTAAATGCTGGATAAGATTATTAATATAGTAACGTATGACAATTTACGTTGCTGTATAAGGGATAGCCCCTGGACATAACGTCCAAGGGCTTCGCTTCTTTTTACCACTGATAATAATGATGATGATGGT
>OMOF01000556.1:0-1694 GCA_900290375.1 Candidatus Desulfosporosinus infrequens
AAGGTTTGGCTATTAATTCCTTGACCAGGGTCTACAGCATAGCTGTTTGTCGCAGTGGCTGTTGCGGTATTCGCAACATAGGTTACATTGCCATCAGCCAACGTAATGGACACTGTGCCATCCACACCGGTTGTCAGAGCAATAACTGGAGCTGTTTGTAGGTCATAAGCAGTGACTCCTGCAACGGAGGCACTATTGTAGGCAGGAGCGTTCGTGACTTTAGAGAGCGGAATAGGCGTACTGACCGTCTGCATGGAGGTCGAAGACGTTGTTCCCATGTTAACACTACTAGTAATCGCGTTACCATTCACCTGCGTAATCCACAGACCAGGTAATCCTGTTCCGACGTAGATGGTTTGGTTGGCAATCGGATTTCCGTACGCATCTTGCGCAGTAATGGTAACATTTTGCGAGCCGCCAACGACGGAATTGACGCTGGAAGGATTCGCTTTAACCGCTACTAATCCACCCGTCGCTGCAGTGAAGTTAGTAGTTACTGTTGCAGTTTTGCTATTGAGCGAGTTGCTAACAGTAATAACTGGGTTTTCTGAGTACTTATCGCTTGAATACACTTGAGCAACTTCAACCGGGCTGTATGTGCCGGCTGTTATTGCACCAGATGTTGGAGCTACAGCAGGAGCAAAGGTATTATTAACATCGTAGTAACTAGCTACCATAGGTTGCAAAGCGCCATTAGCACTTACGTTAAAGCCAAGGAATTCTTCAAAGTTACCAGGTAGACTGGTCGAAGGCAAGGTCCAAGTTGCAATTTGGGATCCAATAGTGCCGACAGTAGTCACTTGCATTCCGATCAAGCTGGTCGGGGTTAGCACATTCTCTTCAATGAGGGTGAAGGAACCACTAGCGGCACCTGGCATATACCCTACAACTTTATAACCAGCCTGAGCCTGCCAGAGTTTAACATTGTTCGCACTGACTTCGCCGACACCGTTTACGTTAACCGTTACGTTATTAGGCATAGAGGACAGAGTGTAACCGTCAACATTACTAATGACGCCATTCAACGTGGAACTCATGTTCATGGTCAGTCCTTGGCTAGGAACTGTACTCAAGGCCGGATAAGAGTTGAACGGAGCTGCCACGAACGTAGCATTCCTTGTGGAATCATACGCATTGGCTGCAGGTATCGCCACACCAGCGACCGTAACGGTTGCTGCAGGAGCCGCATTACCATCCAACAACGGAACATATGAACTGAATCCAGTCGCATTAGCAGCAACGCCAAGACTTCCAATGGAGTTACTGGCCGTGAACGACGCATTAATCGTTCCGGCAGCGGAACCTTGCGCATGGGTCGTATCGATTACGCTAGCAGAGTTGGAATAAGCACTGATGTTAACATTGACAGAACCAGCTGTTCCGGAGGAGATGACTGCGGTTGTAGGATTTGAGTTCAGGTAGAAATTAAGTTGGCCGCTGCCGTCATAAGCACTGGCATAACCCGTTGCGACAAAACCTGTTGGCATGGCGACGGCTGCTGTCAAAGTTCCATCAGAGTAACAGACTGTTCCATCAGTGTAAATTAGCTCGTTGAGCACAAAACCACCAGTTTGTGTGAAGGTGGCCTTAATTTCTCCGATTCCGCCATGAGTAGGATCGGTCGGAAGAGCTGCTGAACCCAGTAGATTGAAATTCGCACCACTTGGAGCTAAGAGATCATAGACCAGCGCATA
>OMOF01000556.1:1704-3732 GCA_900290375.1 Candidatus Desulfosporosinus infrequens
GCTGCATACATTTGCTCGTCAGAACCGACAACGTTGGTGAAGCTAGCCGTTTGCGGTACAGCACTCAGTGTCGCGTAAT
The DNA here is from genome assembly GCA_900290375.1 of Candidatus Desulfosporosinus infrequens. GTDB lineage: Bacteria > Bacillota > Desulfitobacteriia > Desulfitobacteriales > Desulfitobacteriaceae > Desulfosporosinus > Desulfosporosinus infrequens. The sequence continues at coordinate 1,784 of OMOF01000556.1, forward strand.
TAGGCATAAGCGAGGTGTGACTGACGCCGATTGATTGAGCCGTCTGGCCTTGTTGCCATACGAGGTTTATGAAATTCCCAGTGTTGCTATTACCTACAAAGCTCAGCGGTGTGACAGTACTTGGTAGAGATTGACCCGCTGTAATAGCGATTGTCGAAGGAACATAGTACGCATAGTACTGAGTAACGCTATCGAGCACGCTTTGAGTAACCGGCACATTGGCAGTAACCGTTACTGACCAGTTACCATTGCTGTCTGTCGTAACAGTAGGGTAGTTAACCGCACTGAACAAGGTCGGGGTCGTGGAGTCCTTTGTAACGTAAGCATCGTTCTGAACGTTATTGGAAGCGCCATTGATGACGTCGTAGTCTTGAATAGCTACCGTGGCATTACCGACTGGGTTGCCTGCTGAATCCTGAAGTGTACCGCCAATGACCATTTGTGAACCAGAGGTTGCTGTTTCAGCATTGGTGGAGGCAATGGTGTTACCTGTTGTGATACCGGTTGGGTTCAACATAGCGGCCGGACTCACGTTGCCGATTTTTGTAGCTTGAGCCACTGCTTTCCATTGATAGTAGCCGGTATTAGTTGAGCCACCACCATTGACCAGTTGAGCATTCATGCTGACATTCATAAATCCGCCTGGATTAGCAAGACCGTTTGTGGTAGGCAGGTTAGAGTTGATATACGTTAGTGCTTGACCATTGGTATCTGTATTGACCACATAGGTGATAGATGTTTGAGAACCACCTTTACCAACAGCTGCGCCTGAGGCAACCATGCTTGTACCGGTTGAATCCGTAAAGAAGGCGTTGGCATCATTCCCTGGATCTGTGGCCCCCATCGTCATGGTGAACTTAACGGGCTGTCCGCTCAAAGGTGTCGTGGAGCCAGTAGCTGGCAAGATCGTAGCGACGACAGGCACTAAACCTTTCATCGCACCGGAAGTGGAGAAGTTCAGACTATCGGGATTACTGTTGGAATAGATTGGACTGAGTACCGTAGTTCCTGGTACGCCCCATTCTATACTCGCTTCGTTGGACATAACGGGTTGACCGTTGTTGCTGAACGGAGCTTCAACTACGACATTAAAGGACTGTTGCGAACTAGCGGTCGACGTAAAGACCGCTTTCACGTTACCACTAGCATCCGCTGGGACAGAATAAGAGGCACCGAAGGTGTCATTGCCCACAATAATGGGCGAATTCAAGGTTGTGGCAACGAGCGTATTACCATTGGAATCTTTTGCTGTGATATTGTTAGAAGTGGAAACTAAATAAGTTATACTAGCATTAGCCGCACTAGCACCGTTTACAGTACCAGATACTGTAACTCCGTTATTTACGACGGCCACAGCAGGACTACTCAACGCTCCCGTTCCAACTAATTGACCCGTCACGGCCAAGGCGCTGATCGAAACAGGGGAAGTCGTTCCAGTAACAGGAGTTCCAGTAGTAACCGGCGTTCCACTAACAACTTGGGCAACATCGGCGTCCGAAACGACGGCGCTACCACCAAGAGCCGTGACGACAGCTTTGGCACCCAGTTTGGCATGAACATCGGTTGCTGCAGCAGCACCATTGGTGTCGGTCAAAACGATCGGTGCACTAGCCTCAGCTGCTAAGGATGAAGCAACGAGTGAGTCGACCAAATGAGCGTTGGTGCCGTTGGCAACATAAACCTGATCATATTTATACGTTAAGGCTTTGAGTACGGCCTGATTTGTAGCGAAACGGTCGGCTCCAAAGAGACGAGTAGCACCAGCAATGTCAGCGACGAGGGTCGGTCCACCGATAATGTAGACCTTGGAACCTTTGTAGGCAGCTTCAGAAGCCGGAAGACTTCCATCAGGGTTGGCTACTAAGATGGAGTAGTTGTTGGCTGCAGCATAGGAAGCAACGGACAAGGCATCGGCCAAGGCACCGTAACCTACAACGAAGGAGCCTGCC
>OMOF01000514.1 GCA_900290375.1 Candidatus Desulfosporosinus infrequens
CTTTAATAGCGTTCCATCAGGATTATTTTCCAATGGAAAGTTAGATAATAAAAAAAGAAGGAGGAGGAGTTAGTCGTTTATGATCACTTAGGACATTTAGGAAAGCGTTAAATTGTCTCTTACCTTGAAGTTAATAGAATTTCATCTAAAAGATGGTCTGCTTGTTCTTGAGCAATTCCCTTAACTTGCATTAGTTCACTGATAAACATCCGACGGGCACTATTTAACATGTTTGTATCTTCTGCTCCAAGTTTACTTTTTTGATTTTTCCGCATTAAATCACGGATTATTTCAGCTCCTTTGTAGATATCGCCAGTTTTCATTTTCTTGTTATTTAGATCTCGGCAATAGCGCCAGTTTTTATAGATTATTGGATCTGTATTTCCGAGGTGGAAATCTGTGAGAACATTTTCTAAAACTGCAGGATCAACTAACTGACGGATCCCAAGATCCGCAGCTTTTTCTATAGGAATCATAATTTGCATTCTGATTTGAGGCATGTTCAATATATAGTAAAGCTTGTTTTTCCCTAATACCTCTTTCTCCTCAATGGCTTTAATAATACCTACACCGTGCATGGGATAAAGTACCATGTCATCGACTTGAAACATAAATCCACCTCCTAAGTGAGTTGTCTAGTCAAGTATAACATATGTTCATTTAGATGGCAAAATTGTATATTACCATATTTAGTTACTAATTGTCAATAACTATTGCAAGCTATCTGCTTAATTATTCTGCAGATGCTCTTAATTGAAGGAGAAAATAGTTAAAATCTTTTGTTGGGTATGAATGATTGGACTGGTTCAATGGTAAAATTGACGTCAGCTAGAGATTCCTTCTCGATATGGTCGAAGATCGGATAAAGAGGAAAATGTATTTGTGCTTTTAGCATTAAACTAAGGACGATTGATAGTGCTTTAATCGCGCAACTAAGATAAACTAGATCTAGAAAGTGTATAAAGAGCGCCTACTCTAAAAAAAGTAAGTTGCTCGAATAGACATGAGTTATATTTCTTTCGATTGACCTTAATCTTGTTGTGTGTCGTTGGACTGGTTTGGATTTTGGCTCTGATATTTGATCGAAAAATAGAGATGAAGGAGGATTAACATTGAAGCAAGATATACTCTTGGAAAGTGGTATTAATGAATTAGAAATTGTTATCTTTAAAGCGGGAGACAGTGTGCTGGGGGT
>OMOF01000221.1 GCA_900290375.1 Candidatus Desulfosporosinus infrequens
GGGAAAGGGGATTTGTCTTCGCGAGTTGAGGTAAAGGGAAAGGGAGATATCGCGATCTTGGCCAGAGACTTTAATCGGATGACGGAACAATTGACCCGTAATGAGGAAGTAAGGCGCAATATGGTGGCGGATATTGCTCACGAATTGCGAACGCCGCTGGCGGTTATTCTCGGAAAATTGGAATCGATTCAGGAAGGGGTAATTCCTTCGACGCCGGAAACGATCCTTCCGATTCATGATGAGACCTTGCGCTTGATCCGCTTGGTGCGAGACCTGCAACAGTTAAGTCTGGCGGAAGCCGGTAAGTTGCCTATGGCTATGAGATCAGTCCAGCTTAGACAAATTGTGGAGAGAATTACAGAGCAATTTGCCATTGAATTCGAGGAACGAGGGTTGCAGGTTGAGGTGGTAGGAGATGTACCGGAAATTATTGGCGACCCAGATCGTTTAACTCAGGTTTTTGTTAACTTAATTGGCAACGCTCTTTTGCATACACCAGCGGGCGGATCTCTGCGCATATTGTTGGCGGAGGCAGAAAGGCCCGAAGACGACGATATGCTCAAGGACGAAACTATGCATCGTTTGCGTGATGTGTTCTGGCGTAAAGGAGAAAAAACGGATGATGTAAATCTTAGAGAGGGAAACAGTGCCGTTGATTTGAGGTCCGACGGTTGGGTACAAGTGACGGTTGTCGATTCTGGAGAGGGAATACCCGAGGAAGAACTCGAGCATATTTTTAATCGTTTCTACCGTGTTAACAAAGCACGTGAACGAGAAAGCGGGGGGACGGGCTTGGGGCTCGCGATTGCCAAGGAGTTCATCCAGGCCCATGGGGGCTCTATTCAGGTGGAAAGTAAACCGGGCGTGGGAAGCCGTTTCCGGATTTTCTTACCAGTGAAAAATGAGAAATTGGAAGCGAATACCTTGACAATATCTTAAGAAGACCTTCGTTGTTTAACCATAAGACTGTGATATATTTAGCAAAGAATTTAATCAGATGAGCACAATGATAGGGTCATATTAAAGAACAAGTCGCTAGAAAAGGAGTAAGAGTATGAATAAAAAATGGGTGACTATTGGGGTCTTAGGCGTCCTGGTCTTGGGAGGAGGTTATTGGGGGTATAAGCATTTTACGGCGAAACCTGTCGTAGCCACCAACATCACAGCCAAAGCTAAAATGGGAAATGTGAGTAAGGTGATTACTGCAACTGGAACGGTTAACTTCCCCCACTCAATTCCGTTAACCTTTAAACAAGCTGGACAGATTGTGGCACTCAATGTCAAGGTTGGCGATAGTGTGAAAGCTGGGCAAGTGCTGGCCAAGACGGATGATTCGAGTCTGCAGCTGACTGTAACTCAACAGCAGGCAGCCGTAACGTCAGCTCAGGCCAAACTTCAAACCCTTAAAGAGTCGTTTAATTCCCAAACCCTTGCTGCTGCTCAGTCGACAGTCGCTCAGGCTCAGCAGGGAGTAGCCGCTGCGCAGCAGGCTTTAACTACAGCCCAACAGAATGCTGAGCCAAATTATTTAGCGAACCAGGTCTCATTGGCCAAAGCAGCTGTTCAACAGGCTAGTAATGATTATGCCAAGGCGCAACAGACCGGTACTGCTGCATCGCCCTCAGCGCTTTCTCAGGCTCAAACGGCCCTGACGACAGCTCAGAATGCTCAAAATGGTGGGGCGGCACAGGCTTTAACTTCTGCTCAGGCGCAATGTACTTCTGCTCAGGCCAGTTTAACGTCGGCTCAAGCTCAGTTGGCTCTGCAACAGCAAGGCCCAGCAACGGGAGATATTGCCTCGGCTGAAGCTGATATTACTACCGCTCAGATCCAGCTTGCCAGTGCGCAACAGGCGTTACTGAACGCTGAGATTATAGCACCAGTGGATGCAGCGATTGTCACTTGCCCGCTGCAACTAGGTCAACAGTCGGATGCTACTTCAATTATCACGATCACACCTGATGCGAATAAAGTTGAAGTGGATGCCTCGATTGCTCAGTCGGATATAGCTCAGGTTAAAGTTGGACAGAAAGTAGATATTACTCTGGATTCGAACCCTAATCAACATATTAACGGGACCGTTAGTTTAATTGCTCTTCAAGGGACGATCGTATCGAATGTCACAACATATACCGTCACGGTGACGGTCGATCAACCCTCAGATCAGTTACGTGCAGGGATGAACGCCAATGTCAGCGTTATTGTTTCAGAAGTAGATAATGTTCTAACCGTACCAAGTGAAGCGGTCAAAACACGAGGGACTAAAACAGGTGTCATGATACCATTAACTGCAAGTACTAGCGCAGGTCAAGGGGCTTCGGCCGGTCAAACGACCACCCAACCTAATAGTGCAGCCAATGCAGGTGCAGCTAATTCGGGTTCAGCAAGTGCGGGATCAGCAAAAGCAGGTTCAGCAAGTGCGGGTGCAGCCAAAGTCGCGCCAACTGGTAAATTTGTTCCAGTGGAAGTTGGTCTCGACGATGGAACCAATGTAGAAATCAAGAGTGGTTTAACGGTAGGGGAAGATGTCATC
>OMOF01000515.1 GCA_900290375.1 Candidatus Desulfosporosinus infrequens
GTTGGGTGTCTTTGGTTAATGCATAAATATACAACAAATAAACCTATCGGTTAATACTGATAGGCTTATTTGTTGTTCAGTCGTAAGAATGATTATCAGTTGACGAAAGAGTCGTAGATGATTATGCTGTACCTGTGAATGGAAGAAAGTTTAGCGATCAGGAAATATAGGACTTCACGGGTACGAATACAAAATATCAGATATCAGAGAACAATAAAAGGACCGAGGACATGTTTATCTATACTGACGAAGAGAGAAGTCGCATTATAAGCGGCTTCTCACGTTGTTTACATGGCAGCAACGTACTGTTTGGGGTTTGTGTAGCAACGGAACAGAAAAGTGCAATAAGAAATCCATCATGCACCATGTTGTTAATGATTAAGGCTGCGGTCCCAATGAACGCAGGCGGCCTCCCGCCAACTTTTCTGGCAAAATGAAAGAGTAGTGTCCTACAATATTAATGTGTTGATGCCCAAGCGGAGAAAGGCGTTGAATGTCAGCCTCATCTACGGATTTTCCACCTCCACGTAGGGTATCTAATGCGAGCTCTGTGTAACGGGTGTTCCAAAGAATAATCGCATTCACTATGAAACCTAACGCACTTAATTGGTCCTCCTGTCCTTCCCGATAACGTTGGTGAAGTTCTCCTCTTCTCCCACCTATCTACAGTGTTACGATAAGCAGAATCCAGTTCTTTCTCTAAAGGGGCTAAAGACTTTTCTGCATTTGAAAACCAGTCTAGCGTGCGAAGTACTTGAGGTCGAACAGCATTCCAAGCAGACCCTTGAAGTAATTGCGCCCGTGGATCATCATATCGTTCGCTACCAGCTACATAGATGTCATGACGCCGAAGTGCTTCAAGCATTCGTTCAAGTAGGGGTCCTATGCACAAATCGTCCAAAAATCCGGTAGTGGAGCCAGCCGTGTAGTAAATCCCATGATATGGTATACAGTATGTAATCAAAGCTATATCGAGCAATTGAAAGAACGTGACTTTGATAGTTTGAGCCATTTCGCACCTAATTTTCTAACGTAAAATCAGCTCTCAAGGGTAAAAATCGTATAAAATCAAACTTATTGATTTTATGAATGTGACACACATGAGTTATGTTACATTCATAAGTGAGATTTTAGGGGAGTGGGTCCACTTAAAAAGAAAATCCAGATTTTTTGCTCTGACTTCTCTATTGAACTTTTGGACGATTTGTGCACAGAACCCTAATCTTGCCGTACCCCAACAAATCTTGTTTTTAATTTGCTGACAGATAAAAAAAACGCCCATTAGCTTGTTGGCATAAAAAACGAAAAGAGGCTTACCGTTAGCCCCTTCCCACAATGTTTCTAGCCTAATATCACTGCGCAATAGTGTTATTAATTCAATGTACCGGAACCGGATCCATTGGTTGTCGTTCCGCTCAATGTTGCTTGACCAACTTGATCTCCAGCTGCATTGAATAGTTTAATCGTCAATAGGCTCATATTTTCAAAGGCAGTAGGCCACGCTCTTAAGTAATTATTGGCTCCACTGATATTTATCTTCTCTGAAATAGCCATACCGTTCCCCCAAACTTCGTACTGAGTAGCTTCGCTAAGGCCACTCACATTGATCGTCAGATCACTGGTCATTACACCTTGTACTAGATTCCAGGTGCCAGTTGCGGAAGTTACTCCGGTTACCGACATTTGAGCCGTTCCAAAGTTGCAACCTGTCTTGGTTGCCGTGACCGTGTACGTTTGGCCTGCACTCAACGCTGAGCTAATCGCATAACTTGCTCCACTGTCTGATGTTGTTGCCCCTGTGATGGTTACAGGTTGACTCGAACTGTCAAGAAGCGTGAAGTTGCTTGCTGTTAAGCCAGCCAGTGCCGGATTCAACGTCACTGTAAATCCTGTGGTTGCCGGGTTGCTTACCATCAACGTTTCGGTTGTAGTGGATGAACTTGGCGGTGTATAATTTCCACCACCACCACCGCCTCTTGATGGCGTCGTTCCACTGCTCGGTGGAGTCGTTCCTCCGCTTGCAGGCGTGCCACTCGTGCTGTTATTGCCTGTACTGGGTGCTGGGATGGTATTTTCAATCGTCTGCAACACATTTTCAATCGTCTGCAACACATTGTCAGGAATTGAACCGCTACCACCCAGACCTATGATATTCGTGGACAAGCCTAGACCTGTCAATTGTTGAGCTGTATCCGTGAAAGCGCTGTCGCCAGTGAGTAGGATCAAGGAGTTGCTCAGGGCAGCCAGTGGTGCTCCAGTTAGAGCGTCCACCAAATGGGCGTCGTCGCCGCTAGCAGCAAAAGTATATTGAGGTTTGAGCAAGGTGCCGAATTGTTGGATCACCGCTAGGTTGGTACCATAGCGATCCGTCCCGGCCAGTCGCACTGAATTGGGCATTTGACTCGCAACCGCGTCGCTGATAACCTCTGTTCCGCCGATAACATAGGTTTTTTGGATCGTTGCTTTATTCGTCGTCAGATAGTTGGCTACCTCCGGCGATAGGCTATCCTTGTCGGTGAGCAGGATCGGCATGCCTTCTGCAGCCGCGACCGGAGCCGTCGACAAAGCGTCGGCATTGGTCCAGGCTGTAACGAGGGCAACCTTGGATGGAGCGCCCAGTTGGCCGGCAATGTTCAGAGCCGTACTGAAACGGTCGGACCCGCCCAGATTCACCACCTTGATATTCATGTTAGCTAGGCTGTCCAAGACATTCTGACTGACAACACCTAAACCTGTCACGAGATAGACGGTCTTCACCTTGAGCCGCTGCAACTCAGCCGCAGTCGAAGGATTCAGGGTATCACCCTGTGTCAGTAAGATGGGTGCACTTTTTGCCTTAGCTAAGGGTGCCGCTGTCAGGGCGTCCACCAAATGATCGTCTGTCCCCACCGCCAAAACGGCGTTGTCTGCCGTCGACCTCCAGCCGTACTCTGCAATCTGTGCCGCCGTCTGGTAGCGATCGCTCCCCGCCAAACGCAGCGGCACTGTTGAAGTGCCTGTGTCCGCAACGGCAGCCATCGGTGCCATAAACTGCGACAGCACCAATCCTAATGCCACTCCCACGCTCAAAAAAAAATGCTTATTTTTGTGCATAATTATTCCCTCTCTCTGGTAGCCTTTTTATCCGTGCCATTTTGACTCTAACCCAATTTTAATTTCTTAAACTCTTTTTAAAACCGCAAAATAGTAAGTCCTAAATGTGCTCCAAGATAAGATAAATCATCGTGAATCCGCACTGTTTCAAATTCAAATGGGAAATCATCAGCTAAATAGTTGTTTGCTATTTAACTGATAATTCGTAATGGATGTGCTATTAACAAGTTAGGGAACAGATACCTTGATTGATGTCCGTAAGACTAGTAACTTTGCACTGTGTCAGCAGCCCCAAACCATTTGAGAATTTGAATTGAATCAAGGGTTGTTGCTTCATCAACAGCTTTGGTTGCGTCGGTTAGATCATTTAGATTAGCGACTGAATGACTAGCATCTGTTGCGTTCAAATCATACCATTTAGCGTTGTATGATTTGAAGTAAATGTCTTGTTTAGGTGCTGTTGCCATTGCTGTCATAACATTGGCTTGGGTTAGTCCATTGGTGTCTGAGAGTTGGAATAAATAGTTACCCAGCAAAACGGTATTGTTGGGTACCGTTGCTTTTATGTCTGCAAGATTTGGGGTAACTTTTGGTACTGTCAGACTAAACGTTTGAGTACCTGTTAGTGCTCCGTTGGTTAAATTGGCTGTCATAGTAACGGTTGCGTCTGTGGCATTCCATGCAGGGCGGTTCACAGTTTGTCCGTCATTACTAATGACTGATGGATTGCTGGATGTCCAAGTTACAGTCGTGCCTTTAGTCATTGGACCTGCTGGTAGCGTGATCGCTTGAGTTACGCTGCTTGCCGAATCAACACCGCCATAGCCAATCGCCAGTGTTGCCTTATCTGCTGCCAGATTATCTGCGTCAGGTTCGGCTAGTTTTGGTACTATTAGCGTAAACGTTTGAGTACCTGTTGCTGCTCCGTTGGTTAAATTGGCTGTCATAGTAACGGTTGCGTCTGTGGCATTCCATGCAGGGCGGTTCACAGTTTGTCCGTCATTACTAATGACTGATGGATTGCTGGATGTCCAAGTTACAGTCGTGCCTTTAGTCATTGGACCTGCCGGTAGCGTGATCGCTTGAGTTACGCTGCTTGCCGAATCAACACTGCCATAGCCAATCGCCAGTGTTGCCTTATCTGCTGCCAGATTATCTGCGCAAAGAGTTACTGTCATTTGCCCAGATCCAGAACCATTAGTTACTGTCCCGGTTAGCGTTCCTGTACCAACTAATTGAGTACCTGCTGCGTCTTTATAGAATTTGACTGTAATTAGAGTAGGATCACTAAAAGCGACACTTATTGTTCTGAGCGTTTGATTTACACCTTCGAAAGTTGCGATCTGCGTACCAACAGGAGCAAATAATCCGTAGTAATTTGCTCCTGTTGGCACTGCGCTGGCATTCAAGGCAAAATCACTTACTGAACTGTAGACGTCTTTTGTTACAGTCCAACCAGTATTGTTAACGGCTGCTACATTGACTGTGTAAGTTGTTGTTTGGCCACCAATGGTGATAGTCAAGACCTGACCAGATGCCACTGCTGAACTATCAAAGCCCGATACATCTGCTAGGGTGATTGCTTCAGGGGTTGTGCTGCCATCACTGTTGGTTCCTGTTACTACTAGCCCCGTGAGGTCCAGCGCATCGCCCACAGTGTAGCTTAGCTTGGTGGCTGGGGTCGTTATGGCTATACTTTGCAGGATATTGTCATTGTTCGTAATCGTGACAGTTTTGTTATCGCCGGAGGCTAATATAATCTTGCCACTTGCATCACTATCTCCGCTATAACTTGCGGTATATCCAGTAGAAACGTCTTCGCTAACTACATAAGTACCCGCAGCCAACGTGTAGCTCGTTCCCGGTGATTCAACACCTGGTGCTGGGCTTCCCGGAACGTCAATACCCGAACTCTTCACGTGTAGGTTGAAGTTAGCTGCCACTTCTGTGCGACCATTATCATTGATAACATGCTTGATTACATGAAGAATGGCCGGGGCTGCACCAATTTCATTTGTGATGATATTGGTGTCTAGCGTGACCGCGCCATTCTGTGCCAACAACTGTCCTTGCACCATCGCACCAGTATTCGCTGTGATGGATGCCAATGCGAAGATGTGTCCCACGAAATGAGAGTATGTTCCTAAGGTCGCGGAGCTTCCGACCTTCCAATAGGTTTGGCAGGGCTGAGCACTATTGATGAGGTTAATATTACTACCCGATGCTGTGATGAGTGTGGATGCAGTCTGAAATACAAAGACGCCATAGGGGTCGCCCTTGGCGTCGAGCGTGAGCGTGCCCGTTATCTGGAAAGTGCCGTCGGCTGAATAGTAAATACCAGGAGTCAAAGTAGTCCCGCCAAGCTCAGAGGGAATGGTAGAGGTAGGTGTTTCTCCTGCAGCGTCATTATATGCAGTTACTAAGTCGGTCTGTGCCTTAATTGCAACAGCATCGGCTAGGTGTATGGTCCCGCTCGTTGTTACGCTCGCGTTTCCAGTAAACGAAGTACCCGGAGACAGCCCGATATCTCCGCCAGCATTTCCGCTGATGGTGGTCGTTCCGGTATTGGTGATTGCCGAGTTAGCCAAAACTGCAAAACTGGAGGTTGTTCCGAGGTTCACTGTCGGTTGAGCTGCCATACTTATTGTAGGTACTGCCATCATAACTATAAGAAATAGTGTTAGTAGTAATGATATAAATCGCATCTTATTGAGTTTTTTCAAAATTTATTCAATCCTTCCTCCCTATTCAAATTTATCTCTTAATCCCGTTAATAATAAATGTAACCACCTCCTTAAACACGTATAGCCTCTCGGTATTCGTCGAGGCAGTCGGGCCAAAGGTTTCCTTGAACCAACCTTAGGCACATTCAACTAAATAACCAGTCAGTCTCCAGTCTATTTTGTGTCATACTGCGTCGGCATGTTCACCTAATAGCCCCGCTATGAGTAAACATACCTCCTTGTCTGACGCAAAATATCCATGGCATCTTTGACGATGGGTGTTCCGTCACCAGCTACCGTAAGCGCGTTCATGTCCCCGAGTAAACCGAGATTTGCAGAGAATTTCCAGTTTTGATCGGTAAAAAACAACTGAAGTTTTGCACCCATAAAACAGCTGACTTTTCGGCCTAAAAAGTCATAAAAAACAGCAAAAATCCGCATGAACACACGGCTTTTGGTATAATAGATTAGCATGGTATTCGACCACGTTGCAGGGAGAAAAGGAAGCAAACTAGGCTTCAAAAATCTAACCCTTGGTATATACGATGGTAAAATTTTCAAGCCACTTGATTTTACCCTTCAAGCAGAAAAAGCGTTAAAGAAAGCTCGCCATCGTAAAGAACAGTTCAAAAAACAGCGAGATCCAAGATCTTCCGGAGCAAAACGTATCAGGGAATGCCATGTCAGCAAAATTATGAATGGACTTGATATGCTGAAAAGGGCTCTAAAACAGGGATTTAAGGCTAAATATGTACTTGTCGACAGCTGGTTCAGCAGCCATGAGTTTATTCAAACTGTTCGGGAGCTGAGCAAAAAGTCGATGCATTTGATCTGTGGGGTACGTAAAGATGGTCGTAAGTATCTCTATAAAGGAAATTCCCTCAATGCTGATCAATTGCAAAAGGTTTTAAAAAGTGAGGGTCAAGAAAAACGCTGTCGGAAGAGAAGTACCCGTTACTTCGAAGTCATTGTTGACTATGAAGGAATTGGACAAGTAAAACTGTATTTTTGTCGTTTTCCTTATCAGAAAAAATGGAGGTTGTTTCTTTCGACTGACACATCCCTCAGTTTATTAAGCATGTTGGAGATTTATAGCGTCCGTTGGAGCATTGAAGTATTTTTCAAAGAAACGAAGCAACATCTAAAATTAGGAACCTGTCAATCGAGAGATTTTGATGCTCATATAGCCCATATAACAACCTGTTATCTTCTCTATACTCTTTTGGCCTATTTTCGCCGTGTAAACGCCTATGAATCCTTGGATGGTTTGTTTGCTGAGATCAAAGATGACCTTATTGAGAAGAATGTAGCTGAAAGACTCTGGGAATTATTTGACGATTTGCTACAAGTAGTGATCATAAGCATCGCCAAGTCCGGTTTAGTGAACATTTTGGAATTTAAGGATTCCGTTGAATATGTATATTTGAAAGGGCTATTTGAGAGTTCTTTTCTTAATAACCAGCTAAAGGCTCTTGAAAAAGCCGGCTAAACGTTAATAACCAAAAGAAAATAATGGCTTTAGGATGCCTGGAAATTTGAGAAACAGGGGTTTAGAGGGGTGCAAAACTTTAGTTCTTTATTAGCTATTTTTCTCAATATTTAAGATGATAACAGAAAGAAATGCAATTCTTGTGACATTTTCCTTGTATTGAGAATCCTTTCTTTTCAAACAGACATTAAAATGTCTAACTCCTGAAGTTTCGTACCCATAAAACTGGCGAGATTATGACCTGAAAAGAGACGGAAATATAGCAAAAATCCACATGAATACACGTTTCTTGGTATAATTAAGTGTCTAGCCAAATCAACCAAGAAAGAAGTGTTATCATGCGGAAACCCGTCAAAGAAATCGAAAACGTGCTCAATAATGGGGTTTGTGTAGCAATGGAACAGAAAAGTGCAATAAGAAATCCATCATGCACCATGTTGTTAATGATTAAGGCTGCGGTCCCAATGAACGCAGGCGGCCTCCCGCCAACTCTTCTGGCAAAATGAAAGAGTAGTGTCTTACAATATTAATGTGTTGATGCCCAAGCGGAGAAAGGTGTTGAATGTCAGCCTCATCTACGGATTTTCCACCTCCACGTAGGGTATCTAATGCGAGCTCTGTGTAACGGGTGTTCCAAAGAATAATCGCATTCACGAATTAGCAGGGCATTCCGATATAAACACAACACGAAGATACTCAAAACCTTCAGTTATAGAACTAGAAGATGCAATTAAGAAAGCTTTTTATTGACTACTTGGGAATTGTTAGGATATGTATTCCGGTTTTCTGTTCCATTGCTACACAAACCCCTGTTTATAGCATGAGAAGAACGTTGACTAACGGGGGAGGGTACGACGCTCGACGCTGGCCATAGGGAAGAAATTCAGAAGCGACTTGAATGTATAGACATAGATATGCTCATGTATTTAATGAATAGAAGGTGCATGAATTATCAGAGACGTTTTTATTTGAACGCTCTGGTTTTTGTTTTTTATTGGATTATTTTCGTGATCTTGGAAGGAAATCAAATGAAAATGTTGAAAGCCTAAAGATAAGATAATTTATTTTAGAGTTTCAAAGCATCTCGGCGTGTACTAATACTACCTACTATCGCCTATAGTGAGAATCAATTTTTTGCACTGGAATCATGCAAAGTATTTCTACAGAAGTTAAAGAATGGGCTAAGAGAAAGGAGTCTATAATTATGTATAATAAACTGATTGACAGAGAAAAGATGCTTAACACAATTATTTCAAAATTGCATAATATAGATGATTTCAAGGGGGTATTGACAACCTTGATCCGAAGCTTGAAAGAGATTACTTTATGTTCTAGCGTTAGTATTAGATTGGAGGAAAATGGAGACTATCCCTATTATGTGTACGATGGTTTTCCTGAGACTTTTATTATCAAGGAAAACAGCCTTTGTTCAAAAGATAAAAAGGGCAAGAGAATTAGAATAAAAGACTCAGACGAGTATCACTTGGAATGTATGTGTGGAAACATCATTAGAGGAAGATATGATCCAAGCCTCAATTTTTTTACAGTAGGAGGAAGTTTCTGGTCGAATCATACTTCCGCTATGCTGGCCAGTATGACAGAAAATGAGCTGCAAAGCAAAACCACTAATTATTGTAATTCCTGCGGATATGAATCCGTTGCCTTGATCCCAATAAAGAAAGAAGATAAGAATATTGGTTTAATTCAGCTAAATGACAAACGGCAGGGAATGTTTACGGTTGACTTAATGAAATTTCTGGAAATTATCGGAAAAATTATTGGAATTATTATTTCAAACCGA
>OMOF01000780.1 GCA_900290375.1 Candidatus Desulfosporosinus infrequens
GCCTTTAACGCGAGTTTCACTCGCAAAGGTTAAATCCACCTGCTTCAGCAGGTGTGTTGTTTATTTTAACTCTTAAAGAGATAAGAAAATTAGCATAGGACCATCTTGGACTGTAATAAAATATACTTAAGCTGGCTATTCTGGGACATCTTGTCGATACCAAATTCCCGCCTTTGCGCAGTGCTAAGTTCAAGAAGAACATAGGTTTAAGAAGAAAAAGAGAGTGAGAATTATGCCTATATTTTTAAAAATTATTGTCAGTGTTTTTTTACTTATTGGTATAATTAACCCTAGAATTACTTGGATGATTTCTGAAGGTTGGAAATTCCTGACATACACACAGGTTGCCCCTTGCTAAACTAAAGAAGAAATAGCCGCCTCGATACAGGTTAGCTGGTGGTTGGGTTGGGAGAGTCTTGGGTGTGGGGCTACAGAAGGGGCCATTCTAGCCGGAGAGCGAGGGAGCCTGCTATTTCAGGCACATCCGGACAATCCAAATCGGCGGTATTTTGGGTTGAAAAGTAGGGAGAAACAATAGAGGGAGAGTAAAGATGTACTTTTCATCCAAACGTGACACATGGATTGGTTTACTGCTATGGATACCAATAATAGCCGGACTTGTTCTAACCACATGGATACCATTAACAAATGGTCAATATTATCCAACTGGTACATTTATCTTTGTACCAATTGTGGCATTTATTGCATGGCTTTGGTTTGGAACAGGATATCGAGTGACGGACGATGAGTTAAAGATTAAATGTGGTCCTATTCGTCAGACGATCCCTTTAAAGGAGATAACCAAAATAAAAAGCACAAGAAATCCAATATCGTCACCAGCCCTTTCCCTAGACAGGTTGGAGATTAAATACGGGGAGAGCAAAATTGCGATAATTTCTCCACAAGATAAAAAAGGATTCATAAACCTAATAATGGAAAAATGTCCAATGGTTACAGTAGATAGTAATTGTGTGAAATTGGATAGTTCAAGTAAAAAAAGAATGACAATGCGCATTGGAGTTGGAGTAATTATCACAGTTTTAACTCTAGGTGGTTTAGGTACACTCCTTTATTTCAGCAATAAACCAGCAGAGTACACCATACAGGGGGGCAATTTAAAAATTAGTGGAGAATATGGAGAAGAAATTAAGCTCTCAGATATAGTAGGTATCTCGATAAAAGACCAGATTCCTGAAATTCAGCTTAAAACGAATGGTTCCGGTATAGGAAGCATGTTGAAGGGCTATTTCAAAATAAAGGGGATTGGACAGGCGAAATTATTTGTCGATACACAAAAGCCTCCCTTTATTTTCATAAATATAAAGTCCGGTTTGCGGATCGTGAATACCGAAGAACCAAGCGAAACAGATCGACTTTATAAAAAATTATTAGAAGCTTGGATACAGAATGCTACACCAAAGTAACATTTTAGGGCCCATTTTGCATATCGAGGATTTGTTTTATCTGTTTGTATATTCTTTGATAATAGTATTCGTTATCTCTTTCGTAGGAGTCATAACTTCATTAATTTCTTTATACAGAAGCAAGAGGTTCTTGATCGGATTAATAGCTTTACTATGTAATATTATTGTTCCGATCGGCTATCTAACATGGTTCTCAAATGCGGTTGGGGGTATGTAAGATAGATTGGGCAATGGACTAAGGAACTTGAGCGAACCACCGCCGGGGTTAGGTCTTTCTTATCAAGAACGTTGTTATATTTGGGTTATCAGTATCTACCATGGAGAGATAGGGCATCCAGTCCATGGCACAGCCGTCGGGGTATGGATGATTTAAGGAGTGAGTTAAATTATGAATAGTATTCCCTTTGGTGGACCAAGCCCAATGAGTTTTGTGCCTTTAATAGGCACAGCGCTCTCATTGTTACTTATATGGATTGTGTCACTGATTGTACTTAGTGGTGTGCTAATGTGGCTGTGGAACATAACTTTAACCCGGATCTTTAACATCAGGGAAATTACATATTGGGAAGCACTGCGCTTGTTAATAATTTCTGCTATCCTGTTTGGTAAGGTTGGGTTTAATATGCAATTGTAGTAAGTGGA
>OMOF01000435.1 GCA_900290375.1 Candidatus Desulfosporosinus infrequens
GAAGAGCCATCGCCTTTGACACGCCGACCCCGATCTTCCAGAATCGCGACGGGACGCAGTATTACGAGCAAATTCACCGGGACGCTTTAAAAGGTGTGGACCTTTCCAATGTCGTTTTAAAATACAATCACTCAGAGCATGTGCCACCCCTGGCAAGCACTAAAGCCGGTACGCTGGACTTGACGATCGACGATACAGGTCTGGGTGTCACAGCGCGAATGGCTAACACTACTCAGGCCAATGATATCCACGAGTTGGTGAGAACAGGGCATCTGGATAAAATGTCGTTTGCTTTTACGGTCGCGAAGGATGCCTTTGACCCAAAGACCAACACCCGGACGATCTCTAGCTTTGACAAAATCTATGATGTTTCTATAGTAGACTTCCCCGCATATGAGAAAACCACAGTGTCTGTCAGAAGCTATATCAAGGCACAGCAAGAATTAGAGGCCCGACGCACGCAGATTTTAGAGCAGGAAGAAGCCAAAGCCCAGGAGGCAAAGGATAGGGAGAACCAGAGACAAATTGAACTAAGGAATTTATTGTTTAAGACCCGTTTATAGAAGTCCAACACCCAAAGGTGTCGGGCTTTTTTTAATTGAAAGGTGGAAAAAAATGCTTAAGAGACTTAGGGAAATCGAAACCCGCAAAGCGGAAATTCGTAACACCATCGAAACTGGAACAGACCTGACCGATGAAGTCATTAAAGGTATTGATACAGAACTCACCAACCTCGCAGTAGAAGAGCGAGGTATCCTTGCGAAAATGGACATCTTAGAGCGTGCTAAAGGAGGCAACTTCGAAGGCCTCAAGCCAGTGGTTGAGCAGCGAGTTGGGTTCATGGGGCAAGGCGGTTTAAGCGCTGGCGAGTTCGATCAACAAGAAGCCCGGAAGACAAAAGAGTACCGCAGCGCATTTTTTCATATGCTGCAATCCGGTAAGGATCGTTTAACTCATGAGGAGCGCGGTGTTCTTGAGCGCGGTAATGCAATCGGCAATGGCCGGAATCTGGTTGAACTTCGCTATACCAGCGCATCCGGCAGTGCAGGAGCGGCCATCCCACAAATCACCCTCGACCAAGTGGTCGAAAAAATGCTCATTGTTTCAGCTGTTTATCCTTTCATCAGCAAGTACAACCTCAAAGGAAACTTGAAAGTACCCTATGAGAACGTCACAAATGACGCAGTGTGGACAGCAGAAAGCACTCCAGCGGCATCATCGACGGACGCCTTGCTCAACCTGCTCTTGACTGCCTACGACCTTGTTAAGACTGTTCAAGTTTCCCGTGTGGTGGAGCAACTGTCGGTAGATGCTTTCGAGGCGTATATCGTCGACAAGCTCTTCCGCAAACTCATGACAGCAATCGAGAATGCTGTACTCAATGGCACCGGATCGGCGAACAACATGCCTACGGGTATTTTGAACGCTGTTACTTGGTCTGTTAGTAACCAACTCATCTATGGCAAGGCTGGCGCAAATCTGTCTTCGCTGACCTATGACAACTTCACGGCGTTGAAAGGTTTGTTGAGTGCCCCATATCACCCTGGCGCTTATTGGGTAATGTCCTCAAACACTCTTTACTCCGGGGTTTGCTCCATCAAGGACGCATTGGCCCGGCCTATCTTTCTTGAGAACGCACAGTGGGGGTTAAGTGTTGCGAATGGTCAACAAGTCGATTACGCCAATACCGCAGTTGTCGGACGAATCTTGGGTAGCCCGGTCATTATGAGTCCATACATCCCGGATGGAACGATCCTCCTTGGTGATCTTCGTTTCTATCACTTCAACCTGAGCGTTGATATTCTCATCGAGAAATCCTATGAGATCGGATTCTTGAACAATGATGTCTGGTACAAAGGTTGGTTGCTTGCTGACGGTGGAGTGTCGCAGCAGGAAGCCTTCGTAAT
>OMOF01000516.1 GCA_900290375.1 Candidatus Desulfosporosinus infrequens
CTGCAGGATTTTGAGGTAGGTTTGAAACTATTCATTAAAAAAATTAGAAAACAGCAAAAATATGATCTATATATAACGAACTAAATATTTTATCGTAACTTCTATTTTCTTTTGATTAAATGTGGTACATTCTTTATGACGATATTAATTAGGAGAAAAGATGTACTATGACGAAACAGAAGAATCACGAATTACAAAACATAATTGATGCCATGAAATCCACAAACAATCGTCGTATGTTTGAAAGATATCAAGCAGTTAAACTTTATCTCGAAGGTTATCTAATTATTCAAATAGCTGAAATTATAGGTAGAAACCGTATAACAGTGAGTACATATATTCATACCTATTTAGCAGAAGGACTATCTGGCTTAAAGATTAGCTATTCTCAAGGTCGCCCTTCGTTTCTAACTGAATCTCAAAAACAGCAAGTTAAACATCTTGTTTCTGAGCAGCGCCCTGAAGATGTTGGTTTTCCTGCTGAAATGAATTGGACTTGCCCTTTACTTCGAGAGTGGATTAAACGGCAATTTAAAATACAGTACACAGATCGTGGCGTATTGAAGTTACTGAAAGAACTGGGTTTTAGTTGCACTCGTCCAACCTATACATTGGCTAAAGCAAATACCGACAAACAAGAAGAATTTAAAAAAATTTGCGAATCTCAAAACTCGCTTATTAATGAATGATATTGATCGGATTCTTTTTGAAGATGAAGCGATGATTCGTGACTATCAAGCAATTGGTCGAACCTGGTTTCTTAAAGGGAAACAGAGAATTATTCCGACTTACGGAAAACACCTAGGGGTAAAATTGGTTGGAACCTTGGACTATGAAACAGGTGAGATATTCTGTGTTGAAGAAGAACGTTATGATGCATCTGTTTTCTTAGAATTTCTAAAAAAGATTATTGTAAAATATCCTGGTCAACGAATTGTGATGATACTCGATAATGCAAAAATTCATCATGCAAAACTACTTTTACCTTTTCTTAAAGAACACGAATATATACTGGAATTGGTATTTTTACCACCATATAGCCCTAATTTAAATCTTATTGAGGAATTCTGGGGGTGGCTCAAGCGCTCTTGTGTTTATAATGTATTTTATTCCTCGGTGAAAGAAATTCGTAATCGTGTTCAGACTTTTGTAGCGGAAGTTAATAAACAACAAGAAAAGGTTATTGATCGCCTTTGCACTGTAATGTAAAATTCTTTAGTGCGTTATATATAG
>OMOF01000827.1 GCA_900290375.1 Candidatus Desulfosporosinus infrequens
TCTATAAAAACGTCATACACTATCATCACTAGAAAATAGATCATAGCTAAGTATCCCAATATCCTTATAGCATTTTTTAATAGACGGTCTTTTCTATTAAGGAATATCTCATCAATATCTATTTTGAATCTTTTTTCCACTGATGCTTTCCTTAAAACAATAATGTGGAATATAACATTTATTCCTAACCCAAATAAACTCACGGTAATGGCCGCCATTGCTATCGCAAATCCATTTTCCAAATCTGACGGCGCATTAGCTGCGAAATACTCCAAGAAGAAATATACTCCCACGAAAAATAATCTTAATGAGACAAGAAAACCAAATAAAGCTAAGGCAAATCGATTTATCAATTTACCCCCTCCTTTTTTGAATACTAAGATCTAACCCAGGGGATGCCCCTTATAATTTATATTGAGCAAGCACTCGCTTTGCCTTGTTCTGTGATAAATTTGAGGACTGCCAAGCTTGCTGTTTAGATAGATCCCCTTGTTGTTCAGCTCAATAGCCCTTAATATCATCAGACACATTATTATCATTAAGCAGTCCAACTAATTCTGGTATGCTGTCATAAGACAAGTTCCTCAGATAATCAGTATCGAGCTTACCGGTTTTAACATACCGATCTATATTGTTTTTGGCGATTATTACGTCAATATTTGCAAAATTGATGATCACATAAGCCATTATTGTAATAACAATATACGGTTTAAGCAAAGATATACGCTCGTCCCAAATTTTATAAAATGCAATCAAGAATAAGACACCTAGGAAGATCATAAAACTATGAGTTAACACCCTTAAATACGTATAACCATAGGTTGCTTCATATAATGACATTCTGAGATATGCTGAAAAAAGTATCACCACGGTACAGAAGATGAGGAGAGAGTGCAGAGTCTGAACAGTTCTAGCAACAAATTTACTGCCTTTTTGGGTGAATCTAATACTACTTAACAATAAGCTGAAATTAATTAACGTAACGATTAATAGTTCAAAAAAACCTCTTCGTGCATATTCTGCATATGTAAAATCCGGCGGTAAAGCATGATTTACTGAGTCAAACATATAGGCAAATTGGATAATTGTAAAAGCTACATAGACACAATTAATGACGCTCAAAATAGTAATGGAGATTATCGGATCACAACTACTATTATTGGCTTCAATAGATCTTTGCTGCAGATTTTTTACGCTAATATTGGGATTCGAGAAGCTCCATAAATAACTGAATACGATCATTGTAATGATTAAAGCAATAACTCCTTGTATCGAAAAATCACCGATATTTATAGTTCCAAACGAGCTTGATATTTCAACTAAAAAATGATCAAAGACTCTGTCCGCTGACGAAAGGAGGGAAACGATAATCAGTAACAGTGGAATCGAAATCGCCAAACCGATAAAGACTTTCTTTATAACATCGTATTTTCCATTACTCTTCCTAATACGTATAGCACTTAATCCAACCATAAATGGTTTTGAGGTATACCCAAATGCACGATTGAGAATCCCATAAACAATATC
>OMOF01000518.1 GCA_900290375.1 Candidatus Desulfosporosinus infrequens
CCCCACCGTTTCAATGAGGGTCAAATCAGGGGAAATTCAAGGGGACAACCCGATCCACCAACACCCCATTCAACAAGCCGCCGGGTGTTGCCATACTCCACGACCAATCTGGTAAACATTCTTCATATATCTTACTATATTACAAAGTAGACTTTTCTCATTTTACTCAATAAATCCTCTCCTAAACATAAAACTATCTGTGTTTTTTACCATTTCGTTCCTCCTAACCCAGCTTGTGCATATTATGTACTATCTCTTAACAAAGGAGGAAATGCAAATGGCATTCGGTGATATTGATGGTGTCGATAGCGGTGCTTGCGCGCCAAGACGTGGCTTTGGAGCTGGGATCGCTGCAGTTGTCGTAATTATTCTTCTGCTTATCGCAATGGGAATCATATTCTAATTTAGAAAGGTGGAACATCTTATGTTCGGAATGGGTTATGGTGGAATGGGAGGAGCATGCTATCGTCCTCCGGTATGTTGCCCTCCCCCTGTTTGTTGTCCTCCCCCTGTCGCCCCTGGGGTTGGCACAGGAGTCGGTGTAGGAATTATTGCTGTTGCAATTCTGATTCTTATCGCTTTAGGCGTGATCTTCTAAAAAATCCTTACTAACTGTTTACCTTCCCCTGTCAATTTGATCGTTAAAATATGGAGGTGCTTTGTTGATGTGTGGTTGTGTAAAACCAATATGTTGCCCCCCTCAGTATTGCGTGCAAGATTATTACGCCCAACGATTTGTCCCGGTTATTCATCCGATCGTAACTATTAATCGCCAAAATATTATCGATGTTCCTCAGCATTATTACCAACAGACCACCCAAAACGTTGTTGTTAACCAAGGTTTTCAAGGTCAAGGCTTCCCCTCTAATCCAGCTTATCAAGGTAACACTAATCGTAGTCTCTTCTTCTTAAATCGAAGGTAATAGGAATTCTATAAAGCCATAACAAAATAAATTTTGTTATGGCTTTTCTATTTGTTTACAAAAAGTCCCCTCGCTAATATCCCCACCTCACCTAAGACACCCCAATCCGGCAACACACTTTCATAGCCGCCTGAGGCCGTCTTAAGATATATTTTCGACAAACGATACATTGAGTTCTATTTTAGATTCATCTTCAAATAACAAGGGAATGCAAACGACGACTGTATTCGGTATGCTAAATTGAATATTATCTCCTGACATAATAGTAGGAGGAGTGATATCCACGACTATTTTTTCTCTAGAAAACAGAGTAGCCGTATAGCCTAAGATCATATTACATAATTCTGCGATGGCGCTTTTCGCTATCTCATCAAGTTCTGTTATTAGAGAACATCCCATAATCACGTTATCCCTCTATGTCCCAATACTACGATATATCGCTTGAACTTGATGCAGTGCAAAAAAAAAGTTGTTAATCTTTCATGGGAGAAGCTGCCCAGTCGGGAGAAACGTGC
>OMOF01000941.1 GCA_900290375.1 Candidatus Desulfosporosinus infrequens
CTTTGCTCGTATCAGCTGGCATATCAGTAGAAACAGACATTTTGACACATTGTTCACGACGATGACTGACAGGTTTAAATGTTGCTTGTACGGCTGGTTTAGGCAGTTCTGGCCAGCTTTCCGTTTGTGTGTTGATAGACTGTGACAACAATGTGGTGTGACGTGACAGACGTATAGCACGTTTCAGTTGTTCAACTGTTGCCATTAAAAGACGTGCAACTTTGAGTAAACCAGTAGTTGAATAGTGAAGACCATCACGTGCCAAATGTCGTCGTTCAATATACTGTTCATGTCCACGCAATGTCGTGCTCAAGTCTATAAAGTGAGCTTTCTCATTTTGGTCACAGTACCTCTGTAACTCGTTATTCAGTTCATGTATCAGTGAGTTAAGGATGGCTGACTCATCTACGTTTGTGAACTTGTTGTCTGCAATGTACGATACACTATTGAATGCTACATGAGCCGACGAGCAAGTTGTGATGGCTTTATATGTTCTGTCATACTCATGAATGCAGTTGTTCACAGAATAACCGTTCAGTAGATTATTAATACCACAATTCACGATGATGAGATCAGTGTCAGTAGAGTGTGATTCAAACAAATGTTTCATTTTGTCGATTTCACTACCAGGAACTGAATAAACAGCATGATAGCGTGTGTAATGAAGATGGTTAAATGTTGTGTCTATTCTCTTCAGCATAGAATCGCTAAGAAAATCAACTTTTAGTGACATTGTTGCAATACAGTAGTTAATTCCAAACAGTTTAGTTCAATATATTGTAAGTGAAGATAAAAACTGTGTTTATATCACACAAACTATCGTATTTATCACAATGTCGTTGTCACACTTTGTGTTGAATCTGATTGTTATCTTGTGATTAAACTTGATTTACAAATGGTTCACTTCACTCGTGATCAATACGTTGTGATATTTCTTCGTAATTTTTCAAGCAGATAATCTCGTGATTTTTCCAGCAGATATTCAAGTCTTTTTTCCAGCAGACTTTTTGTGCGTATTTCCAATGTGCTTTCAGTTTCGTATTAAGCGTGTCAGTTTTTTCAAGTGTTCAGTTTCAGTGCTTTTCAAGTGTTCAGTTTCAGTGTTTTTCAAGTGTTCAGTTTCAGTTTTTCAAGTGCTTAACGTTTTGTGACCTTGTGCACTCAGTGAACACAGAAGTAGTCAAAGAGTGCAACAAGGCGCCAGATGCCCAACAAGCAGGTACAGCAGCCCAAACAGTCAGGTATTCACAGTATTCACAGTACCAGCAGCAACCTACACACACACACACACACAAACAGTG
>OMOF01000671.1 GCA_900290375.1 Candidatus Desulfosporosinus infrequens
TTGCTTGGAAATCGTAACAGAACTACCAAACTAAAGATTTGCAAACAACTTACCCATACACCTTTATTAATTAGAGAGAAAGCTTCAACCCTCCAGCTCATCCTGAAGCTCACAGGATTAGATTTATCTAAATGTCCTAATTGCGGATCAGAAAAACCAAAGCGGTTTATAAGCTTGGGTAAGTCTCCACCAATTACTTTACAAATTACATGTATTTAATAAAGTGCCCTGTTATGGGGAGGGGGAAACTATATCTTTTTCAGCATCCTTGAAGTTGTTTCGATGTATTTTCTTGAGCTCCCATCAAAATCTTTCTAAATTTGAAAGGAGATTAGAAATTCAATCCCCATAACAGTTGCTCTAGCCTTCGCGGTTTCGTGCATTGTCAATTATCCAAAGTTAGGCAAGCAGCGGCTCCACCAGAATGTACTGTTAATTTACTCAAGCTCTGATTCGGGTTTGAGCTTTTTTACGCCTAACTTCGAATAATTTGCTAGACAAAATGGTAACAAAGCAACTCCCGAACATTATCAGTACTTATACTCTATTGATTCAACTTATACCGAAATCAGGGTTCATCACCTAGCTGGTAATTGTAAACCTACACTTTAGATAATTGTTACACCCTTTAGATTCTCCATATTTACCCTTTCTCGCGATTAATCCCCCACCACATTTAGGACAACTATTAGCGGCAATTTGGTTCACTACTTCAGCTTTCTTTTTATGTATTCCTTCGACATGCTGAGTTCTGATTTTTATATTACGTGGGTCACCCGTGAGCGTAAAATCTGGCATCCTATTTCTAATAGCTCGTATAACTGCAAACACTTTCTGTAGCCTAAATTCTTCATTATTCTGTAAAACCCTGCCATCAACTGCTCCTTTTTACAATATTCTTTAAATTTTACCCTATTAGCACGGACCTTTTTCTTGATAGTCTATCTAGTATAGCTTACTCTTCGTAAACATAACACTCAGCTCAGACAATTCTATGTGAAAAAGGATCGAAACCTAAGATTCTCTTAGTCTCGCTCCCTTTATTAAACTTCAATGATTTTAAGTAAGGCTTTTATATTTGTATATCAGGAAAACAAGTTGAATTTAGACAGGAATAACAATTCCCATTATGCTCTTGACGGGGTGTATTCCATCATTGATTGTCTTCATTTTTCGTAGCACTTCATATATTTCTTGCCGCTGACGCAAGGACAGGGATCATTACGTCCGACCTTGGTGAGTCAGTGGTACCGTACCCTTGGCAAGAGCAGCAGCTGCCGTTTCCGCCACCGATTCACAGATGACTTTACCCTTTAAGGCATCCTCAACTTCGGTTGCCCTTTTGGGCCTCGCTGCTACAGCATTAACCACAATCCTCGCGTCGGACACCTTGCCATCTTCAATCGTAATAGCCGTGGCTACATTTACTACAGCAAAATCTATCGTAGGCCTGAGTGCAAACTTAGTAAAGGTTTGCTTTGTTCCGGAATTAGGTGCGGGTATCCTGATCTCAGTGACAATCTCGTCATCGTTTAGAACTGTCGTCTTATGACCCTCTCCAGTGAAAAACCTCTCCGCTTCAATATCTCTCACTGTGGTTTTGATTTTGGCGTTCAAGGCTATTAGCACTGGGGCAATGTGCCATACGATACACCAGCAATACAGTACGGTGTTTGTCAAGGAGTGAACGAGTTTGTTTTGCAAAAAACAGATGGCGCAACGGACTTTCCCGCTGTACCATCTGTTAACCAAGATATTAGAAATTTTCAATCCACAAAGTGCGCGAAGCTATCCAGTTCGCAAGTTCTTCGGATTTGCTGAAGCCCCATACACTATTCTCTAAGTTTTTTGCAGAAACAAAGGCAATATTTCTTCCGTCTTTTGATAACGAAGGATCAATGGCCTCCTTTCAACTTAACCCATGCAATCTCAACAATCATTTTTCATAGTCACGCCAGAGTTGCTGCTCACCCGCAATCCGTCATATACTCACACGCACTAGATGCAATATCTCTAGAACTTTGGAAATCGGAAATGGCCTGTAATTTTAGAGGGCCAGCATTGAAGTTGATCCGTTTAAAGCTAGTAAAGCGACTAGAATTATTAAAATGAAAATTACAGTCTTATCCTTGTGTAAATGCTCTCTTATAGCAAGAGCATCACTCCGCTGAAATCTCTTTCCGCTCCTTTTTCTTTCGTGCCTTTTCCAGGCGTTCTTGATACATCTCTCGAATCCAAGTACTCACAGGTGCCTTCCATTGTTGGCTTGGGCTGGGGATATTTTTGATCAGACTTCTGGGGTTTAATCCCATCTCTCTGGCCATTTTCAGGGTTTCGTCGTTCAGTCTGCATTTCTTTTTTGCTTCAGCCCATTCTGCATCCTTTTTTAGATTACTAGCCATGTTGTGTTCCTTTCTTCACACAATTCAAATTAGATTAACATCCATATTAGTCACTATTTCGTTTTACAGCCTGATACTGCTGCTTGCTGCTGTTTGGCTTGTCAGGAACAGTCATCTCAATCAAGCCAAGTTCCAACGCGGGGCGCAAATAATTGTTGCTGAACGTTGGACGGTGCTTAAGTCCAAGCCGCTCCAAAAGCTCCTTTGCGGACAGCGTTTCGCTGCCTAAGGCGGACATCAGGCGCTCGACTTGATCGGTAACTTGCTCGCGAACTTGTTCGGTTTGCATAAGCTCATTTAAAGCATCTCGGATCACGCGGAGCATAAATTCAACAAAAGCTGTAGAATCCGCCGCTTTGTCGGCAACAGCCAATATGGTGTTATACTCCTGTTGACGTTCGCGGATTAAAGTCTCCACAGGCAACCAGTTAAAGATTGGTTTCCAGCGACTTAATAAAAGCGTCTGCCACATACGCCCCATACGTCCATTTCCGTCAGCAAACGGATGGATAAATTCGAACTCATAGTGAAACACGCAACTTTTGATGAGAGGATGAGTATCAGTTGTTTTGACCCAGTGAATCAGATCACTTATCAACTTAGGTATAACCTCTGCAGGCGGGGCCATATGCACCAGCTTTTCTCCCGCAAAGACACCAACACCCCCAAAACGAAAACGCCCAGCTTCATTTGTTAGCTCCGCCATCAATATCTTATGGGATTTCAATAGATCATCGATATTAAATGGGTCGAAAGTAAGCATAAGGCTGTAAGCATCAAAAGCATTTTTAACTTCGCGTATTTCATTGGGTGAGCCAAGAACACGTTTACCGTTAATAATGTCCGTCATTTGTTCCAATGACAGCGAGTTATTCTCAATTGCCAATGACGAATGAATGGTCCGTATTTGATTATCCCTGCGCAAATGAGGGTTCACCGCAGTTTCGCTTTTTACAGTAACAACGCCCACTTGCTCGCTGATTTCAGCGACCAGGTGAACGATTGCATCTGTGACACTATATGGTGGAATATAAGGCTTTTCTGACACAGGCTCACCACCCATCTACTACTTATACGTTATTATACCGTTCAAGTTGTAAAAATACAAGGGAGGAGACTCTGTCGAGTTGTTTCAAGCGCTGAGGACTTAAGACCTGGTCCGAGCGCGAAAGCTGATAATCTTCGGGGGTGTAATGCCAAGCTTTTGCCTGCCAAGCGCCGAACTTTACCATCCCAGTAACTACTGCTCCTATAGAAAAGAAACAAAAAAAGAACACTCCAGGTGACTTGTCCGAAGTGTGCCCATAAGTTTACGATATATTGCTCCTAAGGGTGCCAATAGGGAGCAGACCCCCTCCAGATGATTAACCTTTGTTTCTCAGGTGACCCTTACATAAAACTAGCTATTATAATAGGGATAAATCCAATAATCAGCAAATAAGGATCCTTTTCTATTTCGTCGAAGGTCTTACTTTTCCTTCCACCAGTCACCAGTCCTTTTAAAACTGTACCCATCGCAAAGTTGGTGGTAAATTGCCCTACATGGAAAAAGCTACACCAATATGGTTAGTTAAATAATCATTTAAATCTATAGGCACAAAGTAAAACTTGGGAGACAGAAGTGACTCAAAATAGGTGTTTTTCAACTCTTTCTGGACAATATCGCTTCATAGAGTTAATAATAAAATATTCAACTTGTTTATGTGCAATTGCTTTTCGAAGGCATAAAAGTTTTCTAACCTCCCTCCCCCTATAGCTTCCAGCACCCGATTAATCCTAATCGTCATAGCCGACTTCGGCCTTTTCATGTGCATGGGAAAAAGAATGTATATCCAAGATTACCTATTTAAAATTTCAAACGACTGACTTCATCTTAATAGTTAAGACATCACCTTATCCCATAGATCAGTCTCCTACTGTGGGAGCTTTTAACGACAAAAACAGCTATTTCAGATACAATATCTCTTAATTGATTATGAGGGGGAGAATTATCAATGAAAGAACTGAAGCTATTGACTGAAAATTATTTAAGCTATTGTCTCTATCAAAAAAAATTAAATCCCAAGACGATTAAAGCCTACTCAATCGATTTAAAACAGTTTGCTAAATTCATAGAATGTTCAGAAAACGAAATCAATAAAGCCGGAATTAATAATTATCTAACCCATATTCATAAGATATTCAAACCTAAAACAATCAAAAGAAAAATTGCTTGTTTAAAAGCTTTCTTTAATTATTTAGAATATGAAGAAATTCTAGATAAAAACCCATTTACAAGGCTCAACGTAAAATTTAAAGAACCTTCATTATTACCTCGAACTATATCAATTAATAACCTGGAAACAATTTTATCCATTGCGTACACAGAAGTTTCTAAACATGACAACACAGAATTTCAACTTAATACACTTTATCGCGATATTGCTGTAATAGAGTTATTGTTCGCAACTGGATCAAGGGTTTCTGAACTTTGTTCATTATCTAATTACGATGTGGATTTAATTAATAAAGCCATACTAATTACAGGAAAGGGTTCAAAGGAAAGGATAATTCAAATAGGTAACGATGACGTTATCACTGCTCTCAAGACCTA
>OMOF01000561.1 GCA_900290375.1 Candidatus Desulfosporosinus infrequens
GCAATCCCTCCGACTTAGCCGGCAAAAGGCGGAGATAATATCAAAGCCTTACCTATCGTTATTTTTCATGGAAAGGGGGGTGAGGCCGTCAAATGGCTCAAAAATAACCTTGCTATACTAAGTGAGAAGGGGTGAGAGAGTCATAAATAGCTATAAGAATAACCATGATTACAATGTCATGGCGTAAAGATAAAGCTGAACCTGAAGGTGTTTTGTGCACTCTGAGCCATCTGAATCAATAGACATGGAGGGAATTCTGACATGATGGGAAAAACCCATATCGCAGGCGCGTTGGCTTCGTGGGCACTGGTTTATCCCCTTCTTGCTAAGACATCGCTACTCACATTGACCCCACAAAATACAATTGTGCTTGCCGTCAGCCTGGGCGGGAGTGTGTTAGGTGGTCTAATACCAGACATTGATCATCCAGGAAGCACCATTGATCGAGATCTGTTCGGTCCACTCGGAAAGTCACATATAGGAGAATTCTTGGGCGGAGTACTACTGCTTGGTATAAGTCTTTCTATGCGCATACCATCTTTCATGGGGCGTGTTTATCTATCGCGCATCTTTCAAGGTACACTAACAAACTACGTCCCTGAGATTAGCTTTGTTTTGGGAGTAATAGGTGCTGTATTAATCGTTATTGCATCCATGAAGCATCGAGGCATTACCCATACTCTGCTAGGCATGGGGCTTTTTGTGTGGGGAATCGATACTCTGTTAGGTTATATACCGATATTGGCCCATTGGCGCATGACCCTACTGCTTGTATGTGGTGCCGGGTATCTAAGCCATTTACTCCTTGATCTTGTTGCGCATGGGGTTCCCTTGTTTTATCCCGTGATCAAAAAGCGAATTAGTTTACCATTTTCAATTCGCACAGGTAGCTTTTGGGATATTGTTGTGATTCGCTTTGGGCTTCTTGCTTATTTTGTTTTTGCTATAGCAACTTTGTATTTGCCTTCGGTAATGATAACTCGTTTGCATCTCTAACTTTAGTTTTTGAAAAAAGGGTGATCCTTCCCCATACCAAGTAGGTATGGGGCTTTTTGCTATGTCTAAATTTAAACAGGAAATACCCAAAACAAAGGCTGAAATTACATGACGAAAAAATTCTAGTCTTGTAGCAATACTCATTTATTCAGCCATTCAAGCCAAAAGCGAAAGGAGGAAGGGATCGCGATTCGGACCGAGTACGAATCAAGTCCCGTAAAAGCATGTTCCTAATCCAATCATTTAACCACTGTTGCAAGACTCGTATAACCAGTATGATTTTGCTCCTTATAATGGCTTTTATGCTGGTGATGCCAGTCGTAGCCGTTGCTAATTCTACTCCAAGTACCTCAAGTGGAGGAACTGACATTCTAAGCACTGTGACTAACGCCTCAAGTGCTGGTAGTGCCGTCGATAGCCTCCAAACGAGTGCACAAACGGCGGGTAAC
>OMOF01000520.1 GCA_900290375.1 Candidatus Desulfosporosinus infrequens
AGGCTTATCACTCAATGTTGACAAAAGGTTTATACTGGGCTGATCGCGGTTGGAAAAACGTCAATCATTTTTACAGTCATCCCGACAAGCAAGGAATCATTGTCTGGCCGGGCGCAACAGGTGAATGCCAATACTATTTCAATAGAGCTTTTACTTTCTTCCCAGATAACGTTGATAAAGGTATGTTCTTTTTGGGAGCAGCGCTACACTTAGTACAAGACATGTGTGTGCCACATCATTCCTTGGGGATTCTTTTCGACGGTCACAAAGAGTTCGAAACATGGGCGGCCAAAAACTGGGACAAGTTTCCTGCAACAAGTGGTATGTATTTGCCATTTTCTCATCCGGCCCAATGGATTGATTATAATGCTGGCGTTTCGGGTTCGCTATATCCCTTGGTATCACAGGACAAAGGATGTTCTGAAGAAAGCTATAAAGAGGCATCAGAAATATTGATCCCTCTAACAATTTCCACTTCAGCAGGATTTTTGGATTTTGTACGTAAAAGATTAGTCGGTTTAACGTTACGACTCGCATAAGTTTAAGATGNNAATAAATTTAGAATTATTCAGGAATTAGAGTTAACCACATATTTACAGCACAGTTAAGATACAATACGAAAAAGCCGCATGATTGAATTAGGCGGCTTTTCTGGCTTATATGTAACTCCTCATATGCAAACATTACTTGTATTTGAGGTGAGCAATGTCGTTATTCACATTATTTTCACTCTTCGGTTTTTCCAATTCTCCTTTTCTTAATGTTTCTTATTACTTTTTGAGAGTGATACGTTCGTAACTGCCATAATGAAATAGGCGTAAACCAAGGTCAGTAATCGGTTGAACTAAAGTGCTAAACTTCCATAGTAGACGACTGCTAAGCGTACCAATGATCATGCCTGCAATGATGTCCGTTTCAGTTGGCTGCGTACACCGACACAAAGGCACGCAATGCTGTATAATAAATTTAAATGTAACAATTGTTACATTTAAATTTATGTTTAGAACGAAAGGAGAATATTGTATGGTCTGGTCTTCGATCCTCCCGTCTTTTCTGGCTTCGATGGTTGAATTTGTTGAAGCTCTCACGATTGTGTTGGTCGTCGGGGTAACTATTAATTGGAAGAGTAGCCTGTTAGGCGCTGGTGTAGCGGCCCTGTCCTTAGCAGTTTTGGTGGCTGCCTTTGGTTCCACCCTCGTTCTTTTTATTCCTATCGAGGTTCTGAGACTTGCGATCGGTATTATCCTTATCCTCTTTGGCTTACAGTGGCTCAAAAAAGCCTTGCTTCGTTATAGCGGTCTAAAAGCAATGCACGATGAAGCAGCGATTTATGAAGAGGAGATGCGACAACTCAGAGCCCATGGGAAAATCGATCCCGGAAAGTTTAATGGTTTCGGATTTTTTACATCCTATAAAAGTGTTCTTTTAGAAGGTCTGGAAGTGGCGTTTATTGTCNNATAAATTCAGTGGAATCTGGACGGCATCGGTGGGCGCTTCGCTGGCTTTGCTAATCGTCGTGATTCTGGGTCTGGTGATTCGTGGCCCGCTGACGAAGATTCCGGAAAATGCCCTGAAATTCTCCGTGGGTATTATGCTGGTAACCTTCGGTACGTTCTGGGCCGGAGAGGGTCTGGGTATTCAATGGCCGTATGCTGATTTGTTCTTGTTCGTTTTAATAACCTTCTTCCTGACCTTGAGTGCCATCATTCTCAATTGGCTCAAACCTTATGGAATCAGACGGAGAAAAATAGCAGGTCTGGAAGGAAACCGATGATGAAAATTTTCAAGAAGATATTCTACTTTTTCTGCGGTGACTGGAGGATTTTTTGGGGAGTAGCACTAACTGTCGCTCTGGTTGAACTAGCTAAGAGTTGGGTAGTTCCTGCCCTAATTATGGTCATTTTTCTGCTGGGTATTTCGCTAAGTTTGGTATTTTCTTTGAGCCGAGAAATTACGAAGTAAAAGACTTGGTTATGTTACAAAAGTTAAAACTGCAGCCAGAGCTCAAAAAAGTTCTGGCTGCAGTTTTTTGCTGAATTAGCATAAAAAATAAATCAATGGTTCAAAACCACATCATCAAGTGTTCTCAATGGATTATTTTAATTCGATAGCCTTTTGCGGGCAAAGTTCCTGGCAACAAAAACAAGTGATACACAGTTCGGGGCTAACTACCGGGTATTCGTCCATAGTCAGTGCACCGCCTGGGCAGTGCTCTATACAGGTTCCACAGAGACTACATAATTCTTTATCTACCCAGGGCCTTACCGCTGTAATAGAATTCATAGTAGTAATAACGGAGGTCAAAGCGCGTGAATCCATTTGCGGAAGTTTAAATCCCGGGATGACTTCAAGTTCTCCAATGATATTTATCCTTGAAAGTTCGCTGATACCGTATCCTCTGGCTGCTGCCAACTCAATGGTACGGGGCAAGTCAGGAAAGCCCATCATATATGCTACCACGGTGTCCACAGCCACCGGATCATCTCCGGCCATTATCTTGCCGAGGTTAATTAAATCTTTAGAGGCTGGACCGTTACCCTCCATAGCCAGAACACCGTCCACAATCACCAGATCGGGAATCCTAATGGCAAAGACTTCTACCATTGCTTCGGCAAAGTTAAAGGGGTTGCCGGCTCTTTTATGGGTCTCTGCTTTAAGGGCCCCGGCTAAAAGTCCAAAATTGTTTTTAATAGCACAAGATAACCCAGTGAGACCATGGGTTTTAAACTTCGGTACACTGATGTATACGTCAGCATCGAGAATTGCTCGGGATATCAGGGCATGCTCTATATATGAGGAATTAATGTTCATCGCTACAGTTTCCGCGCCTAGATTACGGTAATATATACCGGCTGCCTCCATTAGACCTGTGTCCTTAAAGGCTNNGCTCCAGGGTTATCCCCCACGATGAGGGATGCTGGATGGCGCTTGACCACTTCATTTACAACGGCTTTTAACACTGCGGGGTGTGTGGTTACCCCCTCTTCAGGGGTTGCGCTCCGCAGGACGTTTGGTTTTATAACGACTTTTTTTCCTTCTAAGTCTAATGGGAACAGGTTGAATATCCTTTCAATAGCCTCATGACAGTTTTCGTAGCTCGCATCTATTATCGTTACCGTGCTCAATACAGTACCCCCTTAATTTATGTGTAAAATTACCTCTATTATAAACTTTTATCCATGGAATAAATAGTACTAGAATTTTAAGAAGGTCCGGACATCACGCTGGGATGGCGTTTATGATATGAGGGTGAGGGTTAATTTCTGGCGAATTTTAGTGTTAAAGTGGTATACTATTTCTGGAGTTCTACTTTTACAAGGAGGTTAACATTTTGAAAATAATTGCAATTAACGGGAGTCCGAGGAAAAAATGGAATACTGATATTTTACTTAATAAAGCACTTGAGGGTGCGGCTTCACAGGGAGCAGAGACCGAACTCATCCATCTGTATGACCTTAATTACAAAGGTTGCATCAGTTGTTTTGCCTGTGAGGCCGAGCTTTTACTGCCTTCGATGTCGCAGAGTTATCAACTCGAAATTGACAATTACTATGGCAAAAAGAGTTATTAACCCACCGATTAGCTGAATAGGCAAAACACTTTCTTTTAAAATAAGATAACCGCTAAGCACACCTACAACGGGGATTAGATTTAAATAGATTGTTGTTAGGGCCACATCTAAACGTTTTAAGGCGTAGGTATACAATAAATAGCCCCCAACAGAACAAAAAAATGCCAAGAACAAAATATTTCCCAAGGCCATGGGAGAAAAG
This sequence comes from Candidatus Desulfosporosinus infrequens, assembly GCA_900290375.1. Taxonomy (GTDB): domain Bacteria; phylum Bacillota; class Desulfitobacteriia; order Desulfitobacteriales; family Desulfitobacteriaceae; genus Desulfosporosinus; species Desulfosporosinus infrequens. Next base: position 3,774 of record OMOF01000520.1, read on the forward strand.
AGTTTCCATTCTTTATACTCGTAGAGCGAAAAAGGAATAAAACATAAGGTTCCAAATATAGTCTGGTAAGTTGTCAAAAATAATCCCGAATACTTCTCTCGAAGAGATTTATTGACCAAAGTAAAAAGTGCCCATGATATCATGGCACCAATCATTAACATATTCCCGTGAAAGTGAGTGGAATTCAGTTCAGCCTTACCATTGCCTGTAACCGCCAGGTAAGAGCCTAATACTGCTATAATTACTCCCGACAGCTTCATATACGATATTCTACTTTGAAAGAATAGTGCATCTAGTATAATTGTAATAATTGGAACGACAGAAACGATCAGTGAAGCGTTTGTTGCTGAAGACAATTTGACTCCAATATTTTCAAAAATGAAATAAATAGTGATGCCAAAAATACCGCCTAAGAGCATTTTTGGCAAATCCGATTTAGCAAGTCTTGTCTGCGGTTCAACCCTGTGTAGAATAATCCCAAGAGTTAGTGAGGCTATCGCAAAACGGATAAGCCCCATCGTGATTGGAGGAATTTCATTTACCGTTACCTTAATACTAACATAAGAAATTCCCCAAAAAATTATGACAGCAACCATTGCTAAATTGGCGTGTAATTGCTCTTTGGAGAGGAAAGAAGCTAATCCATTGCTTTTCAGCATCTCTTTATCTTTATCTGAAACACTTTTCATCATATACCTCTGTTCTGTTGCTATTAACTGATTAAAATAACTCACTGTGGATTCATTTAAATTATAGTGCTTATATTCCCAAATGACAACCATCACCTAACGTAGAATGAGACTCCTATTCATTTTTGGATACGACAATGGTTCAACTTTAATAATGTAGGTAAACATGTGGATAAGTTGGCAATGATGAAAAAAACACTCTTGAATCGGGTTGTGGTGGACGATTTGACAGAGCGCTCTGTAATCTACGCACAGACCAAACTTGGTTTAAGGAATTAACTGAAAATGGAACCCCTTTCGGAGTTCCATTTGTTAAGCTTACCCAAAGCCTCGCTATCACTGAAACTTAATAGTAATATTCGGAAGGTATTTTCGCGTTGCTGTAAAGAGTTCGTTAATTAAAATCTGCTCATCATTTAACACTTCTTCTAAGATATTTTTCTCAATAATTGCATAGGGCTTTATAATTCCAAGCGGATGATGCAACTCCGATGATAACACTCCGCACTCGACATCACTAATTTGCAGACCGCTTAGATGGAAGGTGTATTCGCCAACTGTACTTCCATTTTCTGTGACTCGCATCCCGATCTTGTTATTTTTTCCAGTCAGATACATATCTATCATACCTAGAATATGAGGATGTTTTTGTACTAGACCTTCAATTACTCGTTTACGCATAGGAACCAGCTTATCCTTGATTAGAGCATCAACTTCATTCATATAGCTACCCCCTTTTAAAATTCTTAATGTTATTTTTCATTGCTAGGTGTTAATTTATCACATCTAATATGGATTTACTAGTTTATAAACCAAGCCCCAACGTTCCTTTTTATCGAATGTTGGTGCTTGGTTAGTGCTTGGAGGTTGATTTAGAAATGACGTCTCCGTTAAGTATCGACAACGGGGCTTTTGTGGGTTGAGATTTAACATAATCCTTACACAACGTTCATTGAAGGGTAACAATTATATTGTACAATAAAGTATATAGGGGTCTTAATTGGAGGTTAGTGATGTTACAAGATATAGGGAGGCAATACAATGGAGCTTAACAATCTGCTAACCGAGATTGCAGTCTATAGATGCAAGATGAATAGGGTCTCTAAAGGTAAAAGTCTATCTGATCCTGATGTCATAAAATTGAGACAGGGATTAGATAGTTTGATATATAATTATCTCAAGGCTTACCGTCAACAGAATGCTGTGCTTCAGTTGCCTGAGCGAGATTATTGGAGAGCCGAAGCTGTTTAAAATAAGTTTGAGCAGGTAACGTGGTTTTTGTAGAAGATGTAGCATAATAATAACTAAGGGCTCAGACTTATTAATTTAATAGGGTGGTAAGTCCGGAGAGCCGATGCGTTAATGTCAAGCGAGAGAGAAAGGAGCGTGGGAAAAGTGCTCGACGCCAACTTTGTGGGAAATTTTATAGTTAAAGAAATGTTGCTCGGGGCAAATTTGATTGTCTCATACACTCCTTGGTGGCTCTGGCTGATTATTGTTTTAGTAGGAGTACTTAGGTTTACTGTGAGAAAGAAAGCAAGGGATAGATGATGTAATTTGAATGATACGGATAGTGTACCACTCCCGCAGCGATTGCGGGTTTTTGTTTTTATTTTTAGGATTAACTTAAATTTTTTGCTTTTCTGCTACGCTTCGAAAAAATAGTGTGAATTTGCGATAAGAATAATTTCTAATAGTATCCAGGAACCTTTTAGGAATAGCCTTTTTCTACACATTCACCACTTTACTAAGTTGCCTTATTTATTACGATTTCGACATGGCATGTAAAGTATAATGACGACACCGGCAAAAAAACAATCGCATAAAAGTAAATCTTAAACTGGAATACTGTTAAACCGGAATACTGTTAAGGCGGGATGTTGGCGAATGGGTAAGAAAATAAAAATTATTATAGCGGATGATAACCATAGTTTTTGTCAAATGTTACAGAACTATCTTCAAGGTCAAGGAAACCTAAATATAGTTGGCGTAGCTCATAACGGTTTAGAAGCTTGGGACCTCATTCAAACACATGAACCAGATTTGATAATTCTCGACTTAATTATGCCGAACTTGGATGGTTTAGGTGTATTGGAACGTATAAATGCTCGAACAACGATGGCACGTCCCAAAATTATTATGCAAACGGCTTTTGCACAGGAGTCTCTAACGAATGAAGCGGTGACACTCGGTGTTGACTACTTTATTCTAAAACCATTTGATATGGATATTCTCAGCAAACGTATTAGTTCCTTGACACAAGATCTGCAGACACAGTCACCTACACTGGTAACTTCTTCAGCTTATCCAATTGCGCCTACAGTAAGAATTGGACACAATCTCATCTCTGAAGTGACCACAATGATGCATCAAATTGGGGTGCCAGCTCATGTTAAGGGGTACCAATATATTCGAGATGCAATTTTGATGGTAGTAGAGGATGTCTCATTGTTAGGAG
>OMOF01000521.1 GCA_900290375.1 Candidatus Desulfosporosinus infrequens
TTTAACGCGAGTTTCACTCGCAAAGGTTAAATCCACCTGCTTCAGCAGGTGTGTTGTTTAATTGATGGATATAAACAGCATACGGACATATTAGAACGAATCGAAAAAGAAGTGACAAAGCAAGATGAAATTATAATGGGGCGTGTTTTTAAATAACTGTTTCGTGAGAATCTATTGGATGAGACACTATAAAATAAACGACAAACTAAAAGACTAATAAACACATCACGCATTATCCGTGATTGTTTATTAGTCTTTGTTCGTAGTGTGAAAGTTTGATACTTACTATATTCCTCGTTATTAATAGCCTTGTGCGACGATAACCTGTTGCCACAATCTCGTCAAACTCCTCCAGCTTTTTCTGATGATGCGGTGGTATAAGCTTCAATGCATCGTCTTTGTCATAGGGCAGATTGAAGTCAATCATGTCAACAAGGCTTCTTTTACGCTCGGGCGGTTTGTCTGCGCGCCACCATATCCAATGGGGCAAAGTACGGCCAAGCGTAATGGTAGCTTGATAAAGTAAAATTACTCCTGCTTAACCTGATGCCGAAGCAAAAATTCCTTTATCTATTTGATTTCGGAGAGGAGTGGAGATTTGCCGTCACTTTTGAGAAGAGCGCAGAAGAAGTAGCGGCAGCTAAAGTGATCGCAGGGAAGGGAGAACTCTTGGAACAATATCCAGAGGGGGAGTAAGAATAAAGTGCAAGATCATTTGGTTAAAGAGAAGCGCCCATATCTCGCTTTTATGGTGAGAAAAGGGCGCTCTTGACTTTTCGGCGTGCTGCTTAAGGCCTACTTCGCTTCAAATTCGATCCACAGGCTGGGATCTGTTTTCTTCACGTCAATAATAGCATTATATTTTCCAATAACCTCCGCCAAATTCGTCAAAAAGGATTTATCGATAGATAAATGAAGCGACAGGAAGCGCCACAGCGTCTCCCATAGCTTTATAACCGTCATTGTTAGTACCGGTACTCGGCGGAACGTCTAACGGGCTGTCATATATTGTAGTTCCGCGCAGGTTCCTTATGAAGAATTGTACTCATGCGCCGAAAAATTCAATTTCTTCTTTCGACATTGACGCCGGTTGCTTCAAGGTCTAAATCTCTGAAGGGTCCAATGTGATTTTTTAAAACTAACTAACTAATGCTTGCATTTGCAAAATAACTTGATAGAATATTAATATTAAAATGTAATTTAAGAAAGGCACGAATTTGCATGAAAAGATTAGAGGACGTGGTCGAGCTCGTGAGTGGTTCGCCGCAATTTAGGATTAAAGAAGTGTTTGATGATAAAGCGCCACTTTACATCTATTATGGACAATCAGATCTGGAAGAAGATTTGGTTGGCATGGATTCTAATCGTAGTGACAGCAAACAAGTGCGAACCTTTGACAAGGTAAATACCCTTTGTCAAGGTGATGTGGTTTTTACTTTGATATCGGGAAAATCCACTCTGGTTGGTGTGAATCATCAGGGGTATCTATATACGCAAAACTACGTTAAGTTAGTAACTGACGAAAAGGTTGATGCGAAATATCTTGTTTACTTACTTAATGAAGATCAATCCATTAAGAAACAGGTTCAAATGGGCTTGCAGGGTTCTCAAGTTCTAAAATACACGCTGAAACAAGTGAAAGAATTTGAATTGCCGGATTTGCCGGCGATGGAAACACAGCGACTGATCGGTGAACTTTATTTCAACCAATTGCGGCTGGAAGCCTTAAGAAATAGAGCGGCAAATTCAGAAACGATCATTGTATTAGAAAAGCTTAAGGAGGCGAGCAGAAAATGAAGGAGAATCAATTTGAAACAGAACTCATTCAATACATTTCCAGTGGCACAATTACCAAACCGGAGCATTTGGAAGGCATCGGTGACTTTGTTGCCAAAGAATCACAGGTTGATTATGTAGTGAAAACCAAACTGTGGAAATATGAACCCAATATTAAAACAACAGCACAACTCTGGGATAACTTTAAGGCGATCTTGGAACAACACAATCAAAATACCCTTGATTATCCTTTAAGTGTTGTGGAGTTTAATCAAGTGAAGAAAATCATCTCGGACATTCGGACACCTTACGAAGCGGGGCAGTTCTTGTATGGCTTAAATGGTGTGTCCCAAATCGAGATTGATTTAGATGATGGACGTCATGTATTCCTTACGGTTTTTGATCAAAAACAAGTCGGGGCTGGGGATACGGTTTATCAAGTGGTCAATCAAATTCAACGACCGGCGGTTATCACAGGCAAGCAAGAACGCTGTTTTGACACGACGCTCTTGATTAACGGCCTGCCTATCATTCAAATTGAAGAAAAGCGTGACACCCGGGATGTCAATGAAGCTCTCAATCAAATGCAGCAATATGCAGATGAAAATCAGTATCGTGATATTTTCTCGACGTTGCAGATTTTGGTGGCCATCACGCCAAACAATGTGAAGTATATGGCCAATACTACGCCGGATAAATTCAATAAGGACTTTGCGTTTAACTGGCAGCGCAAGAGTGACAATACCATCGTGCGCCGCTGGAAGGAATTTGCCGATTCAATGCTTTCCATACCCATGGCCCATCAAATGGCCACCAACTACATGATTTTGGATGGAACAAAGAATAAACAAATGTTAAAGGTGATGCGTCCTTATCAAGTGTATGCGACACAAAACGTTATCGAGAGCTTAAAAGGTGTCGATTTTGAATTCGGTATGAATAAAGTTGGTTATATCTGGCACACAACCGGCTCGGGAAAAACCATTACAAGTTTTAAAACCGCATGGCTGGCCAGCCGTATGCCCAAAGTGGACAAGGTTGTCTTTGTGGTGGATAGAATCGCTTTAACCAAGCAAACCAATGAGAATTACAAAGCCTATGACCCTGATGCCACAGAAGACACCTTGGGCAGCGTTGAAAACACAAACAATACGACTGATTTGAGCCGTAAGCTCAAAAGTAAAGACAATCATATTATTGTGACTTCCGTTCAAAAATTGGATACTTTGGTGAAACGTAAAACCTTTAAAGCCCCGGATAAGAATATCGTATTTATCGTGGATGAAGCCCACCGTTCAACAGGCGGCGACTCATTCAAGACTATTCAAAAAGCCTTTAAGAAATCCGCTTGGGTGGGTTACACCGGAACCCCCATGTTTGATGAAACAACCACCGGGCTGCGCACAGAAGACATTTTTGGTCCGCTATTACACGCTTATACCATTCGTGAAGCCATTGCTGACCGCAATGTTTTGGGCTTCAAAGTCGACTTTGAGACAACGATTGACGAAAAACAAATGAAAGAAAACTATCTTCTTGGGTTTTACCGTGAACGTTATCCCAAATGGAGCGAAGAACAAATTCAAGAGAAAATCGACCATCTCGCTCAAGAGGATATGGATGATGCCATTGAACCAAGTTTCTACGATGAAAATCCAGATCACATCAAACTGGTAGTGGAAGACATTTTCAAAAATTGGCGTAATCGTTCTAATGGAGGCAAATATAATGCTTTGTTGACCACTCACGTAGGCGGTGGCAGAGCAAGTACGCCCATGGCGATGATGTATTTTCACGAGTTTCAGCGTGTCAACGAAGAAAATAAGCAGAAGGGCTGGCAGACTTTAAAAGTCGCCGTTACGTTCAGTCAAAATACATCGAATAATGATAGCATGCCTGCCACAAATCAAGGTTTGCACGATGCCATTAAAGCTTATAATGCTGAATTTGGCACTTCTTATGGGATGGACGATGTTTCAGGCTA
>OMOF01000510.1 GCA_900290375.1 Candidatus Desulfosporosinus infrequens
TTGGTTGTTTTTCAGGAGAGCGATTCAATGGGATCATTTAAGAATAAGGATTTACCGCTACATACACAAGTACAAACTTGGATTTGGGATACCGTGGCAAAAGAAGGCGGTAATGTTCATATTGGCTTAAATCTATATTCCGTATTTAAGCAGGCTGGGTTAACGATTGCCCAGGTAAGGGCGGAAGCCGTTTTACAAACACCAGAAACAGGCAGCGATCTTGCGTGGGTCGTAAAGATGATGCTGCCTCGGATCATCCAATCGGGTACTGCTAATCAAAAAGAAATCGATATTGATTTATTGGAAGAAAGACTGAATGGTGAACGGCAAAATGCAGATACAGTTATTGTGAGGGATATGACCTTTGGTATCTGGGGAACATTGCAGGCTTGAGCGAATTCATGATTGGCGGCATCGATGAGCCGACATCAATGTATGAAAGAACGGTTTCTATGCGATGTATGAGAGAAAAGCAGAGGCTCGTTGTGCGAGTACCGATCGAGAAATCACAGTTTGGAATTTCATACGTAGCAATCTCTAACCCTCTATGGAATAATGGCAAGTTAGAGGGCGTAGTCTCTGTAGCGATGTCTGATAAATTTTATGGAGTGAGTTCAGTAGACAGCTATGACTTATCCGACTTCTATTCTATTTTAAACTAGGATAAAGAGCCTAATAGCTCCCGTACCTAAACAGAGGCACGGAAGCTATTAGGCTCTTTCTTAGCATTGGTAAAAACGTCAGTTTATTTCCAGTTAGCCCTTAGCGTGGGTTTTGTCGGAAATGTTGGCGACACCCCACTAGATAGTTCACCCGATAAATAGATGAAGGGATTTAAGTGCCTATTTTCGTAAAAATGTTTCTGGAACCCCATCTACTAAAGTAGGTTTCGAACTCTGTGCTTGATTGCTATGTCTCACCCGCTCCAGCTCCAAGGCATAAATATTTTCCGTTAACTCTTGATTCTTAGTCCTGAAAGTATCATTTTTGGCTATAAGGTCATCGATTTTATGTGAATAGTCTTCTTTAATCTTTTGGGTTATTTCTAATATTCGGCGTTCAGACTCGAGGAGTGTCTTGTCCACTTCCAGATTGTGAACTTCTTTAAGCTGCTGAAGGTCTTTGTCATAGGTGGCTTGAAGATCTTGCATTTGCCTGCGAGTAGTTTCCTCCGCTTGCGTCCAATGTTGCTCAAGGTTGGCTATGGTCTGTTGGGCAGTCCCTAAGTCTGAATGGAGTTGGGTAAGCTTTTGCTGGTAGATAAGAGTTTTGTCGTGAAGATCA
>OMOF01000522.1 GCA_900290375.1 Candidatus Desulfosporosinus infrequens
CGCCGCCTCTGTATTCTGCTCCTTGATTCATGTTTCTTAGACGATAAACCATAACGATCCCTACAATCTCTGGGTTAGTTTCCACCTGCTCATATACTTTGTCGAGTGTATTCAGCAAGCGTGACCTTGTATCAGGAAAGTTTGGCAAGGTTTCCAGGATCTGCTGATTGGATTCCTTAGAAATACCCCTGACATGTTCGTCAACAATCGCATCTTTGACAGGAAAGTGATTGTACAGGGTTTTCCTGGCAATATCACTGGTGTGTCAATACCTTCTATATTATTTTCTCTAAAATTACAAATTTACCCTGCGTGCGATTAAATAGGACTTAAACCGAGGGCTGATAATACTCGAGCTGTTCTATTTTGAGGTGCAAAAACAAAATACTCATATTTAATCACCTTCAGTATCAGCCCACACTGGTTGTGTTCTCACGTTGAGTAAATAAGCCCTAATCACAGGTGAGAAATACCTCGCGATTAGGGCTTAAAAAAAGCAATATAATACAACACTCGTTTACATTTCATTTCCAACAAAATTTTGTATTCAATAGTCTTAACCACTTACCTGTTCCCATGACGCATGAAGATAAATTCCATTTTTCATCCCTCCTCAGTTATTCTTGATGCAAGTAGGGACGGTTCTAACTTGCATGAATGCTTTCATGGTCATTTTTCCCTACTTCGCCCATGGAGATGTTCTTGTTAATCGTTTTCACCAGTGCAGTGCCCTGCAAGAGGTCTTCTAATTTCATCTTCAAGGTCGGCCCTCCCCGACTGATCAGACGATGGACGATGTAACGTTCTAAGATTTATATTAATATGATTTCCTTAAATTCACAAGCAATCTTGATTAAGAAAGCAATTCATTACTTGATTCGAATATTACACTCGCCAGTGATCCGGCGATAACTACGAAAAGATCCTAAAAGGTGGGAACCACAAAGTAAAATCAAAAGTATTAAACATAAAAAACCACAAAATTAAACCTATAATTACAACAATTACTGAATGGTACAGTTTATTAATGAGTTTTAGAGTGTGGCCAATTGCGAGTGCCCACAGCACAAAGGTTACACTTAATGTATAACCTCGAAAGTCCCAAATGCTTATACAACTAAAGATGTACACGCAAAGTCCAGCAACCCAATACCACTTCCAATTACTCAGGCTAGCAAGCATTATTGATATTACGCTTAGACCGAAAGATAGCATAAAAATAAACTCAATCATTTTCATATCCCCTTTAAGAATCTCGAGTTCCCATTATAGCGCTTGATAAGGATTATGTACCATAGATGAGTGGTATTAATAAAGAGGATAAGAAAAAAATACCGTACGGTAAGACAACCAAAAAATAACCCCAGTTTTTGTTAATCCGTAGAGATACGAGGGCAAAAATGTGTGACAAAGGCAAAAAATAGCCCAATATGTTAATAAATAAAAGGGGTGAGCCTGTAAGATACCAAGCAAAGCCAGTGACAATAAGGAACCGATAACTAAAAAATATGGTCGATTAAAATATATACCAAGCAAAGAAATAGTTAATGAAAAAGGAAGCGAAGACCCTATAAATATTTGTGCTAATATAACCAATTATCACCCGCCCTTGTCACTGAAATGCAGAAGTATGCTAATTGCGATAAACAATAATGCGAGTGGCACTACAAGTAAACCAATACTCCATGCACCTAACACGGAAATTATTATGAACGTAATAGCTACAACCCAAACCAGTTGTTCAACCTTTTTCCAGGCTCCAAGCGCACCTACAATAGATAACAGAAATAGGAAAATTGGCCAAAACAAAATAGCTGTCGATCCTCCTTCCACTGCAAATTGCAATGCCGTAATGGTCCGAGTAGTAAAATCAGACCCGCTAATCGTATACTTGAATCCAAACCATATTTGATAAGCAATGATCACCGATAGAATAGGTGCGAAAACTCCTAATAACCTAACTATTCTTTGGACCATTTCTAACAACTCCTCATTGACTTTGATCCTGCCGATGCCTTTCATATAGAAACGAATAAAAGCTCAGATGATGGCGATTTTTTTCGAAATATTTTGGTGCTTAGATTCTCCCGCAAGAATTTTAGGAGTTCTAAGGTTGTGCATAATGTTATTCGTTTATTCGTGAAGACGATAACCGTTTCGAATAATCTTAATAATTTTCGAAGAATTTAACAAGGTTCGAAGTCGAGTCCCTTTTTTGTATTTACCGATGAATTTCAAGTAAGTCAATAACGGGGTTGCTTTAATGACCAGTCGTGAAAATTCTGAATAAAATTGCTTAAGGGGTAACTTTGTAGGTAAAACTGTGTGTAGGAAATCATAGGCTTCCGGCTTATCCGTTATTAGCTCAGCCTTTTTACTCTC
>OMOF01000527.1 GCA_900290375.1 Candidatus Desulfosporosinus infrequens
ACCAAAATAATTGCAGTGACTTGATATTTTATATCATTTTAGACTTTCTGCAGGGGAATCATTTATAAGTTGAAGATGACCTAACTAATATATGTATTCATTATTATACTCTAAAACAGCTATTATTTCTTTTTATAATTACGACGTCAGATTAATTTCCTTGTTTAATTTCTGACCATACGCCTCAAGATAAAAATTTCGCATTCCGTCAATATCGTCTGGCGATAATTCCACTACCCCACCTATAAGCTGAGCAAAAATCGTAATTTGTGCGGCCTTCTCTACAATTTGGCAAACTTTAAAGGCCTCTTCCAAATCACGCCCTGTACCCAACATACCGTGGTTAGCAAGCAAAACCGCATTGCGCCCTTCCATTGCTTTAACCGTATTGATACCTAGTTGCTCTGTACCAGGCAATGCATATTCATTGACACGCACATTTCCGCCTACGATTTGCACTAAATCTTCAATAGCGTGCCACAGCCATCGCCGTTGCATAAGCACTATGCGTATGCACGATTGCCTGTACATCCTCACGAGCATTATAAATCGCCAAATGTAGAGGCACTTCAATGGAGGGCTTACGAGTTCCGTTGATAGTGTTTCCTTTTAAGTCCAAAATGACAATATCTTCAGGCACCAAAGTATCGTAACTCATCCCTGTCGGGGTGATTGCTATATAGTCTTCTCCAGGAACTCGACAGCTTATATTTCCCCAAGTTCCTACTGTGAGGTTTGTTGACAGCATTTCAATTCCCTTCTCGACCACTTTTTTGCGGGTTTCCATAGGGTGATCCATGATACTCTTCTCCTTTATATCTTTAGTTAATAGGGCTCAAATAGTTCTAATATATACTTCTTATTTAACTATCCAAATACCATCATAGTCATATTTACTCAAATTAGCAACCTTTCTCTAGTTGTCATAATACTTGGCTTTCACTCTTATACTTTCTGGTTGGCATAAACAGAGAAACCTAGGCAAAATTTGCCTAGGTTGGGGGAAGCATCTGCAACTTATACTTATTAAATAAAAAAGGGGGGGCATACCCCCCTGAAAATTACACGCAACCAGTAGGTTTAGGAAGGCCGGCAACTTTGCAAGCACCTTTCCCTGGACCACCAGGAAACAGCACGTAAATCTTCTTTTGGTCAAAACCGGTATCTTTACACATTTTCCGAACCATCGGAGCAACACCATACTGTGCATAATAGTCTCTGAGGTAGTTGATCAATTTCCAATGTTCTTCGGTAAGCTCCTCTACTTCCTCAGTGCTAGCAAGAGCCTTAGCTACATCTTCATTCCAAGCTGCATGATCCTCGAGAAAACCATCTTCATCCAATTCTACTGTTAAACTACCTACTGCAAGTTGTGACATTTTAATTTTCCTCCTTTGAGTTTATTAAAATTGATAACTGTTTGAGTTTAGGCTACCAGACTATACTCCTGCTACTTACAATGTAAGCAACGACCGTATTAAACCAACATGCCCAGAAAGCACAAGTTGAATTATAAGCCTCACACCTCTCAAACAAGTATCAAAAAATCCATCTAAGCCTATTGAGCTTGTTCTTCCCTAACAGATATGGCCACTTTATAAAGGACGGTAAGGAGCAAAAATCCAATTGCATAGACACCCAAGACAATGGATATCTCATTACTTGTGGGAAAATACTCCGTAACCCGATCAAAGGAATTTGGAACAAATCCAGCAATAATGAGCACTACACCTTTGTCAATCCAATTAGCAAAGAAAATTGATAGTAGGGCTATTGGCAAAAGCACTTTATTCTTACGTGTCGGGAATATTAGTAATGCAATCCCAAGAAAGGCAAGAAATGTTGCAGTCCACATAAAGGGAACTAGACTATGGTGTCCATCAAGTCCAACAAATACATACTTGAAAGCAGCCATTTCGTCCGGGATACCACTATAAAAAGCCGTGAATACTTCGCAAATATAGAAGAATACATTAGCAATCATGGCATACCGAATGATTTTGACCAGTGATTGAATTGCTCCAACTCCCGGAGGATCTGGGTCAAATTTACTAACCTTTTGCACAATTAACAGCAAAATAATTAGTAGTGATGGACCAGCTGCGAAAGCAGATGCCAGAAACCGAGCCGCCATGATAGCAGTTAACCAGAAATGCCTGCCCGGAAGACCAGCGTATAAAAAGGCTGTTACTGTATGAATACTGAACGCCCAAGGCACTGATAAATAAACTAGGAAATGAACCCACTTTGGTGGATGAACCCCTTTTCGTTCAGCCCCGAGAGAAGTCCATCCTACGATAATATTGATAGCAAGATAACCGCATAGGACACACATATCATAAAACATTACTGAATGTAACTGAGGATACAGGAGAACATTTAGAATCCGCATCGGTTGACCGACATCGACAAAGATAAATAAAATACACATAATCACTGCCGAAACCGCTAAAAACTCACCGAAAATGACCATTCTACCAAATTTTTTAAAGTCGTGAAGATAATATGGAGTGACAAGCATAACAGCCGATGCGGCAACACCCACTAGGAAGGTGAACTGGGCAATGTATAAGCCCCACGATACATCTCTGCTCATACCAGTTAATCCCAGACCATAGCTAAACTGTCTCAGGTAAGCCATGAACCCCACCGCGATTACTACAAGAAGGAAGATAATCCATGCCCAGTATTTCTTACTACCGGTTAGAGCTTTCTCAAGCATTCTTGGCACCTCCCACTAGGAACTCTGTTTTACGACGAATGGTAAATTTAGTACTGACTAACTTTCGAACTTCGGAGTTTGGATCATCCAAATCGCCAAATATTAGTCCACCATTCGAGGCCTCCACACAAGCTGGCATTAAACCATCTGCCAATCGCTCCACACAGAAAATGCATTTTTCAACAACCCCTGGAGTTCGAGTAGGATAATCCGGATCAATTTTTTTGATAAAAGGCCTTGGATCCCTGTAGTTAAAGCTTCGAGCTCCAAAAGGACATGCCCCCATGCAAAATCTACAGCCGATACAACGATGGAAATCCATATCAACAATTCCATCATCTCTTTTAAAAGTTGCTCCAGTCGGACATGCTTTGACACACGGAGGATTCTCACAGTGATTACATGCTACCATAAAAGGAAGCTTTTTAAAATCATCAGTTAGATATTCATTATCTCCACCGGAAAAAGTATGCTCGTAATCATCTGACCATATCCACTTTATTTCATCCTTGGGATTACCAAAGTCAGGGATATTGTGGATACTGACGCAGGATTGAATAACCCTTTTGAAGTCGTCTTCGGTCTTGAATTTGCTCATATCAACAACCATCGCCCAATGTTTAGCGACTAGACCCTGTTTACTCGGTTCATATTCGGCTGCCGTCTCAACCGCGTTAATAACAAATGAGCCACCAAGTCCGAGTGCGGTAACCATACCAGCTCTTCTTAAAAACTGTCTTCTGTTAATGCTCATTGCTTTGCCCCCTCTGGCCCAGAATGGCAACTCCAGCAGGTCGGCTTTACAGATGCATAATTATGGCATGAAACACAGAATTGATCTGACGTTTTTAAAGCCGGGTTATTCACTCCTACTGTGTTCTTTGTTGCCTGAGTTGAATGACATTCCACACACGTTTCAAGACTAATGTCGAAGGACTTCCCTTGACTATTAATATATACTGTTTTTCCCTCACGCACATCAGCATTTCTCCATTGATTGAGCAGTTGCATATGATATTCCTTCATATATTCCGCAGGCTCAACACACTGTTGTAAATTAGCTGATGAAGCGTAAGTTGGAAGATCAGGTCCAGCGTTAGCTTTCCCCATATTAAAGAAGAAAGGTGAAGCCAGGATAGCAACGAAGATAATCAGCGAAGCAATGATTTTTCCGCCTTTGTACATTAGCCATTACCTCCCTTGCCCGGTAGATCCTCACCGCGTAGATCAATAACTCTCGGAATCTCGCCCTTCATCACCAGTGCATTGGCGAGCAATTCGTGAGTACCAGCAACCCCTACCCCCGGACACCAGTAGTCCATCAAAGCTGGGAAGGCAGCCCGGTCAACCGCACATATATTGGCGAGCATGTTAACTCCATGTTTCTCTTGAACATATTTCACAGCATTAGCTCGTGGAAAGCCGCCCCTCATTCGTTGTTCCATATTTTCAGAGGCATTTAATCCAGATCCGCTCCCACAGCAGAAAGTCTTCTCTCGGATTGTATTTTCAGGCATCTCATAAAAATTATTGCAAGCAGCATTAAGAATATATCTCGGTTCCTCTAGAAGTCCCATGCCTCTAGAAGGATTACATGAGTCATGATAGGTTACTTTAAGATGATCGTTTCGACTCGGATCCAATTTGATTTTTCTGTGTTTGATTAAATCAGCCGTAAATTCGGTGATATGAATCATCTTGGTAGATTTGGCGTTCTCAAATCTTGTACCAGTTATCGGCGATACTGGAACCTCGAGGAAGTCCGCCGGACCATTCCAGGTATCCATATACTGATTCATGACCCTCCACATGTGACCGCATTCTCCACCAATGATCCATTTAACTCCCAGCCTTTTTGCTTCTGCATAAATCTTAGAGTTAAGTCTCTTGGCCATGTCATTTGAGGTAAAGAAACCGAAGTTTCCACCCTCTGAAGCATAGGTGCTCCAGGTGTAGTCGAGTCCAAGTTCGTGGAAGAGCATTAGATAACCCATACAGGTGTAAATACCTGGTTCACCTAAATAGTCCCCTGATGGTGTAACAAAGAGAATTTCAGCGCCTTTTCTATTGAAGGTTGGATTCACTCTAATACCGGTCATGTCCTCTATATCATCACACATCGACTCTATATTACCTTTGAAGGCATGAGGTTCAATACCAAGGTGATTTCCTTTCATATAACAATTCGCGGCGGGCCCTGCAATCCAATCAATGTTCAAACCCACTAGGTTTAGAAGTTCTCTACCGATAATGGTCACTTCTGCTTGGTCGATACCATAAGGACAAAATACAGAACAGCGACGACATTCTGTACACTGGAAGAAGTAAGACCACCATTCCTTCAACACGTTTTCATCAAGTTCTCTTGCTCCAGCTAAACGTCCTAGGAATTTCCCGGATTTAGTGAAATATTTTTTATAGACTGATCTCAGTAGTTCAGCTCTAAGAACCGGCATATTTTTAGGGTCACCTGTAGCAATATAAAAATGGCATTTATCGGCGCAGGCACCGCATCTAACACAAATATCCATAAATATTTTAAAAGAGCGATATTTACTCAGTCTCTCTGCGATTCCATCTAAGATTGTTGTTTCCCAACCTTCTGGCAATTTCCAGTCTTCGTCAGCTGGGGACCATTGCCTTGGGTTAGGCAAACCAAGGGTTATAAGATCTTTTTCTTTAGCACCCCAACAAAAGGTACCCGGTTTGAATTCGGTTGGCGTATCCATCCAACTAGTTGCGGGAGGATGATAATCAATATTAGATATTTCGTCTGGTTTAGGAAGTTTTGGTTTCTCTACTTTTGCCATCCTCAATCACTCCTTATCTACCGGTATACCAGCTTTTTTCATTTTCTCTCTGAATTCATCTTCGTATTCTGCGTATGAATGAACTTCAACAGCATGGTTCCAGGGATTGATATGCCTTACCATACGATTGTTACATATCATGTTCCGTGTAGGGCTGAGGAAAATCCCACCCATATGCATTAGCTTACTAGTGGGGAAGTAGGCAAACAGAGTACAGATCAGAAATAGGTGAACATAAAAGATTGCTCCGATTCCTGCAGGGATAGTGGGGTGCAATTGGACTAATCCGAGCGCTAATTCCTTAACAGCGATAATATCCACTCTATAGAAATAACGCATCAGCATCCCTGAAACCCCTATACTCATAATCATGAATAGAGGAAAATAATCAGCAGCAAGGGAGATATATTTAACTTGTGGAATAGCAATTCTTCTAAGGAACAAATATGTCACCGCGAGTAAAAAGAAAAGATCCGTCAAGTAAATAGGCGGCAACCCGATCTGCAACATACCATCAATACTATCAACAATTTGTAAAACATACGGTACTGGCTCAATAAAAAATCTAAGATGTCTAACAATGATTATGAGGAACGACCAGTGAAAGACCAAACTACCAAACCAAAGCCATTTAGCCGAGCCGTAGGATAATTTCGGGCTGTTCGTTCCTACGTCATTTAATTCCATTTTCGTGTTTCTAAACAACGAGCGAAAGAAAAGTATTTCTAAAGCCATTCTTACTATAACTCCGAGAGCGGTTGATGGGTTTTCAATCTTATTCTGTTTGATCCACGGGAGTGATTTTTGCTGTCCGCAAGTTGTAGGTATACGATAGGGTACAGGTGACCGACCCCATTTTATGACGCGATAAACGAATCCACCTACAAACATGATAAAGGCCAGATAAGGTATAATGATACCAAAAAAGAAATGTAAATTTGCCACATTCACTCCGAGGGTGGCGATCAGAATGAGTACAATAACTGCGAGGAAAGACAACAGTGCTTTCACTCTACGACCTCCTTCCTTTATGAATTACATCCTTGGTCTTTGACTTCGAACTCCTGAGCTGGGATCTCGTACATCAAATTCGCTTTTTTCAAGAGTGTGTAAGTCATCCTTTTCAGTTCATCCGTCTTTAGCTCGTAAATCTGTTCCCGACATTTTACATATATATCAAAGGCAAAAAGAGCCAGATCATCTATTTTCGATTCAAACTCTAATAAAGCGCCATAGATCTGGTTCTGCCGAATTTCCTTTTCTAGTGATTCTCTAACTACCTTTTTAAGCAGAAAAATAAAGATCATTGCCTTCGAGGGTGTAAAATCTTGAATCGCCCTTACTTTGATAATTTCATTAAGAAATGGTAAATCTTCAGTAAGTTCTTTTCCTTCGATCAGGACTTCTAAGATGCCTTTTGTTCCCTGGGATATCGTATGCCCTACTGGGTTTGCAAATCGATCGCTCTGTTTTTTCAA
>OMOF01000531.1 GCA_900290375.1 Candidatus Desulfosporosinus infrequens
GCGGCCACACAGTTTTTTCCCCTATGCCCGGAACCCCAGAAATGTTGTCGGACGTGTCTCCAACAAGGGCTTTGAAATCGACCCACTGCCCTGGGTCAATACCGTATGCTTCTTCATGTTGTAAAAGGGTTAATTGTTGTGATGCTTTCCTGGCTCTAAGATAATCAACCATGACATTGCGGTTAATAAGCTGAAACATGTCTCTGTCTCCGGTGACAATCCTCACCAAATCATTTGATTTTGCCGCCAGTGTACCGATTATGTCGTCTGCTTCAAAACCGCTGACAGCTACTTGGCTAATTTTCAAATTACCTAGGGCTTTTTTGGCCCGTGGTATTTGATCCAACAGCTCTGTCGGTTTCGGCTTACGGTTAGCTTTATAGGCCGGATACAGCTGATGCCGAAAGGTCAAACCGACAGAATCCCAGCAAGCTATAATCATTTTGGGTTTATGTGCATGGTGAAACTTAAGCACCCAGTTTACAATGCCAGAAACAGCATGAATGGGTCGCCCTTTAGAATCATAAAACGGCTGCCTTCCATAAAATGATCTGGCAAGCAAGTTGTTAGCATCTATAAGCAAAATCATTATCAAACCTCCCTTCATAAAGGCTAAAATAAGGTTAATTCTGAATGTTCCTTTGTTTTTTGTTTTAGCTTCGATGTACTACTGACCTTACTACGATGCCTGCGGACCGTTGGAGGAATATCAAAGCCAAAAAGGACCATTTGGGAAGAATTGTTCAGTTTAGCGATCATTTTAGTACGAGCCCTAATCAAGTACGTTGAAACGTTGCGTACGCTACAGCCTATGTGGAAAGCAGCTTCTGTAGGGCCTAAACCATTGAGCCAAACCATTGTAACTGCCTCGTGTTCCATGTATGTCAGTCCATCCAGAAGTTCCCGTACCGTCGCTGACTCCTTCCATTCTGTACTATTTTCAAACGGATCCATAAACTCTGTTTTTGCGGCTATTTCCATAAAGTCGGGATCAATCAGTAAATTATTATCATCGTTTTTCGATTTGTAGTGCATACGTTTCTTCAGGCTTGGTT
>OMOF01000532.1 GCA_900290375.1 Candidatus Desulfosporosinus infrequens
CCTCGTCATAATTGCCAGTCGCCAACACCCGGTCTGCGATCGCGGCTTCATCGGTATATTTCCTTTTACTTTTAACTTCAACTACCTTGTAACCTGACCACTGTTTACCATGATTTATGGCTTCCTTCTCTGCAAACGTCCATACGTCCTTTGCCCAAGCCTGCAGCTCATTCGCTTGTGCCAGAACCTTTGCTATCTCTTCATCCGTTAACATGGCAGGCTCCTTGAAGTCCATTTTGGCGAGTTCTAAATTGGCATTGGCTCGGGCTCTGCATTGAAACCTGGCCCGGCAATATTTACAGTGATCACCAGATAGAAAATCACCTTCACCCTCAAACGCGAGCTTGGCCTTGGGTTTCAGTTCTGTTTCTGCCCAATCAACAAGCTTGTCCACCGATAGCTCAAACGTGGAAATGCTGTCAAGCCTCGGTTGGCAGATCGTCAAACGCACAGTTTGGATGTCGTACAAGAAACCGAACATATCTAATGCCCCAAGAGCGTACAACTTTAGCTGAGGATTATCCTCAGCCGACACTCGCCTCAGGCCGTACTTAAGATCAACGATATCTACGCAATCGTCGGCCACGATAACTAGGTCCCCAGTTCCGAAGCCCTCTTGGGCATATTTGGAATAATCAATTCTTTGCTCAACGAGCACTTGCGCATCACTTGACCTCGTATAAGCTTCAGCTACCAGCTCGCAAGCATAGTTAACATAAGCATCTGTGTAGAACTCCATTTCCTTAGACCCGGTCATTTTTTTAGTTTTGAGCTTAAAATACTTACGAAGTTTATGCTCTGCCAAAGCGTGTGCGGCTGAACCCTCCTCCGCTGCGGGACTGGTTTCGTTTTCAAACGTCTCCTCAAGTCTGGCAGAGGGTTGGCAGTGCAGCCAACGATGGGAACTTGACGCTGATAATAATGCATGTTCAGCCATTAAAGGGCCTCCGCTTCCTTTAAAAAGTCAGCGTACTTCGCAGGATCAAGCTTCGTCAGGTTGACCGTACCATATCTCTTGAGTAACTCCTGAATCGCATCTTTTTTGCCAGCCTTGTTCTTGGTGGTTAAGACTGCGCGAATTTGCTCAGCGGTTATTGGAGTTTCCTCTCTGGCTGGGATCGAAATTTCCTTCTCAGGCTCAGGTTCGGCTGTAGGTTCTACTACACCCAACTCTGGGACGTCAAGAATAGATGTTATGGCCTTTTTCTGGCTTTCCTCCAACGCCGCCGCCAACCTGTCCATAGCCGCGATTAGCTCATCGGCCTTATCAATTGTGATTTCAAGCTTGTTCAATGTTTGCCCCTCTTTTCGCGAATAATTTGATAAAAAAGGTCTGTCTCCATTCTTAAATAAACAAATATTTTCCAGTTTCCGTGGTATACTACTGTTGGATATATTTTTCGAGCTGGCCTGCTGGGTGTTAGAGCACCTACGGGCCTTTTTAAGTTGCATCACCCCCTTTCATTGGGTGTTCCGATTTTAGCGCAGCATGGCTACAATAATTCTCAGACTACGTGGAACATACCGAATGATCCGTCTTTCTGTGGTCGCCATTCACCGATGCCTACCGCGAACCCGCCGATGTTAAACAGGTTCACAATTTGCTCAGCACTTAGAGCCGCTGCATTGTAACGAATGTCCAAGTCTACTTTCCAACTTCGGAACTCCCCACGGTAGCGAATGTCTGCTGTACCCATACCGATTCTTACCATATCCTCGCGCATTTCTGGAATACCTTGGATTTCTACCATGTCACCAGAGATGTGAAACGCTCCACGTGCCATGACCTTTGTGATTCCGTCTGCATATGAACACGCATCAACAGCCGCTGACTTAAAGGCTACCGAGGGGAAGCCAAATCGTGCCTCCCTTAAGGCTTCCATTGTTGGGTTGTGTGGCTTTTCCGACATCCAATATAGACTTTCTGTGAAGTCCTTGAATGGATCTTTGGCCTCCTTGCCGCCCTTTGCTTTCTTCATTTGTTTGTCGAGCATTTCTCGTTTAGCTTTTTCACTCCATGCATGACAGATCATTGGGCTGTCTCCAATGATGGTTAGACGTAGCTCGTTAATTTTTATGGGTGGAATTGTAATTTCTACAGATTGTTCCTTTGTTTTCGTTGCCATGTTTTACTACATCTCCTTTTTATATTAGCTTCCTTGCAACGCCTGCCGTACCTCACCTGGGCTCGCCGCGCCTTGCCGAGACATGCCTTTCCCGGCCTAGCCTCGCCTGCCATACCCAACC
>OMOF01000565.1 GCA_900290375.1 Candidatus Desulfosporosinus infrequens
GTTGTGACATCGGTGCGGTTGCATAAAGCAATTGACAATCATTCATCGTTCCTTGTTTAGGCCACCCAGCAATTAAAAACTCAATCTTTTGATCAATGTGACTGGGTTTAGCTGCAATATGCCAAGGAATATACCCGCCATTCCACGTATCCCAGGGAGCACTACAAGGTTGTCCTGAACTCCAGCTCATGCCATCAGTCGATGTATATAAATGCACAGCCAAGTTTCCGTCAGTAGTCCACATATACCATTCTTTTGCATTTTTTCGCCAAACCGTCGGGGACAGAACCAAACCGGTTTTCTTATAGTCCCAAGCCTTTTCAAAGCAAAGTATTTTATTACTTTGCCTTGAATTCGGACTAATTTTTATAGCCCATATTTTTTCAAAAATACCCTCGCTATATTCGCGC
Organism: Candidatus Desulfosporosinus infrequens; assembly: GCA_900290375.1. GTDB lineage: Bacteria > Bacillota > Desulfitobacteriia > Desulfitobacteriales > Desulfitobacteriaceae > Desulfosporosinus > Desulfosporosinus infrequens. The sequence goes on from OMOF01000565.1 coordinate 411, forward strand.
CAGTATAGAATTAGAGTGTTCTGATCCGGATCATAAACCAAATCCGGGTCTGAATTGTAGTTGCGGTTTATTAAGCCCATCGGTTTTGGAACTAGTGGACTTTTAATGCCGGGTGGATTCTTCCATTTTAATCCATCCTGGCTCACTAAAAGGCTCGGATTTTCGAACGCACTCTTAAAGTTAGGAAAAGGGGTTAATGCCATCCAATAACGAAATCCTCCCCAACTTTCAAGCCCATATTCTGTTTTAAAATCGGTGACGCTTGGATGAACTGCTTGCCCTGAACGATCATAGGTTGAGGTCTCCATGTGATAATTTGCATTAAGAAAAGGTTTGTAAATTGGATGTGAAGGCTGAACTTCGTCAGCTTTACCTAAAGTTGGTTGATAAACTACTGATGTTGCGTCTTTTCTTAATGAGAAAAAACTCAAAAAGTATAAACCCGCTGCTGCCCCGATAAATGTTCTTAGGCAGACCCTTCTTGTAATTAAATTGGTTGAGATTGGGTCGGAATATATTTTTTTTGATACCTTTGTTGAATTATCTTTAAATGCAGCAAGAATTTTTTCACCCAGCATCTTTTTGCCTCCAATTACTATCCCAGTGTTGCTTAACTTCCGATCACGCCACAGTGGTAAACCCGCTATGGTCCAAGAATAAACAAAAGGCCAGACCGTCTAAAACGATCTAGCGAATTATATCAGTGACCGACATCACACATATTCCAACGACCTTTCCTTCAGCTTACCGCGGAGGGTATTTACATAAATTTGTTTTCAATCCAAATGAGCGGCTCAAAATATCTGGGCGTAAAACTCCAGCCTGAAAAGAATGACCGCTGTTCAAATTACAAAACCAAACTTCCGCCGTGCTAAACTGTTCAGGGCTGATATTAAAAAAGTTATCATGTGTATCCTTTTTTTCCATATAAGCACGCCCATATTCCTCAGAGGCGCATGACGGAACTTGCTTCACGACATGCTCCAGCATATCATCTTCATCGCGAAGGTTATAAAATACCGTTGAACCATAAAAGATCGCATCGTTCGTCCGACCTAAGCCGCTAAGAGTATCATGCGCTACCGGTGAAATCGGACAAATACCCCAACCGGAAACGATCTTTCCTAAATCATAACCTAGTCTCCTGAGTTTGAATATACCAGTTTCCAAAGCTCGTGCAGCTACTTGAACTGAACCCACCAAAGACGCAGTAGGCGCAACCAAGATATAGACATTTGTTGGATCGCAGTGACACTCCTCTAAAATATGCTGGATGACTTCTTCAGTGGGAAGTGTCTTACTTTCTAAACAAATAATAGCTGTCTCAGAACGATCTTCATAGCCTAACATTCTAAACAGACTCCCCTTATGAACAATGGCACTTGCCGGACCGGAAGCCATACATAATCCCTTGCCAAGTTTAATAGGCCAACCTGCAAATTGTGAGGCCATGCAAGCCCGGATGGGATGATCTGTGACGACTTCGACAGAAGGCCAGCGTAACCCATTGAAGTCCGACCAATGTAATTTAACTTGAGCTAGCCCTCCAAGACAAACCGCAGAAAACAAGATTCCTGCTTCCCAGCTGCCCTCGACATGAACGCCGCAGTCGATCACCGTTACCCCGTTTTGCTCATGAGCCTTAATCCGAAGTAATTCGCTCCGAGAGGTAAACTCCTTAATCAAAGGAAAAGCTTGACGATTGGGGCTTAGCTCAGGTAGTTGGCTGAGTGGCAAAAGCATGAATTTCCTCCTCATAGTGTTGTTACTTAGCAGATTACTTATATTTCATCTAAACTCGCCCGAATTACATGCTCCCAAATCCTCTTGTCCTGTTGTGCTCATAAAAGAAGGGAAGGTCTTTCTTGAATCCTCTACTAGTTTCCTTATTTCTACGCCAACCACCGAAAATCCTTTTCCTGCTTCTCCAACTCTGGCGGCCACAATCGCGACCTTTAAAGCCAATAGATTCGTTTGTGAGGAAATCTGTAATAAGTAAGTTGCCACTGAAACCATGCCGATCGGCTTGCGTTGATTGACCAACTTCTCAAGATAAACGGCTTTTGAAATCTT
>OMOF01000538.1 GCA_900290375.1 Candidatus Desulfosporosinus infrequens
CAACGCTTGGATTTCGTGAGACTATTTCATACGCCGACTATGCCCTTTACCAATCAAAGGAACAAGGGCGAAATCGTGTTTTCTGCACATCCAATGAGCAATTGGTTATAGATAAACTAAGTGAAACGAACGACCTAATGGTTTTGATCAGCGATGCCCTTGAAACAGACAAATTCGTTTTATTTTTTCAACCAATATTAAATATTTCGACGGGCGAAACTATTCATCACGAAGCATTAATGCGAATAGTGATGGATAACGGGGAAATTGTTTACCCAGGTAAAATAATCCCTATTGCTGAGCGCTTTGGTCTGATGTCACAAATTGATAAGCGAGTTATAGTATTGTCGTTTGAAGCCCTAAAGAAATATCCAACTCTTAACCTGTTTGTCAATCTGTCAGGCGTTAGTATCGGAGATGAAGAACTTCTATTATTAATCGAAGAAAATATTCATCAAAGGGGAATCGAGCCCTCGAGGCTTGGTTTTGAGATTACAGAAACTATGGCAGTGAAGGATCTGGTACGTGCTGACCGATGGATCAGACGACTCAGAGAAAAGGGATGCCGATTTGCGCTGGATGACTTCGGCATAGGCTTTTCCTCCTTTTCATACCTTCAGTATTTATCGGTAGACTATGTCAAAATTGATGGAAGTTACGTGCGCGATTTGGACAAAAACTATAAAAATCGAGCTTTAGTTCAAGCAATGAACACAGTTGCGCGCTCTCTAGGTAAAGAGGTCATTGCAGAATTTGTGGAAAATAGTTCAATCTTGGATCTTCTTGGAGAAGATCAAGTGAGTCATGCTCAAGGGTATTACCTGGGATATCCTGAACCTGTCCCCCAAATGGGTCTGGATATTTCTGCCTCACTAAAGAGTAAAATATCGTTACAATTGGGTGGAAGTGATAAATGACAAAAGCCTTAAGCTAAACCAAGGCGTTAACCCTACTATATATACGGGGAAAGCAAACGTGCTCCTTGATCGACAACACGTTGGATAATGGAAAGCTGAGCTAAATCCTCAATTCGTAAGGCTATAGACTGAGTGAGATCGTACTCAAATTGCTTAGTGAGTTCATTTACTACATCAGAATTGTAAATCACTGCGCATATTTCATAGTCCAATCGAAAACTTCTTGAATCATAGTTCGCAGATCCTACAATAGTGATTTCTCCATCGATCAGCATAGACTTCGAGTGCAACATGCCTTTATTATAGAGATAAATATTGACTCCTGCTTCCAATAGTTCACCATAGTAGGTGCGACTTGCTTGACCTACGATCAAGGTAGAGAGATCCTTTTGACTCGAAGTAAGCAATCTTATATGAACTCCTCGTGCTACAGCAGTCTTCATCGCCATAATAATATCTTCATCGGGAACAAAGTAGGGTGTGGTAAGTTCGATGGATTGAGTCGCTTGTGTCAGGGCAATGAAGTAGGTCTCCCGGATAACTTCCGTAGGTATACCTGGATTACCTTCTAATGTTTGAATATAGGCATGATGCAACATATCAGAGTCCGGAACTGTTTCCAGATCGATGCCATTCATTGTGCCAATTTCAAAGTTCCACTCTGAGGACAGTCTAGAAAGTGTTGTTTTACGAGATGAAGAGATAGTTCGGAATGGTTTATCCAATAACTTTTCTTTCTGATGAATCATTACCCGGTCTGGCGAAGCGATGTTCCAGTGATTGTCAAAAATTGTCTGGAGATCGTCGGAAACTTCCCCGATCATTCTCACATGAGTATCACGCCAAAACCCTACATCGGGTTTTAATCCGGTATACTCATACCCGATATTGATCCCACCCGCAAAAGCCTCCGTTCCATCGATCACAACGTTTTTACAATGGTCCCGGTAACAAAGATGAGCAGATATCCATGGAAAACGTAATGGGAATATCGTTCGACATTCGATCCCGGCGGCCATCATCCGAGATATTTGATATTTCGGAAATTGTCGACTTCCCCAACCATCCCTCATGAAGCGAATCTGGACGCCGAAAGAGGCACGGTCGATTAACAAATCCGTAATTTTTCTTCCTATTTGGTCATCACGATATATATAATATTCTAGGTCAATTGTCCTTTGAGCGAGCTTTATCGACTGGCTGAGTACTTCAAAGGTTTTAATACCATTCGCAAGCACCTGAACTCGACCGTTCTGAAGACCATGTACTGAAAAAGGCTGTAAAGTTTGAGCGATCGCTAACGTAGAATGACTAAATAAATCAGGTAACTTGTTAGACATTGGTGATGATAACTTAAGTTTTTCACGGGGAATGTCCAACGGATTCGATATTAGGAGATACACGACGAAGGCTAAGACGGGTAAAACGAGGCTGAGAGTTAACCAAAAGAGAGCCTTGGCAGGTTTGCGCGCCTCTCTAATTGCTATAAACAGTATTAAGACCGTATTTATGAAGTAGAGCCAAAGAATCCAATTCAAATAGATCAGCCCCTCTAGTTGGAAATGATAAAATACTTTTTTATAATCTCTCCATTTTGAGAACTGTTTATCCGAATGATAATCATCAAAAGACTATCACCTTTTCAGATGATAGCCAGATAGGTCGATATAGAATATTTTGTATCAAGTCCCTCTTCTCTGAGGGAATTAGCTTATTGACATGCATGTTGCAAACCGCGCTTTGATTAGCACGGTTTTATTTCTTAAGATTTTCCATTTGTATGAAAGAGGCATTTGTTTATACCACTTTCAGGAAACTCTCATGCCTAGCTTCGACTTCATAAAAATGGCGTAACATCGGATAAGTGTATATTTGAAAAGCTATCCATCGTGAAAAGCCCAAAGATCGGTTGCGATAGAGGAAATGAGTTTAGGTAGGTTAGAGAGACCGGTCATTTTTATATTCCTTGCCAATTGACCAGCAATCAGCGAACGCCCTTCCTAGCTGCCAATACTTCCCTTGGGGCCTATCGAAAAGTATAGGCTTAACTTTGGAAAAGTCTATCTTATCATCTATCAATATTTCTTCATTACAATATGTATTGACTGGTTGTGCGAAAAACACATCGTGTTTCGGCATATCAATGATGTTTACTACTTGACATTCTATACATATAGGAGCGTCTTTAATCATTGGAGCGCCTTTCAATTGCCCATAAAAACTTTCGAAAATAGTAGATTTATCATAATCTGCACCTGATACAATGCCAACGAAGTCAGTTTTTATAACCATGTTCTCTGAGGGTATGTTAATACTTAATGTCATATTTTCCTTTATGCCCTTAATTGAGTAGCGGGTTTTGACCATACTAAGTGACAGAGTGTTGAAATCGATGATACCAACATGCGCGATGTTTATATAATTGATCTTTCCATTTACTTCTGTTCCAATCAAGGTCACTGGTGTAGGGTATAGTGCACTAACAGGTCCTAAATTCTTTTTCATTGATCTAGACAACTCCATTCTAAAAAGATTTATTCTAATCATAGAATATTGGTTCTTTAACCGCAATTCAATCTTAAAATTTAGGCACATTCAAGAAAATAGCCAGTCAGTATGCCAGTCAATTTCGCGTCATACTGCGTCGGTATGTTTACCTAATAGTCCCACTATCACGTAAACATACCTCCTTGTCTGACATAAAATATCCTTGGCATCTTTGACCTGTTATTTTCTTTCATACACCTTATCAGAATATGAAGATCAAAATGCATCAAGGAAAAGGAAAAGGAAAAGGAAAAGGAAAAGCCCTCGTTGTTGCTGAGGATTTTAAATGTGCTTAGAATGACGAATGACAATCACTTAATATTTTAAGCAGTTTCTAAGAAAAGGATGTTAGACTATAGTATATACCCGATGGAGAGAGGGGATTGAGAATTTGGAAATAATTACTGATCGGGGCACCAGCATAGCCTTTTTCACATTAGTGTTATTTGCATCCACTTGGTATTACATAAAGAAAGTCAAGCAACAAATCAAAAGATCTAAAAATAAATGTAAAGACGGAGCTTCGAGATGAAACGGCAAATTGCGAGCAGATAAAGAGCAAACACAGATCATTGAGGAAGGAGTATCAATGTGAACTTTATTGAAAGTATTCGGGTTTCCCTCAGGGCTTTGCAAGCGAACAAACTTCGATCGGCATTAACAATGCTCGGGATGATTATCGGAGTAGCGGCTGTCATAGCCATGGTCGGGATCGGAAATGGGGCAACCGCCTCGATAACCTCTCAGATTCAGGGGCTTGGCTCAAACCTTCTCACTGTTAGTCCCGGGCAGTCTAATTCTGGAGGAGTTAGAGGGGGAGCTGGCAGTTTAACCACCCTGACCATTACGGATCTTAACAAGATTCCAATTGGAACGGCTGTGAAGGCAGTAGCCCCGTATACGGATAACGACTATCAAGTGGTATTGGGTTCTGGAAATACCTCCACGCAAATAAGTGGGACGAATGAGAGTTATGAAGTCATTAAAAACGTCACTATGGCCAGCGGTCGATTTATTACAAAAGCCGATGTGGATAGTAACGCACGGGTTGCTGTCCTCGGTGCAACTGTGGTTACTAACCTGACGGGAGATCCGAATACTGATATCATTGGAAAAACCATTAAAATAAATAACATCCCATTTCAAGTGATTGGGGTGACGACGGCCACAGGATCATCTGGTTTTATGAGTAGTGACAATATGATTCTCGCACCGATAACAACCGTTCAGGAACGTTTAATTGGGAAAAATACCTTGCGTAGTATTTTAATATCAGCTTCTTCTCCGGACCTGATGCAAACAGCACAAGATGAAATTACGATAGCTTTAGAACAAGCTCATAAGATCCACGCTGGCAAAGCTGATGACTTTACGATTCAGAATCAGGCTGATATATTAGCATCGATGCAAGGGGTCACTCAAACCTTGACCATGCTTCTTGGCGGAATTGCGGGCATCTCCCTATTGGTCGGAGGGATTGGAATTATGAATATCATGCTAGTATCAGTTACCGAACGAACACGTGAAATCGGTATTCGAAAAGCGATTGGGGCTAGAAGTAAGGATATTCTCACGCAATTTCTCATTGAGGCAATCGTANNGGGGAGGCATTGGTATCGCGCTAGGTACTGCTGGGTCAAGTATGATAGGAACCGCCTTAAATATGAGCACCAGTATTTCTCTGACTTCCGTATTAGTAGCCTTTTGTTTTTCAGCTGCGATTGGTATTGTTTTCGGAGTATTTCCAGCGCGAAAGGCCGCTGCAATGGATCCCATT